>NZ_JBDVGB010000032.1:0-39213 GCF_039940735.1 Tateyamaria sp.
AAATATGTTGGCAAGAACAGACAAGTTTCGCGGAACTGCGCGTGCCAAGAACGCCGAAAACACCGGATTCAATATTCACCTCGCCGATCCAGTTGCAATTGCCTCTCATCACGAAAAATTCATCGCTCCGCACCGCGCTCCGTCCCAGCTCATCAAAGTCAAACATTGACCCAAAGCACCATACGGGCATGATTGGACTAGATAAAACAGGAGCTTTTCCGCATGGATCGTCGTCATTTTCTAAGCCTCAGCGCCGCCGCCGCCCTTACGCCCGCCGTTGTTCAGGCCAACACACCCACCGCCTTTGACCCGACACCACAGGTCGTCACCATTAAAAAAGACTTCGCGCCGGGCCAAATCCTTGTCCTGCCGCGCAGCTACTATCTGTATTGGGTAAACGAAGAAGGCAGCGCCATCCGTTACGGTGTGGGAGTGGGCCGCGCTGGGTTGGAATTTACCGGAACAGCCAGCATCGACGTCAAAAAAGAATGGCCCACCTGGCGCCCCACGAACGATATGATCGAACGCAGCCCGCAGCTTTATAGCCGCTTCAAAGGCAACTTTGACATCATGCCCGGCGGCCCAGACAATCCGCTTGGCGCGCGTGCGCTTTATCTGTTCCAGAACGGGGTCGACACATTCTTCCGCATCCATGGCACAACGCAGCCCGAAACTATTGGCTCGTCTGTGTCCAACGGGTGCATCCGCATGCTGAACGAACACGTGACCGACCTGTACGAGCGCGTTCCTGTCGGCACTATCGTTACAGTACTGTAACTACGCAGCAATTTTTGCGTTGAGTTTACAGGGCGCGCGGCCACTGCGCGCCCTATTTTTACGACATTTCCTGAATCCACATACCTATGTTAAAGTCCCTTTCATTGAACGAATTTCTATTGGAGACATCCCATGGCCGACGACGAAATCAAGAAAATTACCGAAAAGCTGAAAGGCAAAAAAGCTAAAACCAAAGCCCTTAAAACGACCCCCGAAGGCACCAAATCCATTAAACTGCCTAAAAATGTTGCCCAAGGTCTAAGTGACGCATTGGGCGCCGACCTAAGCAAGGTTCGCGTTCATACGGGCGGCAATGCAGCTGATGCTTGCAAGGAAATGGGGGTCAAGGCATTTGCCATGGGCAACGAACTTTATTTAGCCAAGCCGGCCGATGCCAAAAACGTCAAGTTGCTTGCCCACGAGCTGACCCATGTCATTCAACAAGGCGGAGGCAAGAAAATGCCAAAACGCCAAGAGGGCAAGGCGAGTGTCTCTAAATAAGGCGACTGCGTCCAAGACTGAGTATTAACCAAACGGGGCCACTTCGCACCCAAAAGGGGCCAACCCAACGGTCGGCCCCTTTAAATTGATCGCAGCCACGTCTTATTTCAACGCTGCATCCGTAATCGCGTGCGTCCACGCGCCTTCAGGCGCTTTCGAGATCACCGGATCAGACCCGCCCGACAACAGCGATGCCACTGTGCGGTCGTAATCTGCAGCATCCAAAGCGCCGTTGCTGCCCGCTGTTAGTTTGGCAACTTCGCCCATCATACGTCGCTGATGTTCTTCGGTCTGTGCACCAGAGGCATCGTTTTCAAGAACGATATCAGCGGCTTCATCTGGGTGCGCCTCGGCGTATTTCCAGCCTTTCATCGACGCGCGCACAAAGCGCACCATCTTGTCGGAAAACTCTGCATCGGCAAGGTTTTCCTCAAGCACATACAACCCATCTTCGAGCGTTGCGACGCCTTGATCCTCGTATTTAAAGACCTGCAGTTCTTCAGGCGTTAGACCCGCATCGATGATCTGCCAATATTCGTTATAGGTCATGGTCGACACACAGGCCGCTTGCCCTTGCAGAATGGGATCAACGTTAAAGCCCTGCTTCAGCACCGTAACGCCACCGTCGGATCCGTCTGTTGGGATCTCAAGCTTGTTCATCCAAGACAGGAATGGGAATTCATTACCAAAGAACCAAACACCCAGCGTTTTGCCCGGGAAATCATCCGTGCTGGAAACACCCGCGTCTTTACGGCAGGTCAGCATCATGCCCGATGATTTGAACGGTTGGGCGATGTTAACCATCGGCAAGCCTTTTTCACGTGCCGCAAGGGCCGCAGGCATCCACTCAACTGTGACGTCTGCACCGCCACCCGCAAGCACCTGCGTTGGCGCAATATCGGGGCCACCGGGCTTGATGGTGACATCAAGATCTTCTTCTTCATAGAACCCTTTATCAAGGGCCACGTAATAGCCCGCAAACTGGGCCTGCGTGACCCACTTCAGTTGCAGGGTAACATCATCTGCGGCTTGGGCTGCCATCGCTGACAGGCCAAAAGCTGCGCTGAGGGCAAAACTGGTCATAATCTTCATATGGTACTCTCCTTGTTGATAATTAGTTAATGTCAGGCCTCATTGGCGGGCCCGTTGTGATGGATGCCAGAACGTCACGACGCGTTCGATCAAAGCAACCGTTCCATAAGCGGCCGACCCAACAAGGGCAGCGACCACAATTTCCGCCCAGACAAGGTCCAGCGCAAGCTGCCCTACCGAGGTCGAGATACGAAAGCCCATACCCTGGATGGGTGAGCCAAAAAATTCAGCAACAATCGCCCCGATCAAAGCCAGAGTGGTGGCAATTTTCAAACCATTAAAAATAAAGGGCATCGCCATGGGCAAACGCAGTTTGATCAATGCGGTCATCGGACTGGCCGCGTAGGTCTGCATCAAATCGCGTTGCATCTGCGAACTGGCCTGCAATCCCTGCACCGTGTTCACAAGCATCGGAAAAAACACCATGACAACAACAACCGCCGCCTTGGATTGCCAATCAAAGCCAAACCACATGACCAAAATAGGCGCCATGCCGATCACCGGAAGCGCCGCGACAAAATTTCCAACGGGTAACAAACCACGTCGCAAAAACGAAACGCGGTCCATGACCACAGCCGTCAAGAACGCGGCACCACAGCCGATCACGTAACCACTCAACGCGCCCTTGATGACCGTCTGGACAAAATCCACCCACAAAATGTCAGTCGACCCGACAAACCGCACCGCAATGGCCGAAGGCGTTGGCAACAACACCGCCGAGATGTCAAACCCACGCACGACGCCTTCCCAGATGGCAATGATGGTCAGCCCAAACACAACCGGCATGGCAAGACGTAAAAACTGCGTCGTTGGCCGGCGCGACAACCAAACGTTCAACGCCCAACCCATGCCCCAAGCCGTCAATGCAAAGATGACCCAACCCATCATGCCATCCCCATCCGACGCAACATGACGCGCTGAATAAGGCCCACAATAGCGACCAACACGGCGGCCAAAGCCGCGGCCATAATCAACGCCGACCAAATTTGGATCGTCTGACCATAATAACTGCCAGCCAACAAACGCGCGCCCAGACCGGCCACCGCCCCTGTCGGCAATTCACCAACAATGGCACCAACAAGACTGGCCGCGATACCAACCTTAAGCGAAGCAAACAAAAACGGCATCGAAGACGGCAACCGCAAGCGCCAGAACATCTGACTTGGGCTCGCGTTCCAAGTGCGCATTTGGTCCAACTGCATCACCTCAGGACTGCGCAAACCCTTTACCATGCCGACAACAACAGGAAAGAATGACAAATACATCGAAATCATTGCTTTAGGCAGCAATCCCGAAACACCCACAGCATTCAGCACGACAATAATCATCGGCGCTAATGCCAGAATAGGGATCGTTTGACTGGTAATGATCCAAGGCATGACCGAACGGTCCATGACCCTGTTGTAAACAATGCCAACAGCCAAAAGCACGCCAAGCCCCGTGCCCAAGGCAAAACCCAACAGCGTCGCACTTAAAGTAATCCAAGAATGATAGATCAAAGACCGCTTCGAAGTTATCTTCTTCTGAACCGTCGTCTCCCAAATCTCGACCGCAACCTGATGCGGAGCAGGCAATTTGGGTTTGTCCTGCGCCCATGTGTCCGCCACCAACTCAGACGCACTCAACGTCACATCCGCACGCTTCGCTTTGTCATAGGCCCAAGCCGCATTCAGCCAGATCGCGGCCCCATACCAAAGCGCAAAGATAATCCCAACCACAGTCAAAACGGGCACAAAATTACGCATCTCTCGCGCCCCCTTGTGCTTCATTGTTCCACAAATATGCAAATGCCGCCCCATGCTGCACACAAAGTTCTTTGCATATTTTAAGAACAATGAAAGGAAAACGCGTTTTGATAGAACTACGGTAAAGGCAGGCATGCCAATGGCCGTGAACGATGAAGGGGGTGGCCGCGCCCTTAAACCAGATGCGGTTCGGTGGCGGGGTATGGGCTGAATCTATGCCCCCCGCCGGTGACAAACCCTTAATCATCACCATGCCCCGCGCGCAACCCGTCCCGCACACGATGTGCCACTTCCAAAAACTCTGGACTTTCACGAATGTCCAAAGGGCGCTCTTTCGGCAAGGGGCTGTCGATCACATCAGTGATCCGCCCAGGTCGCGGAGACATCACGACAATTTTGGTGCTCAAATAGACGGCCTCCGGAATGGAGTGAGTGACAAAGGCGATCGTCTTTTGCGTATTCGCCCAAAGCTGCAAAAGTTGTTCGTTCAGATGATCCCGCACGATTTCATCCAGCGCGCCAAACGGTTCATCCATCAACAAAATGTCCGCATCAAAAGCCAATGCCCGCGCGATCGAAGCGCGCTGCTGCATGCCACCAGACAATTGCCAAGGGAACTTTTTCTGGAAGCCTGCCAATTCGACCAATTCCAAAACACGCGCCACGCGCTCGGCTTGGTCAGCCTTGGAGTACCCCATGATTTCAAGCGGCAACGAAATATTGCCACCAATCGTGCGCCACGGATACAAACCCGCTGCCTGAAACACATATCCATAGGCCCGCGCCATTCGTGCCTGTTCCGGGGTCACACCATTGACTGTAATAGTTCCACCTGTCGGTTGCTCCAAATCTGCCATGCAGCGCAGAAATGTGGTTTTGCCACAGCCCGATGGACCGATGAACGATACGAAGTCGCCCTTCTCAATGTCCAGCGATACACCTTTTAACGCGTGGACAGGGCCGTCGTTGGTTTCGAATGTCAGGTCGAGATTCTGGGCCGAAATTATTGCCGTCATAGCTTTGCACCCCCAAATCTACGCGGAATTCGCAGCGCTTGGCGGTGATCTTTTTGAGAAATAAAAGGCCAAACCGCATAGTGCCCCGCATTCTCAAACCGTTCATAGTTATTGGGAACATCGGCTCGGCCAAGAAACCTGTGCACCCACCCTAAAAAATTGACGGGCCTAGCTGCCGGGTCGTTTCCGGGGTGTTGTATTTGAGGCCAAAGATATTTGCAGTCCGAGTCCAAAAACAAAAGCCACCTGATCCACCCGCGTTTTGCATCAGGGTGCAGACAGTTTGGACCAGTCCGAAAGTGACATTTCGTACCGTGTTTATACACCCATGCTGGATCCCAGACGGCGCCAATAGAGGGATCCCTTGTGATCGGCATTCCGTCCTCAAACGCATCATTTGTTATCTGCCCGGCTGCAAACCTCCGAAGAAGTAGTCCCGCCTGATCACGCGCGATGCGGTCCACAACTTTGCAATCATGTTTAGGGAGTGGTGACAACAACGCAGCCCTCATCAAATCCCCGCCGGAATATTCAACGGATCACGCTTGATCATCTTCGGTGCGGTCAGCGCCTTCCATTTGCTAAGCGCTTGAGACGCCGACGAAAACGCAGGGCGCGGCACGAACTTGCCCCGGCCGGGGGCGGGTTGCGAATTCTGTCCCCATGCCCAGATCACCTCGCCTCGTGACAAGGTGAACCGTGACTGCGCCTGCACCTCAAACCCCTCGAATACGTTGTAATCCAACACTGAATGATGATTGGCAGGCGAAATCGTCTTAGTGATTTTAGGATCCCAGACCACAATATCCGCATCCGCGCCCTCAACAATCGCACCTTTCTTGGGATAGATGTTCAAAATCTTAGCCACATTGGTCGACGTCGCCGCGACAAATTCATTTGGCGTCAAACGTCCTGTCTCAACCCCTTCGGTCCACAGCACGGCAAGGCGTTCCTCAAGCCCGTTCGACCCATTGGGAATGATGCGAAAATCATCACGCCCAGCGCGCTTTTGATCGGTGTTGAACGCCGCATGGTCCGTTGCAACCACTTGCAACGATCCCGACTGCAACCCGGCCCAAAGGCTGTTTTGGTGATCCTTGGACCGGAACGGAGGCGACATAACTCGCTGCGCCGCATAATCCCAATCGGTGTTGAAATAAACGCTCTCGTCCAACGTCAAAAACTGGATCAAAGGTTCGCCATAAACCCGCATCCCCTTTTGGCGCGCGCGTCGGATGGCTTCGTGCGCTTGCTCACAAGACACATGCACAATGTACAAAGGAACACCCGCCGCATCGGCGATCGTGATGGCACGGTTGGCCGCCTCGCCCTCAAACTCAGGTGGACGGGAATAAGCATGACCCTCAGGCCCCGTAATCCCCTGATCAAAGTACTTCTGCTGCATCTCAGCGACCAGATCACCATTCTCGGCATGCACCATAGGCAGCGCGCCCAACTCAGCACAACGCTTGAAAGAGGCGAACATCTCGTCGTCCTCGATCATCAGCGCACCTTTGTAGGCCATGAAATGTTTAAAGGAATTGACGCCCATATCAACGGCATCCTTCATTTCGTTGAACACGTCCTCATTCCAGCCAGTAATTGCCATGTGGTAACCAACATCGGAACATATCTGGGGAGCGGATTTACGGTGCCATTCGTTGATCGCATTCTTGATGGAGCCATCGGCACCGGGCAGACAAAAATCGACGATCATCGTGGTGCCACCACAGGCTGCGGCCCATGTGCCGGACTCAAACGTCTCGGCAGCGGTTGTCCCCATGAAAGGCATCTCAAGGTGCGTGTGTGGATCAATCCCGCCAGGGATAACATAGGCACCCTCAGCATCGATATATTCGTCACCTTGCAAGTCGGTACCGATCTGTTTGATGGTCTCGCCTTCGATCAAAACGTCGGCTTTCCACGTGCGGTCAGCAGTGCACACCATGCCGCCTTTAATAACTTTGGTCATCGCGTCCGTCCTCTTCGATCCATCTTCATCTTGCCAATTAAACTCCGGGGTCCGGGGCAGAGCCCAGAAATGCGCAAGGTCAGATTACCCCACAATCTCCGCCGTCTCGACCACCGCATGAAACAACACGTCCGTGCCAGCCGCCGCCCAATCTTTTGAAATCTCTTCCGCCTCGTTGTGGCTTAACCCATCCACACAAGGGCACATCACCATCGCCGTGGGTGCGACGCGATTGATCCAACACGCATCGTGGCCCGCGCCGGAAATCAAATCCATGTGCGAATATCCCAGCCGCTCCGCCGCCGTGCGCACGGCTCCAACACAACCCGCATCAAAGGCCACGGGATCAAACCCTCCAACCTTTTCAAACTCAATCGACAACCCCATCTCATCCGCGATCTTTTGACCCTCGACACGCAGGCGCGCCTCCATATCCTCGATCACGCTTAACTCGGGCGAACGGAAATCGACGGTGAACACCACCTGCCCCGGGATCACATTGCGCGAATTCGGGTAGACATCGATATGCCCCGCCGCTCCCACCGCATGGGGCGCGTGCGACCACGCGATTTGATCGACGGTTTCCAAAATACGCGCCATGCCCAGACCCCCATTCTTGCGCATCGGCATTGGGGTGGACCCCGTATGGCTGTCCTTTCCCGTCACTGTCACTTGCGTCCACGACAGTCCCTGACCGTGGGTGACAACGCCAATATCCTTGCCCTCGGCCTCTAAAATCGGCCCCTGTTCAATATGCAATTCAAAGAACGCGTGCATCTTGCGCGCGCCAACCTCTTCGTCACCGCGCCATCCGATACGCTTCAATTCATCGCCAAAACTCTTGCCCTCGGCATCGACACGATCATAAGCCCAATCCTGCGTATGAATGCCCGCAAACACGCCCGAAGACAGCATAGCAGGCGCATAACGCGTGCCTTCCTCGTTGGTGAAATTTGTCACCACAATGGGGTGTTTTGTCTTGACCTCAAGGTCATTCAGCGTACGCAAAATTTCCAAACCGCCAAGCACACCTAAAACGCCGTCGTACTTGCCGCCCGTGGGCTGGGTATCAAGGTGTGACCCCACATAAACCGGCAACGCATCAGGATCCGTGCCTTCGCGACGCGCAAACATGTTGCCCATCTGATCCAAGCCCATCGAACAGCCAGCAGCCTCGCACCAAGATTGAAACAGGGCGCGGCCTTCGCCGTCCTCATCGGTCAAGGTTTGACGATTATTACCACCGGCCACACCGGGGCCGATCTTGGCCATCTCCATCAGGCTGTCCCACAGCCGGTCGCCGTTGATCCGAAGGTTTTCACCTAGATTTGCCATGTCGATCCCCCTGCTGCCGATAGTGGTGGCTTTTTGACCAATTGGTAAAGCTACGATTGCTAAGGCGCGCAAATGTGTCAAGAACTGCTTTGAACAGAATTGCTTACAATGCGCGCATCTGCCTAGACTTGTGGCAAACAAGACCAAAGGATTGCACATGCAAGACGACGCACCCAAGAAACCCAGCCGCATCCAGCAACGTAACCGACACCTGATTCTAGATGCCGCGCTCGACGTCTTCTCGGCCCACGGGTATCGTGGTGCGACACTGGATCAGATCGCAGTGGCCGCTGGCCTGTCCAAACCCAACATCCTTTATTATTTCACCGGTAAGGAAGACATTCACGTCACCCTGCTTAGCCAGTTGATGGAAACATGGCTGGATCCGCTGGTCGAACTGGACGCAACGGGCGATCCCATGACCGAATTGTTGGATTATGTGCGGCGCAAACTGGATATGGCCCGCGACCTACCTCGCGAAAGCCGCCTGTTTGCCGGTGAAATCCTGCAAGGCGCACCGCGCATGCACCCGCATCTGTTGGCCGACCTCAAACCGCTGTTCGATGAAAAATGCGCCGTGATCCAAGGCTGGATCGATGCGGGCAAACTGGCCCAAGTGGACCCCCGCCACTTGATCTTTTCGATCTGGTCCACGACGCAACACTACGCGGACTTTGATGCACAAGTGCAGGTGCTTTCAGACGAAGATCCGATAGATGGCGCTAGGCGTCATCTGGAAATGTTGTTTCGGAGGGTGTTGAGCGTGTAGAGGCAAGAGGAGGCTATCGCTGCTTCGAGCCCAAAGTGTGTCAAACAGCTTCATCTCTTTGCGGTGCTATTGGGCAGCAGACTAGCGCATCCAACAACCGTTTTTATCAAAGTAGAATGTCTCACCCTGGCCTTTGTTAGCTGTAAGCAAAAATGGGAGTGGAGGGTCAATGAGCACCCTTAGCGATGTCTCGAACCCATCAACTCGATCACTGGGAAAAATCCTTATCGGATCTACTTCATACTCCCAAGTTTTTATGATCGCAGCTTGGATAAGAGCTTCTTTTCTCAGGCAATTCGCACCTGCTGCATCACTGAGAAATTGGGTGTATTTCCAAACTGCGTTTTTCGAATGTTCAGCTTCTTTCGCGAGCCTCATAGAAACTGCTGCTAGACCCAGGACCACGACGAATGAGACGAACAAGAGCGTTGTTTTCATCTGAAATTGTTAGCTTGGGTGGAATGCTGGTGCAACCCTGTCGCCCACATGGTCCAATTCAACCCAACGGCAACTAAGTCCGCACAGCGACCATTAACTCACCCCTGCGCAACACTCACTCTGCCGCCGTCGCACTTGGGTTGTTGGGGTGCGTTGTCCAGTTGGCATAGTCCGGTTCCACCGTCTTGTCCGTGCGCGGGTCGACCGTACCGGGGGCCATCGCCTCCATCGTGATGCAGGCCTCGACCGGGCAGACATTGACACACAGGTTGCACGCGACACATTCGTCATCGATCACTTCAAACACCCGCTCGGGCGACATGGAAATCGCCTGATGCGAGGTATCCTCGCAGGCCGCAAAACAACGCCCGCACGAGATACACAAGTCTTGGTCAATCTTGGCTTTGGCGATGTAGTTAAGATTCAAATACTGCCAATCCGTCACGTTTGGCACGGCCGCGCCACAGAAATCATCAATACTGGTGTGACCCTTTTCGTCCATCCATTCCGACAGACCGCTGATCATTTCCTGAACGATTTTAAAGCCATAGGTCATTGCCGCTGTGCACACCTGCACATTACCACAGCCCAACGTGATAAACTCTGCCGCATCACGCCAGGTGGTGATGCCACCAATACCTGAAATCGGGATACCAGCCGTATCCGCGCCGCGTGCAATTTCAGACACCATGGACATGGCGATCGGCTTGACCGCTGGGCCACAATACCCGCCGTGCGACCCCTTGCCGTCAATCGAAGGTTCAGGCGACATCGTGTCCAAATCGACCGAGGTGATCGAATTGATCGTGTTGATCAGGCTCACCGCATCCGCCCCACCAGCCTTAGCGGCGGCAGCGGGTTTGCGGATGTCTGTGATATTAGGCGTCAGCTTCACGATAACGGGTTTCGAGTAATACTGTTTGCACCAGCGCGTCACCATTTCAATGTATTCAGGTACTTGGCCGACAGCTGCGCCCATTCCACGCTCGGACATTCCGTGTGGGCAGCCAAAGTTCAGTTCAATGCCATCCGCGCCGGTATCTTCGACCAAGGGCAGAATCGCCTTCCACGCTTCTTCCTCACAAGGCACCATGATCGACACGATGATGGCGCGATCCGGGTAATCGGCTTTTACGCGCTTGATTTCTTCAAGGTTCGTATACAGATCGCGGTCGGTGATCAGCTCAATGTTGTTCAATCCCAACAGCCGACGATCCGCCCCGTAGATAGCGCCATAGCGCGGGCCATTCACGTTCACGACAGGCGGCCCTTCGGACCCCAAGGTTTTCCAAACCACGCCACCCCAACCAGCCTCAAAGGCACGGCGAACGTTGTATTCCTTGTCCGTGGGCGGGGCCGAGGCCAGCCAGAACGGGTTCGGGGATTTGATCCCTACAAAATCGCTTTCAAGATTTGCCATATGCTTGCTCCCGTAAGGCGGGGTTTACCCCGCCACCCCTGTCAAAACTGTATGAATGTCCATGGCGGCATCACGCCCTTCCGCAACCGCCGTCACGGTCAGATCGTCGCCACCGGTGGCGCAATCGCCGCCCGCCCAAACACCGTCAATCGAACTGCGTCCCGCATTCGTCACCGCAATCTTGCCGCGCTCCAACGCGGGCAAGGCTTCACCGTCAAGCGTTTGCCCAATCGCACGCAACACCTGATCCGCAGGCACACGTACCGTCTGGCCTGTGCCGCTCATGTCAGCATTCACATACTCAAATTCGATTTCACGCACCGCGCCGTTGCCGATGATCTCTTTTGGCACCACGTGCGTCATGATCCGCACACCTTTAGACGCGGCCAAGTCCTGTTCGAATACGCTCGCGTTCATCCGGTCACGTCCACGGCGATAGGCCAAGGTAACGTTCAGCGCGCCCAACAGCTTGGCCTGAACAGCGGCATCGACAGCAGTCATGCCACCACCAATAACCACCACTTCGCGCCCAACAGGCAACGCCGATATATCCGCTGCCTGCCGTAAATCAGAAATGAAATCAACGGCATCCAAGACACCATCTTTATCGCCGCCTTCAACCGCTAGCCCATTGACACCACCCAATCCCATTCCAAGGAACACGGCATCAAAATCAGCCTTCAACCCATCCAAAGTCACATCGTGGCCCATCACCTTGCCGTGCTCAACCGTGATACCGCCAATGCCCAACAACCACTCGACCTCGGCCTGCGCAAACCCTGCCGGCGTCTTATAGGTCGCGATCCCGTATTCGTTTAACCCTCCGGGCTTTGAACGCGCATCATACACAACAACATCATGACCAAGCATTGCCAAACGATGTGCACAGGCAAGGCCCGCAGGCCCCGCGCCAACAACAGCCACAGTCTTGCCAGTGGCGTCAGCACGTTCAAAAGGGTGCACATCTTGGATTTGCAAATGATCCGTAGCAAAGCGCTGCAATTGACCGATCAGCACCGGCTTACCCTCGGCAACCTCACGCACACAGACCTGTTCGCACAACGTCTCGGTCGGGCAAACACGTGCACACATGCCCCCCATAATGTTCTGCGACAGGATCGTTTTGGCCGCCGCATCCGGTGTGCCAGTCGCGATCTGCCGAATAAACAACGGAATATCGATATCCGTTGGGCACGCCGTAATGCACGGCGCGTCATGGCAAAAATAGCAACGATCCGCCGCGACAAGCGCCTCATGCGTATCCAAAGCCGGGTGCAGATCGGAAAAGTTTTCCGCATAGGCCGGGTCAGCTAGGCGCTCCGCCGCAACCCCAGGCGTGAAAGGAGAGTTCGTCATATCCGCTCCATCGCAACAATGATTTCAGGGCAAACGCTCTCACAGAGGAATATTTTTATCAACTGGTAAAAATATTTTCGACGCACAGAAGTTTGTCTTTGCCTAAGGAAGCAGCAATTTTCCCGGTTGATCTGGGAAATCTCGAAATACTTGAAAAACTGAAAAATCGCTCAAATATTAGGACGCTGCATCATCTATCGACCCACTGCACCTATCGGCTCAGCCACTCGATCACATGACGACGCCATGCTGCCGCAAATCGCGGGCAGATCAAAAAAAGGAGCATCCACCATGGCAAATGGTACCGTCGAATGGTTCAACACGACCAAAGGCTACGACTTTATCGCACCCGAAGACGGCGGCAAAGACATCTTTGTCCACATCTCAGCAGTCGAACGTTCGGGCTTGACCGGGCTGGCCGACAATCAAAAAGTCACATTCGAATTGGAAGCTGAAGCTGGCCGTGACGGCCGCGAAAGCGCTGTGAACCTCGCGCTGGCCTGACCAACCAACCCATTGGGCCATTATACAGCGGGCACAAAGTTTAAGCGCCCGTCATGCAGGTGGGCAGCTTTAATCGGCAAACAATTGTGGGACTTGTTCAAATAGGCGCACCAACCGATGTTCCGGCGCACTGCCGCCTGCCCGCAGCCCAAACATGCGCGACCAAAGATAACGCCCATTCCTGCCATACATCGCCCGCAAAGGACCGAACTGGTTCCGGACACTTTCCGTCCGTCGTTTAACATCCACAAAACCGCCACCATTGCCCCACGGCAACGGCAGGGATCAACCCACACACCCAAGATCCACAACTATCATCTTTGGGTCTAAAAATACCTCGGGGAGTCCGCAAGGACGGGGCAGAGCCCCTAAAAAATGTCGTCGCGCAGCGCCCTTCGCATCATTCTACCCGCGCGATTAAGTCCACAACATGCGGCCCCAACGCCCCGACAATCTTCGCGACCCCATCCGCATTCGGGTGAATGCCGTCGGGTTGCAAAAACGGGCTCAATGTCGCGGGATCTAGGTTTGGACCACCAAGCCCCTCGAAAAAGCTGACCGCATATTCAGTGCCATAAGCCGCCGCTAGGTCCGGATAAATGGCGTCAAATACGTCTTTGTATTCCGGCCCAAAGTTACCCGGCGCTTGCATACCCACCAACAAAACATCCACGTCCGCTGCAGCCGCCGCTTTTAGAATGCCATCAAGATTAGCGCGGCTGACAGCAGGTTCGATACCCCGCAGCAGATCGTTGCCCCCAAGCGCCACAATCACCGCATCCACATCAGGCGTCAGTGTCCAATCGATCCGCGACAAGCCGCCTGCCGTGGTATCCCCCGACACACCTGCGTTGATAAGCTTGACCTCTTTCCCTTGCGCCTGAAGCCACGCATCGAGCTGCGGCACAAAACCGTCCGGCGCAGAAAGCCCATAGCCTTGCGTTAAGCTGTCCCCCAATGCCGCAATCGTGATGTCTTGGGCGGCAACAAATCCCGGCCAAAAAACCATAACAATCGTGCCTAATACCTTGCTCATGCCAATAAGACCTCCATATGGATCAGTAACAGACAATAAAGGTGCCGTTTGATGTCAGATCCAGTCCTCTCTCTCAATAATGCGGCACTCAGCCTTGATGGCAATGCCGGGCGGGTCGATATTTTGCATGGGCTGACACTCGACATCACCCGAGGGGAGACCGTGGGCTTGGTCGGCCCCTCTGGTTCGGGCAAGTCTTCGCTGCTGATGATCATGGGCGGGCTCGAACGCGCAACCGGTGGTACGATCCATGCCTTGGGTCAAGATTTGACCGCCATGAACGAAGACGCACTCGCCCGCTTTCGCCGCGGTCACATGGGCGTCGTGTTCCAGTCTTTCCACCTGATCCCCACAATGACCGCGCTGGAAAATGTGGCCACACCGCTGGAATTGGCAGGTGCCAAAGATGCATTTGAACGGGCACAGGCTGAACTGGATGCCGTTGGCCTGTCACATCGCTCTGGCCATTACCCAAGCCAGATGTCGGGTGGCGAACAGCAACGTGTCGCGTTGGCGCGGGCCTCTGTCACGCGGCCCGAAATTCTGCTGGCAGACGAACCCACTGGCAATCTTGATGGCATCAACGGCACTGCGATCATGGATTTGTTGTTTTCTTTGCGCGATCGCCACGGCGCGACGTTGGTGTTGGTCACCCACGCACCCGAACTCGCCAGCCGCTGTGATCGAGTGATCCGATTGGCCGATGGCAAAATCGAAATGCCAGAAAAGGCCGCCGCAGAATGAGCCTTTCCACGTCTATCCGATTTGCTCGGCGCGAATTGCGCGGAGGCCTGCGCGGCTTTCGCATCTTTCTGGCCTGTCTCGCTCTTGGCGTCGCGGCGATCGCCGCAGTTGGCACCGTCCGTTCCGCAATCGAAGCGGGCCTTGTCACCGAAGGCGCAGCCCTATTGGGCGGCGACGCCGAACTTGATTTCACCTACCGCTTTGCCACGCCGGAAGAACGCGCATGGATCGACCAATTTGCCACGTCGGTGTCCGAGATCGCCGATTTTCGGTCTATGGCAGTGGTGGATGCACCTGACGGAACCGAACGCGGCCTGACGCAAATCAAGGCCGTCGACAACATGTATCCGCTGGTCGGGTCGGTGCGACTGACGCCCGACATGCCTTTGGCCCAAGCACTTGGTGATCAAAACGGATTGCCCGGCGGCGTGATGGAACGCGCCTTGATCGACCGACTTGATTTACACGTCGGTGACACTTTTCGCCTTGGCACCCAAGATTTTATCCTCGCGGCTGAACTAACTCGCGAACCTGACAGTTCGGCTGGTGGCTTTGCACTGGGGCCGCGCACGATCGTGCTGCTGTCCAGTCTGGAAAACGCCAACCTGCTGGCCACGGGCACCCGTTACGATTCAAAATACCG
The DNA here is from genome assembly GCF_039940735.1 of Tateyamaria sp. Taxonomy (GTDB): domain Bacteria; phylum Pseudomonadota; class Alphaproteobacteria; order Rhodobacterales; family Rhodobacteraceae; genus Tateyamaria. The sequence continues at coordinate 15,349 of NZ_JBDVGB010000032.1, forward strand.
CATCACATTGCCAAAAGGCACTGACCTCGACGCACTTGCGGCCCAAGCGGCAATGCAGTTCGAAAATGCCGGTATGCGCTGGCGGGATTCCCGCAACGGAGCGCCGCGTGTGGCGCAATTCGTCGAACGACTTGGCGCGTTTTTGGTCCTTGTAGGCCTATCGGGTTTGGCCGTTGGGGGCGTCGGCGTGTCTGCGGCGGTGCGATCCTATTTGGCAGACAAAACCAGTGTTATCGCGACGCTACGCACGCTTGGTGCTGAACGCAGCACAATTTTTCAGACCTATTTTATCCAAATCGGGCTGTTGTCACTGCTTGGTATTGCGCTTGGCCTTGCCCTTGGCGCGCTGATCCCTTTGGCGCTTGCCCCCGTTATCGAAGCACGCCTGCCAATCCCTGCAAACTTTACCATCTTCCCACGCCCGTTGTTTGAATCCGCAATCTACGGGCTACTCACCGCGTTCATATTTACCCTTTGGCCACTCGCGCGGGCCGAAGACGTGCGCGCCGCCACGTTGTTCCGAGACGCCCTTGGCAGCGCACGCTTGCTGCCGGCGCCACGCTATTTGGTCGCCATAGTGATCGCATTGATCGCATTGATTGGGCTTGCAGGCCTGTTTTCGGGCACGTGGCGGCTGACGCTTTGGACAGCGGGTGGCATCGCCTTTTCGCTGGGACTGTTGGCGCTGGCCGCAACCGCGATCCGGTGGATGTCGCGCTATGCAGCCCCCCGCGCCAAGGGGCGCCCTGCCCTGCGATGGGCGCTTGGCAGCATTTCAGGGACCCGCGAAGGGGCCGCATCTGTTGTGTTGTCCTTAGGCCTTGGCCTGTCGGTTCTTGCATCCGTGGGCCAAATCGATGGGAACCTGCGCAACGCCATTTCAACCAACCTGCCAGACATCGCGCCCAGCTATTTCTTTGTCGACATCCAAAAAGATCAGATGCCCGGCTATTCTGAACGATTGGACAATGATCCCGCCGTCAGCCGCGTCGATAGCGCCCCGATGCTGCGCGGTGTGGTCACACAGATCAACGGCATACCCGCCCGCGAGGTCGCAGGCGATCATTGGGTTGTTCGGGGTGATCGGGGCCTGACCTATTCTGAAAAACCATCTGAAAATACCAAAATCGTTGCCGGTGAATGGTGGCCCGAAGGCTACACCGGCCCGCCCCAGATCAGTTTCGCCGCCGAAGAGGCCGCGGAAATGGGCATTGTCCTTGGCGACACCCTAACGATCAACATCCTCGGTCGCGATATCACTGGCACCATTACATCGTTGCGCGAAGTTGATTTTTCGACCGCAGGCATCGGGTTCATTTTATCGATGAACCCAAGCGCGCTGCAAGGTGCGCCGCACACATTCATCTCGACCGTATATGCAGAGGATGACGCCGAGGCGCAGATCTTGCGCGACCTAGCAGATGCATATCCCAACATAACCGCCATCCGTGTGCGTGACGCCATCGATAGAGTCAGCGACTTGCTGTCTGGTTTGGCCGCTGCCACATCCTACGGAGCGGCAGCCACCTTGCTGACTGGGTTTTTGGTGTTGATCGGCGCCGCCGCTGCGGGCACCCAAGCGCGCACTTACGAAGCCGCTGTTCTCAAGACATTGGGGGCAACGCGTCGGCGTATCCTGCTTAGTTTTGCGTTGCGGGCGGGCCTTTTGGGCCTTGGGGCTGGGCTGGTCGCACTGGCTGCTGGCATCACCGGCGGTTGGGCCGTCAGCGAATTTGTGATGGACACGGACTATACCATCATCTGGCCTTCTGCTTTGGCGATCATCATCGGCGGCGTCACCGCAACGTTGATTGCTGGGCTGGCCTTTGCATGGGGGCCTTTGGCGGCACGCCCTGCTCACGTTTTGCGTGGGCGCGAATAAGTCGCGTTGCGACTCATGCCGCTGCATGCGATTTACACATCAGATTGGATACCTGAAAGGCTCAGTATGACTAACCAGTTGCCGATGGCTGTTACCGCTCCGTTATCGCCCGCCCAAAAGACCCAACTCATCAACTTGATCCGCCGCGCCGCCAAGGCCGAGATCATGCCGCGTTTCCGCACGTTGGATGCAGGCGACATCGACACCAAAAAGGACGAAAACGATCTGGTGACCGCCGCCGACACTGCCGCCGAGGCAATGATCACGCGCGGCTTGCAAATCGCTTTCCCCCACGCTCTGGTGATCGGAGAGGAAGCCGTTTCCAAATCCCCCGACCTTCTCAAAGGCATCGCCGAGGCCGAGTTGTGCTTTATCATCGATCCCGTCGATGGGACGTGGAATTTCGCCAAAGGCATGCCGCTTTTTGGCACGATCATCGCTGTGTGCCGCTTTGGCCAACCAGTCCTTGGCTTGATCTATGACCCTGTGGGCAACGATCTGATCATCACCGACAACACCACACCTGCCGAATGGCGCACCCGCTCGGGCCGTCATCGTCCGATCCAAACCGCTGAGCCAAAGCCGCTTGATCAGATGGCCGGGTACATGCACATCCGCCAAATGTCCGACGACGCGCGCGCGCTGATGTGGTCCAAAGTTGGCGCGCTTGGCTATGTTGGCACGTTGCGCTGTTCGGCCCATGAATATCGCCTGCTGGCGACAGGTGCTGCGGATTTCATCCTATCCAGCAACCTGAACAGTTGGGACCATGCCGCTGGCGTTCTGTTGTGCCAACAGGCGGGCGGCAAATCTGCAATGCTGGACGGGACCGTATACAATGCGGCTATGACGTCGGGGTATTTGCTGTCTGCGTCATCCGAAGCCGTCTGGAACGATGTTGCCACGCATTTCGCCGGTCTGTTGCCCGAGGCATGACACCGTGGTTTTTTGGCTACGGCAGCCTCGTCAACCGTGCCACCCATAGCTATCCCGAGGCGCAAACCGCGACGTTGAACGGATGGCGGCGCGTTTGGGTGCGCACGGCCCTGCGCGATGTGGTGTTTCTGTCGATCCATCAAGCCCCCGGTCACAGCATCAATGGCCTGATCGCCACGGTGCCGGGCGCGGATTGGGCAGCACTTGATCTGCGTGAAAGCGGCTATGCCCGTATCGACACCACGACGCAGGTGACGCACACCGCGCATGCCACCGATATTGCCGCCTACCAAGTGCCAACAGATCACCAACGCACCAGTGGCGATCATCGCATTCTGCTTAGTTATCTTGATGTTGTGGTGCAGGGTTTTCTGCGTGAATTCGGAGAAGCGGGGGCCGAAGCGTTCTTTGCAACAACAGACGGCTGGGACACCCCGGTATATAATGACCGTGCTGCCCCGCTTTACCCACGCGCGCAAAAACTGTCCGCACAAGAACAGATGCTGACCGATCGCTTACTTAAGCAAGTTCAAAAGCAACAATAGACCTCGACATTGCCCACCGCGGTCCAGAAAAATATGGCCTGCTCAACAGCAATGATTGCCCAGCTTCATCTTGCTACATAAACTCTCCCCGAAGGGCAGTTCAGCAACCAGCGCATCGCCTTAAGGTCAGCGCGCCTTTACGACCTGCAACAAGGGCAACAACGCCCCCATGTCGGGCCCGTGCGCTTGACCCGTCAATGCTTTGCGCAACGGCATGAACAAGCCACGCCCCTTGCGCCCTGTTGCCGCCTTAACCGCACCCGTCCAAGCGCCCCACGTGTCCGCGTCAAAAGGCGCTTCGGGCAACATTGTCATTGCTTGGGCGACAAATTCGCGGTCTTCATCTTCGATCACTGGGTCTGCACCATCACGGCACAACGCCCACCACGCATCCAAATCCTTGAGCGTTTCGATATTGTCGCGTGTGACGGTCCAGAACGCGTCGGCTTTATCGCTGGGCACGCCCAGCGCTTCGATCCGGTCTGCTACTGTTTCCAGCGGCAGGGATTGCAAATAACGCCCAGTCAGCGGGTACAAGTCTGCCGCATCGAATTTTGTCGGGGCAGTACCAAAGCGCGACACCTCGAACCCTTCGATCAACGCCGCCATATCGTTGCGGACCTCAATCGGATCGGACGAGCCAAGACGCGCCATCATCGACAACAATGCCATCGGTTCAACACCGCTTTCGCGCAGGTCACGCAAGGCCAATGTGCCAAGGCGTTTGGACAATGCCTCGCCTTGCGGGCCGGTCAACAGCGAGTGGTGGGCAAAGCGTGGGGCCGTGCCGCCCAACGCCTCGATAATCTGAATTTGGGTGGCCGTGTTGGTGACGTGGTCAGACCCGCGCACCACATCCGTAACGCCCATGCCCATATCATCAACCACAGAGGCAATGGTATAAAGCACCTGACCGTCCTGACGGATCAGTACAGGATCCGAAACCGAAGCCGCATCAATGCTGATGTCGCCCAAAATCCCATCGGTCCATTCAATACGCTGTTGGTCCAACTTGAACCGCCACACCCCCGTGCCGCGATCCGCGCGCAACACGTCCTTTTCGGCTTCGCTTAGGGCCAAAGCAGCGCGATCATAGACAGGTGGCTTACCCATGTTCAGCTGTTTTTTGCGTTTCAGGTCCAGTTCAACGGGCGTTTCAAACGCCTCATAAAACCGGCCATTTGCACGCAATTTTTCAGCGGCATCGCTATACAGGTCCAAGCGTTCGGATTGGCGTTCAACTTTGTCCCAGTGCAGGCCCAACCATTCAAGATCTGCCTTGATGGCGTCAACGTAGGATTCTTTTGATCGGCTAGCATCCGTGTCATCGATGCGCAGCACAAACGTGCCACCTGCTTTGCGTGCGATCAAATAGTTCATCAATGCCGTGCGCAAGTTACCGACATGGATGTAACCTGTGGGGGACGGGGCGAAACGGGTGGTTGTCATATGTGCTCTCCGGGCTCTTGCGCCTGCCTTGTCACAGGGGCAACGCCTTGTCCAGTTTTGCACAGAGTTGGCGCGGACTTAACCTTTGACGCGGTTTCTAACGGAATCGGTAAAGTTTCCGTGACACGCTATGATTGTTTTCATGAATTACTGTATGCAATTCACTTCACAACAGGGATTCCAAACATGTCTATGTCTTCTCCTATGCTTTCACGCCGCACTGCCCTTTTGGGTGCGGCAGCACTTCCAATGGCGGCTGCCGCCACATCTGCAAATGCTAGCGCACCTATGCTTGGTCTCGCTCAGGAAAATTTCCGCCGCGTTAAAGTCGGTAATTTCGAGGTCACAACATTGTTGGCGGGCACCCGCCCCGTAGAAGACCCACACAAGATTTTTGGCCTGAATGTGGATGCAGAAACCTTCAATTCTGTTTCTGCCGCTGCTGGCTTATCAACCGCTGCCGCGCAGTTCTTTTTCACGCCGACGGTTGTGAACAACGGCAGCGAATTGGTTCTGTTTGATACAGGTCTGTCTGGCGCGGCAACTGTTCAAGCGCTTGAATCCGCTGGGTACACCGCTGATCAAGTCGATAAAGTTGTCATCACGCACATGCACGGCGATCACATTGGCGGCCTGTCCACGGACGGCACACCGACTTATGCCAATGCGGCCTATGTAACGGGCGCAGTTGAATTTGATGCATGGTCGGGCACCGACAACGAGAACTTTGACGGCAAGGTCGCACCCTTGGCCGAAAAGACGACCATGTTGGATGATGGCGGATCGCCTGCGTCAGGTATCACAGCGATGGCGGCCTTTGGCCACACACCCGGTCACATGGCCTATATGGTTGAAGATAGCGGCACACAGCTGATCATCGGTGCGGACTTTGCAAACCACTATGTGTGGTCACTGGCGCATCCTGAATGGGAAGTGCGTTTTGACATGGACAAAGCTGCTGCCGCTGCGACGCGCAAACGTATGCTGGACATGATGGCCGCGGATCGCACGGCGTTCATCGGCTACCACATGCCATGGCCCGGCATTGGGTATGTGGAAAAGAACGGTGACGGTGGTTACCGCTACGCCGCGCACAGCTATCAATTGATGCTGTAAGCCAGCGGGGGCGGAGGACACCTCCGCCTTACATGGTTGGTTTTAAGAATTGGGCGGAGCGGCAGCTCCGCCTTACAATTTACCCGCAGCGGCCAGCCGATCCCAAGCGTATTTTAGATAGGATCGTTTGAAGCTGTGGCCACCTTTGAAGGTGCAGAATTCCAACACATCCGTGGCTGCATCGGTTTGGCGCGCACAGGTTAAGTCGTCAGACACCGCCGTCGTTTTAATAGGCCCAAATCCACCTTCTTTGCGATAAAACTCCAAAACATCATTCACATCCCCCTGTTTCGTCGATCCAATCCGGCGCCCCGCCAATGGCACGGTTCGGTCTTCGGTTCCGTGGATGTGGATCACATTTGTGGTGCCTTTGCAGGTCGCAGGTGGTCCTTGCCAGAACGTACCGGCCATAGGCGCAAAGCCTGCAAACAGATCGGGGCGATCACAGGCCAATTGCCACGTGACCATGCCACCGGCGGAAAAGCCCGACATCATAATCCGTTTAGGATCGACATGATGACGGCGCGTGACATCGGCCACGACCTTTTCAAAGTAACCAAGTTCGACACGGCCATCGCTGTTGAGATCACTGGGTGCACCGGGAATATCCCAATCATCGCGTGCCGATTTCACCGCGATAAAGGCCAAACCCATATCCGACACCATGCGCCGCAGGTTCTTGTTGCGCATCGTGCCACGGGCCGAGCCGCGATAGCCGTGCGCAAAAACAATCGCCCCGACCGAGGTCGCGCCATCATGCCCGTCAGGTAATGCGATGCGGTAGTGCCGGTTGCCTAGTTCACAATCCGTATCTGGCCCACATGCGTGCGCCGCGCCGGAAATGCCCAGCGCCAAAGCCACGATGACAGAACGAACGAAAGTTTGCGCAACAGGCATCGACGCCCTCCTACTTTTCAAGACAACACCACCATGCGGCCTAGCAGCAAAGGCACAACTCACATCCCTGTGTAGCGCGCCCTATGAAGGGTCACGCCAGCGGTTCACAATGGGGTATCGCCGATCCAACCAAAACGCGCCTTTGGTCAGCCGCGCACCGGGCGCAGACTGAAAGCGCTTGTATTCGCTCAGATAGATCAACTTCTCGATCTTGCGCGCGGTGTCCGCATCAAAGCCCGCTGCAACGCAATCCGCGATCGATCCGTTTTCATCCACCAACAGGGTCAACAACGCGTCCAACTCTGGATAATCCGGCAAGCTGTCGCTGTCTTTCTGATCTTCGCGCAACTCTGCACTTGGGGGCTTGGTGATAATCCGGTCAGGGATCACCTCGCCTGCGTTGCCCATCATCCAATCGCGCTTGTTGGCATTGCGCCAGCGGCAGGTCTCAAACACGCGCGTTTTATACAGGTCTTTGATCGGGTTATAGCCGCCCGCCATATCGCCATAAATCGTAGCATAGCCCACAGCGACTTCGGATTTATTACCAGTGGTCAGCAGCATTTCGCCAAACTTGTTGGATAGGGCCATAAGCAGCAGACCACGTATGCGGCTTTGCACATTTTCTTCGGTCAGGTCGGCCTCAAACCCTTCGAACAAAGGCGCAAGCGTGGATGTCACCGCTGCCCGTGTGTCGGCAATCGGCACGTAATCATAGCGACAACCCAGCGCCTTGGCGCAGGCCTCGGCGTCCTCAAGGCTATGGGGCGAAGTGTACTCAGAGGGCAACATCACACACCGCACATTGTCCGGCCCCAACGCGTCAACAGCGATGGTAGCAACCAAGGCACTGTCCACGCCACCAGACATGCCAAGCAGAACCTTTTTAAAGCCGGTTTTACCGCAATAATCACGCAAAGACGTTACCATCACGCGGTAATCTTGTTCCCATTCGTCCGCATGCGCGGCCTTTTCGCCGTCTTGCACACGCCAGCCATCCGGGCCGTGTTTAAGATCAACATGGGTGACGATTTCATCAAAGGTTGGCAATTGCACTGCCAACTTTCCGCCGGGATTCAACGCAAAACTACCACCATCAAACACTTGGTCGTCCTGCCCACCAACCATATTTAGGTAAATCAACGGCAACCCGGTCTCGACCACACGCGAAACCATGTGATTGATCCGTGTATCAAACTTGCCGCGATAATAGGGCGAACCATTGGGCACCAACAGGAATTCGGCACCCGTTTCAGCCAAAGTTTCAGCCACATCTTCGTGCCACGCATCTTCGCAAATCGGGCTGCCAACGCGGGTGTCGCCAACCGAATAAGGACCACCCAAGGGCCCCGCATCAAAGATCCGCACCTCATCAAACACCGTCTCATTGGGTAAGTGATGCTTTAACAGACGGCTTGCAATCTTACCGCCTTTGCAAATGAGATAGGCGTTAAACAGCGCGTCACCCTCAACCCACGGGCTGCCAATGGCCAAAGCTGGCCCATCAGCGCATTTCACAGCCAAATCTTTAACCGCTTGCATCGCGGCCGCATGAAACACAGGCTTCATCACAAGATCTTGAGCGTTGTAACCCGTGATAAACATCTCTGGCAAAGCAACCAAATCAGCACCCGCCGCCCGCCCGGCCTCCCAAGCATCAAACGCTTTGACAGCGTTGCCAGCAATATCACCCACCGTCGGGTTCAACTGCCCCAAAGTAATGCGGAATGTGTCGGCCATTTGGGCACTCCTTCAACGTCGAACAGGATGTAACAGAAAGCAGGCCCAAGGAAACCCACCCTAAACGCCGCGCCCGCATCTTCTTTGGGTCACAAATACCTCGGGGGGAGTCGCATCCGCGACGGGGGGCTGGCCCCCCTCCTGCATAACATTTGCAATCAAATAGTTAAGGCATTGCCCCTCGCGCGCCCCTGTCTTAACCTCACGGCGCTTGCACAAATCCACAAGCTAACGAATCCGAAAGAGGTTACGCCAATGTCTTTGCGCAGTTTGTTCTTCTGCCTTGCTTTGTTGCCCGGTGCAGCCATGGCACAATCAGGTGATGTGCTCACCAAGCAATATGACGATGGCGGCATCTACGAAGGCACCTTTCGCGGTGGCCTACAACATGGGCAAGGCACCTACCGCCTGCCCAACGGCTATGAATACACGGGCGATTGGGTCGACGGCGAAATCAAAGGGACCGGCAGCGCGCGGTTCCCGAATGGGTCCGTCTACGAAGGCACGTTTTCCAAAGGCAAACCCGACGGATTCGGCAAAATCACATTTGCCGATGGCGGCACCTACGAAGGTGACTGGGCCAGCGGTGCTATCCTTGGCACTGGCGTGGCACTTTATGCCAACGGCGTGCGCTACGAAGGCGAATTCCGCAATGCCAAGCACCACGGCAAGGGTATTATGCAATCGCCCGGTGGCTATGAGTACAAAGGCGACTGGATTGATGGCATCAAACAGGGTGCCGGTATCATTACTTACCCCGACGGTGCCATCTATGACGGGCAAATTGATAATGGCCTGCGCCAAGGCACCGGCACTCTGACCATGCCGGATGGGCTGATTTACGTCGGCCTTTGGAAAGATGGCCAAATCGACGGCCAAGGCACGCTGACCCAGCCCAATGGCGACGTCTATGAGGGTGATCTTGTGTCTGGCCAACGCCAAGGCAAAGGACGGGTTATTTACGCCAATGGCGACATTTATGATGGCGATTTCGCTGATGACCGCCGCCAGGGCGCGGGAACCTTTACAGGCAATGACGGCTATACCTATGTCGGCCAATGGGCCGAAGGACAAATCGAAGGTCAGGGCCGCGTCACCTATCCCGATGGCGCTGTCTACGAAGGTCAATTCAAAGACGACTTGTCTGATGGCAACGGTAAAATCACCTACACCGACGGCTCTACCTACGAAGGCGACTGGGTCGCAGGCGTGATCGAAGGCACTGGCAAAGCCACCTATCCCAACGGCGTTGTCTATGAGGGCGGGTTCAAGAACGCACGCAATGACGGCCAAGGCGTGATGACCTATGCCGATGGTTACCGTTACGAAGGCGCATGGCTGGACGGCCAGCGCCACGGACAAGGCACCGCGACCTATCCCGACGGCACGGTTTATTCTGGCCAATTCGAAGCAGGCCAGCGCCACGGCAAAGGCAAGATCGAAATGGCGTCCGGCTTTGTCTATGACGGCGCGTGGACGCGCGGAGAAATAGACGGACAGGGCACAGCGACCTACGACAACGGCGATATTTATGAAGGCACTTTTAAAGACGGAAAACGCCAAGGTGTCGGCACTATGCGCTATGCCACAGGCGAAGAGGCAACCGGTGAATGGGACAGTGGCGCGCTGAACGAAACCGACGAGGCTGCGGAAACTCCTGAAACCGAAACACCAAGCGACGGCGGTTGATGCGTCCCCTTTGGGCAGTTGCCTTGCTTGGCCTTGCCAGTCCCGCCTATGCGGACTGGCAATTTGTCCAATCTTGGACTGACCCGCTGCAAAACTTTGAAACGCGCGCAGCAACCACGACCAACGACGCGGGCTTTGGCCTGCACCTTTATCGCAATCCCATCGGACGGATTTACGCGTTGCTCACCCTGCCCGACGGCACCGCTGATTTGGTCCGCAACGGCGTCGTTGCCACCCTTACACCCGAAGGCTTTGATGCAAAGCAGATCGAAACCCAAAGCGAACAAGGCCGCATTGTCGAATATGCCATCAGCACAGGACGCATGTTGCGCGACCGGCTGTGGCACGGCCAGGGCGAAGCCCCAGCCTTTGGCACCTTTCACGATCTTCTCGAGGCGCCAAGCCTCAGCGCGACCCTGTCACTGACCACTGGTGAGCAGGTGCAAACAAGTTGGAGCATGGACGGCGCAGCAACCCCTATAGCCCAAGCATTGGGCGTCTCGATGGATGGCGCGGCGGCGGGTTCTGAATGGGAAGACGCCGCATCCCAAGCGCTTTTGGCCGCGATGACCGCTTGCCAGTTCCCTAAGTTGGATGTGCTATGCGTGCAAAAAGTGTCAACTTGCAGCGCAAAGATCAGCGAAGAACGCGATATTGATGCGTTTGAAACGTGTATCGCGGATGACCCTTAAGCGCGCGCTTATCGCTTTGACGGTCATTGTGGCCGGACTTTGGTTGAACAACACATCGCTGTTCGTGCCCATACCGCCCGAACAAACGCCTCGTTTACTGGCACATCGCGGAGTACATCAAATCTATGCCGGTGAGGGGCGCGGAAACGACACATGCACCGCGCAATCCATCGCAGCACCGCAACACGATTTTATCGCAAATACCATTCGGTCCATGCAGGCTGCGTTTGATTTTGGTGCAGATATTGTCGAACTAGACGTGCATTTGACGTCAGACAACACCTTTGCCGTTTTTCACGATTGGACGCTGGATTGCCAAACGAACGGCGCGGGCGTCACGCATAAACAGTCGTTTGAATACCTCAGCACCCTTGATCTGGGATACAGGTACAGCGCTGACGGGCAGACCTTTCCACTGCGTGGGACCGCCATTGGCGAAATGCCAACGCTACAAGGTGTTCTGGACGCAAACCTCGGCGGACAATATCTGATCAATTTCAAAAGCAATCGGGCATCCGAAGGCAGGTATTTAGCGTCAATGTTGGGCACCATTGGGTCCACCACACAAATGTTCGGCGTCTATGGCGGAGCCGCGCCGACGCGTGCCGTCACCGCATTGCGTGGCTTTGACCGACCTGCGCTCAAGAAGTGTCTGCTGCATTATGCATTGATGGGATGGACGGGATATGTGCCCGACGCGTGCCACGCAACGTTGGTTGCCGTCCCAATGGATTATGGCCATTTCTTATGGGGCTGGCCCTACAAATTCACCAAACGCATGAAACACGTAGGAACAGATGTCATTCTTTGGGGGCCTTACGATGGCTCAGGTTTTTCGAGCGGTATTGACGACGCAACCACCCTGTCCCGTGTCCCGGCCCATTTCGATGGCATCCTGTGGACCAACCGGATCGAGGTAATCGGGCCGCTGTTAAAGCCTGCAAACTGACTGCTCAGACCAGCCCGCCTTGATCCATGCGTTCCAAGAACGCCTTTGCCTCTGCCAGCACCGTTTCGCGTTTGGTATCATCCATTCGATCCCACGTGCGGTACATGTTGCCCATCCGCGCATTGTTGGAAAACCGATCGCGGTGGCGGTCCAAAAAGTGCCAATACAACAGGTTAAAAGGGCACGCCCCTTCCCCCGTTTTGACACTGACCTTATAGTGACACCCTTTGCAATAATCCGACATGCGGTTGATGTAAGCCCCTGATGACACATAAGGTTTTGACGCGATGACCCCTCCATCTGCAAACTGCGACATACCAACAACATTGGGCGCCTCGACCCATTCAACCGCGTCTGCGTAAACGGCCAGATACCACTCAGACACCTCGGTCGGATCGATCCCTGCCAGCAACGCAAAGTTACCTGTCACCATAAGGCGTTGGATGTGGTGGGCATATGCCTCTGACTTTGTTTGCCCAACGGCTTTGGAGATGCAGCGCATGTTTGTCTGTGCGCCCCAATAGAAATCCGGCAAATACCGCTGATGGTCCAACGCATTTCGTTGCGCGTATTCTGGCCCCTCGTGGAAATAGATGCCGCGCACATATTCGCGCCATCCGATGACTTGCCGTATGAACCCTTCGGCCGCGTTGATTGGCACGTGGCCCGCCTTCCACGCGTCTTCGACGGCGCGGCAAACCTCAAGTGGGTCAAGCAAGCCGATGTTCAAATAAGGTGACACAAGCGCATGATAAAGGAACTGATTGTCCGCTAGCATTGCGTCCTGATAATCCCCAAACCGCGCAAGCCCGTGACGCACGAAATGCGCCAACGCGTGCTGCGCCTGTTCGCGATCCGTCGCAAACCAGAACGGTCGTAAATCACCAAAATGGTGGCCAAACCGGGCCTCGACCAAATCCAACACATCATTGACGATCTGATCAGGCGTGAATTGCAATGGCCCAGAAAAGGCAACATCTTCGGGGGCTGGTTTGCGATTGTCGTGGTCGTAATTCCACTTGCCCCCCGCAGGCTTGTCGCCATCCATCAACAACCCCGTCTTGCGACGCATATCGCGGTAAAAATACTCCATCCGCAGTGATTTTCGCCCCGCGGCCCATGCCTCAAATTCAGCATGCGAGGCGATGAAACGGTCATCTTCCAAAAGCGTCACATCCAACGGGCAGTTTTCAAGTGCGCCAATCAGGCGAAATTCACCGGGCCGCGTCACGACGACATCAGAGGTGCCAAACTGCGCCGCGCGGCGGATTAACTCGCCCGGTATAGATTGCGTATTTCGCGTATCGTCCAACTCGCAATAGGCAACCTGCCACCCGTTTTCGCGCAAGCGCTTTGCAAACTTACGCATCGATGCAAGGACAAGTGCGATCTTTTTGGGATGGTGCGCAACATAGCTCCCCTCTTCGGCCACCTCGGCCATGACAATCACATCGCGATCCTTGCGCGCCTGACGCAGGGCCCCAATATCCATGCTCAATTGATCCCCAAGGATCAGGATCAGGCGTTTCACCACGGGACACTCGCACCCGAATAATCAAAAAACTGCCCCGTTTGCCCGGCTTGCAAACGACCCATGACGTCGATCAAGTTTTCAGCCGCAACTGAGGGCGAAACAGACGGATGACGGTTCAAATATTGTTCAGTGAACGATGTTGCCACTGTGCCCGGATGCATGGCGACGACCGCCGCGTGCTTGTGCGTGCGCGCCAGTTCAATGGCCGCTGTGTGCACAATCTGGTTCACCGCCGCCTTGGCCGCGCGGTAACTGACCCACCCACCAATACGGTTGTCACCAATCGATCCCACGCGCGCGGACAAAACAGCCAAAACCGACGGCCGTTCCCGCGGCAACAATGCATGCGCATGAGATAAAACCAATGCAGGCCCAATCGCATTTAAAGCAAATTGTTCCGCCATCGCGACAGCGTTTAAGCGCTTAATCGTCTTTTCAGGCGCAGCCCCGCCGATTTCCAAAGCACCTGTCGCGACAATTACGCGATCATACACGCCGCGCCCTGACAAATGGGCCGCGATAGACATTTCATCCGTCACATCAAACCCATCGCCTGAACGCGACAGACGATCCACCTGCGCCCCTCGTGTCTCAAACCCACGCGCAAGGGCCGATCCGATCCCGCCGGATGCCCCAATAATTAATACCTGTTCCATACAACCTCACCTAGATCACACAGACGGACAAACCACCTTCATTGTTCCATAAATATGCAAATCCACTGTTCATACAAAAACCACCCTTCCCATTTAATCAACGCACGGTATAACTGCGCACATGACACAGGCCACACATACCCTCGACGCACGCCTTTTGGGCGCGTTGTTGCGTGACCTACTGCTCCTAACCCGCCTCTGAGCGCAGCCAGTTGGCGCGCCCGCTCAGAGGATAGCCCGCGCGCCCAAGGCTTCAGGAACAGCACTCAAAAAGAGATACCAAAATGACCCAAGACGACAAAACCCAAGACCGCGTTGTCATTTTTGACACCACCCTGCGCGACGGCGAACAGTCCCCTGGCGCGACCATGACCCACGCAGAAAAGCTTGAAATCGCCGGACTGCTGGATGACATGGGCGTCGATATTATCGAAGCCGGGTTTCCCATCGCCTCCGAAGGCGATTTTAACGCCGTCAGCGAGATCGCCAAAAACGCCAACACGTCCGTGATTTGCGGGCTTGCCCGCGCCCAGCTTGGCGATATCGATCGCTGTTGGGAAGCGGTCAAGCACGCGAAAAAACCACGCATTCACACGTTTATCGGCACCTCGCCGCTGCACCGCGCCATTCCCAACCTGACGATGGATGAGATGGCCGAACGGATCGAACAAACCGTCACCCACGCGCGCAACCTGTGTGACAACGTGCAATGGTCGCCCATGGACGCCACACGCACCGAACTTGATTATCTGTACCGCGTGGTCGAAATCGCGATCAAAGCGGGCGCCACCACGATCAACATCCCCGACACCGTTGGGTATACGGCACCACGCGAAAGTGCCGACTTGATCTCCAAGCTGCTCGAAAATGTGCCCGGCGCGGATGAAATCGTCTTTGCCACGCACTGTCACAACGATCTAGGCATGGCGACGGCAAACAGCCTTGCCGCCGTCGAAGCAGGCGCGCGTCAGATCGAATGCACAATCAACGGCCTTGGTGAACGCGCAGGCAACACAGCGTTGGAAGAGGTCGTGATGGCCCTGAAGGTGCGCAACGACATCATGCCGTTCCGCACTGGCATCGACAGCACCAAGATCATGAATATCTCGCGCCGTGTCGCGACCGTCAGCGGCTTTCCGGTGCAATTCAACAAGGCCATCGTTGGCAAGAACGCCTTTGCTCATGAGTCCGGCATCCACCAAGACGGCATGTTAAAGAACGCGGAAACGTTTGAAATCATGCGCCCCGAAGATGTTGGTCTGACAGAAACCAATATCGTCATGGGCAAACATTCAGGCCGCGCGGCGCTGCGCTCCAAACTCGAAGACCTCGGGTTTGAACTGGGCGACAACCAATTGAAAGACGTCTTTGTACGCTTCAAAGCATTGGCCGATCGCAAAAAGGAAATCTACGAAGATGACCTGATCGCACTGATGCGCACCAGCACCGATGCCGAAGAAGACCGGATCAAGCTGGTGTCTTTGCGTGTCGTTTGCGGGACCGAAGGACCGCAAGAGGCGCAAATGACACTGAACATCGATGGGGCGGACGAAAGCACCACTCAAACTGGCGATGGCCCAGTGGACGCATCGTTTAACTGCATCAAAACACTGATCGAACATTCCGCCCGCCTACAGCTGTACCAAGTGCACGCCGTGACCGAAGGCACGGATGCACAAGCGACTGTGTCGGTGCGAATGGAGGAAGACGGGCGCATCGTCACAGGCCAATCCGCCGATACGGACACGGTCGTGGCCAGCACACGCGCCTATATTCACGCATTGAACCGTCTGCTTGTACGCCGCGAAAAAACGGGCAAAGACACCCCGGAAGTCAGCTACAAAGACGTCAACTGATGTCAGCGGTGCGCGCCACACGCGCACCGCCTTTTACGCAAGTCTTCAGCTGTCTGCGTCAAAAATCAAACGCATCGTTACTGGAACAGCGCGACTGATGATCGGCAGATCTGCCAATTCTTTTAGTTTATCCACGCCCCCATCAATTCCAGCATCCGCAGTGGTCAGAAAGATCATGCTATCCGTGGTCACCAGCACTTTGTCTGTCGCCAAACGCAACACAAACAGGTCGCCAAAAAGGTCCACCTCATTGCCGATCAAGCTGACAACACCGTCTGCCTCGATCACCGTGCTATCGCCAACTCCAAGGGTTTCCAAAGCGCCCATATCGATCTGGGCTGTCACTGTGGCGCGCGGTGCATTCTTAAAAACAAATTCCATCATGCGTTCGTTGCGGATGTCGATGTTGGTCTCGACGGATGACAGATCAATGCCAAGCGTCACAGTCCCATCTTCAGCAACCGCGCCGTCGATAGATTTGAAGCTGTGCACCTCACCAAGATCGTTAAACTTGATCGACCCAAACGCCAGCTTGGACGCGCTAGATTCCAGCGTCCATGTCTGGGCTTGCGCACTTGCAGCGGCCAGCACCAAACCAAACCCGAAAGCGGCATTGCGTAACATTTTCATAAAAACCTCCCTAACTTCATTGCAGAACCCGAACCGGGTCCCTTCATGGTATAAACGGCTCAAGGTCGGAACTTATTCACGTCTCTTACAAAAAAACTTCAACTCCGTGGGGTTATTGGCGGCAGACCGCACATAACCGTCCGCTTTCCACCCTTTCGCCCCTCTAAACTCGCGCCTATAACACGAGCGCCCGCGCCTTGTTCCGAGTCGCGGGCCTCAATTTCTTGCGGCCAACAAAAGACAGGATGTACGGGCATGTCGATATTCGGAAATTTGCGCGGATTGTTCTCGTCTGATATGGCGATTGATCTCGGAACGGCCAACACTCTTATCTACGTCAAAGGCAAAGGTGTCGTGCTGTCAGAGCCTTCGGTTGTGGCTTACCACATCAAGGAAGGCGTGAAAAAAGTGCTGGCCGTGGGCGAAGATGCAAAGTTGATGTTGGGCCGCACGCCCGGCTCGATCGAGGCGATCCGCCCGATGCGCGAAGGGGTCATTGCCGACTTTGATACCGCCGAAGAGATGATCAAACATTTCATCCGAAAGGTTCACAAACGGTCGACCTTTTCCAAGCCCAAGATCATCGTGTGCGTTCCGCATGGCGCAACACCTGTTGAAAAACGTGCGATCCGTCAGTCGGTGTTGTCTGCCGGAGCACGCCGTGCCGGCCTAATTGCCGAACCGATCGCAGCGGCCATCGGCGCGGGCATGCCCATCACCGACCCAACCGGCAACATGGTTGTGGATATCGGCGGCGGGACAACCGAAGTCGCAGTTCTGTCCCTTGGCGACATCGTTTACGCGCGATCCGTGCGCGTCGGTGGTGACCGCATGGACGAGGCCATCATTTCCTATTTGCGCCGACAGCAGAACCTGTTGGTGGGTGAAACCACCGCCGAACGGATCAAAACATCCATCGGCACAGCGCGCATGCCCGATGATGGCCGTGGCACCTCGATGCAAATTCGGGGCCGCGACCTACTGAATGGCGTACCAAAAGAAATCGAAGTCACCCAAGCACAAATCGCCGAAGCCCTTGCCGAACCCGTGCAACAAATCTGCGAAGCCGTGATGACCGCCCTAGAAACCACGCCGCCGGACCTTGCGGCCGATATCGTGGACCGCGGCGTGATGCTGACAGGTGGCGGGGCGCTGTTGGGCGATCTGGATTTAGCCCTGCGCGAGCAGACCGGCCTTGCGGTATCTATCGCCGACGAATCGCTGAACTGCGTCGCGCTTGGCACCGGCAAGGCGCTGGAATTTGAAAAACAATTGCGCCATGCGATCGATTACGACAGTTAACAGCCCGGCAACAGACTGTTGACTTGCCCCAACGGGGCAAATCGCCGACCATATAGCGACCCGACTTAAGGTGAGACGCCCTTGGCCAAGGACCGCAACACTGTTGACTATGGTGGCCCGCTTCGGCGGCTGATTTTTGCTGTCATGGTCTTGGCTTTGTCGGCTGTGTTTTTGTTGTGGCGGATCGATAGCCCACGGGTCGAACGGTTCCGTGCGCAGGTGACGGACACCATCGTGCCCAACATGGAGTGGGCCATGGCCCCGGTGACCGGCACTGTTAATCTGATCCGCGACTTTCAAAGCTATAACCGGATCGCGGAACAGAACACCGAACTGCGCCGCGAATTGCGCCAGATGGAAGCTTGGAAAGAAGCCGCCCTACAATTGGAACAGGAAAACGCGCGGCTGTTGGATTTGAATAACGTGCGCCTTGACCCACGCCTGACCTATATCACGGGCGTTGTTCTGGCCGATTCTGGTTCTCCGTTCCGACAGTCGGTGCTGCTGAATGTCGGTGCACGTGATGGCATTGTCGAAGGATGGGCGACGATGGACGGGATCGGCCTTGTGGGTCGCATTTCGGGGGTCGCACAAAATACGGCCCGGGTCATTTTGGTCACCGACGCTTCCAGCCGCATCCCGGCGGTCATCCAACCATCAGGGCAGCGCGCCATCGTGGCGGGTGACAACTCGGCCGCGCCGCCTATTGATTTTCTGGAAAACCCCGACCTTGTACGCCCCGGCGACCGTGTTGTGACCAGCGGCGATGGCGGTGTTTTCCCTGCTGGTTTGCTGCTGGGCCAAGTCGCCGCTGACCCCGGTGGGCGGCTGCGTGTGCGCTTGGCCGCCGATTATGAACGGTTGGAATTTTTGCGCGTGTTGCGCCATTATGGCAACGAACCCGTGTCGGACGAAAATGACGTTCTTGGCCCCGATGCAAGCGCTTTGCCCCCAGAGCTAAGCGAGGTGACGCAATGAGCGATCACGCCTCCTCGCGGCTTTGGGTGATGCGCGCTGGCTTTGCATTGTTGATGTTGACGATCCTGTTCTTTCACCTTTTGCCACTGCAAACCTCGACTGGCGGCTTGATCTGGCCCGACTTTACGCTGTGCTTTGCCTTTGCATGGAGCGTGCGGCGCCCCGAATATGTTCCGCCATTGTTGCTGGCCGGGGCCTTTTTGTTGACGGATCTTTTGCTGCAACGCCCACCGGGGTTGTGGGCCGTGCTGGCATTGATCGCCAGTGAAAACCTTAAGGGGCAATCTCGCGGACTGCGGGATGCGACCCTGATGGCCGAAATCGCATCCGTCGCCATTTGGATCATCGGCATCGCAGTCGCTTACCGCGTCGTTCATGCCGTTCTTTTGATCGATGCACCTGCCTTTGGGCCGCTGCTTTTGCAAGCGGTTGCGACTATCATCGCCTATCCACTGGTGATCGCGATCACCCATGGTGTGTTGGGCGTGCGCAAGGCGGCGCCAGACGAACTTGGTGGCAAAGGAGTACGTTCGTGAAACGCCCCCGTCAGGATGTCGAAGCCAGCCACCGGCTGATTTCGCGACGCGCTGCGATTTTGGGCGGCGTGCAGTTGGCTTTTGTTGGCGGACTTGGTGCGCGCATGCAGTTTCTGCAAGTTGACCAAGCCGACCAATTTCGCCTGTTGGCCGAAGAAAACCGCATCAATATCCGCATCATCCCCCCCGCCCGTGGCGAGGTGTTTGACCGCAATGGCGTGCCGCTTGCCCGCAATGTGCCCAGCTATCGCATCGTGGCCGTGCGCGAAGATGCCGGCGACATCGAAGAAGTGCTTTCGCGTCTTGGCAGAGTCGTCGCATTGAATGAAGAAGAAATCGAACGCGCAAAGGCCGAGATGAAACGCTCTGCCCCTTTCTTGCCCGTCACGGTCGCGGACGAGGTCACATGGGACGACCTTAGCCGCGTCAGCGTCAACGCCCCCGCTTTGCCCGGCGTCACACCCGAGGTGGGATTGACCCGCGTTTACCCGTTTGGGTCGGACTATGCCCATGTGTTGGGCTATGTTGGCCCGGTCAGCGACTACGACCTTGATCGCCTAGAAGACCCCGACCAGTTGCTTCGCATCCCCCGGTTCCAGATTGGCAAAGTCGGTGTCGAGGCCAAGGCCGAAACACTGTTGCGTGGCAAAGGCGGTGCCAAACGCGTCGAAGTGAACGCCACAGGTCGCGTCATGCGCGAATTGGACCGCCGCGAAGGGACACAAGGCGCTGATCTGCAACTGACAATCGACTCAGGTTTGCAAAGCTACGTTCAGGCTCGTTTGTTGAATGAAAGTGCCAGCGCCGTTGTCATGGACGTGACAAATGGCGATTTGCTCGCCATCGCATCGGCGCCGACCTATGATCCCAACCTGTTCGTGGGCGGTATTTCGACCACGGATTATAACGGGCTGTTAAACAACAAATTCCGCCCTCTGGCCTCAAAGACAGTGCAGGGCGCTTACCCGCCGGGATCGACGTTCAAAATGATGACGGCGATGGCCGCCTTGGAAGAAGGGCTGATCGGCACCGACGACACGGTCCATTGCCCCGGCCACTTGGAAGTCTCTGGGCGCAAATTCCACTGCTGGAAGCGCGCCGGGCACGGATGGGTCGATCTGCAAAACTCGCTCAAACAATCTTGCGACGTCTATTACTATGATTTGGCGCTTAAGGTTGGCATCGAAAAGATCACGGCCATGGCCAACCGTTTTGGATTGGGCGTTCGGCACGATGTCCCGATGTCTGCAGTGACCCAAGGGCTAACACCGACCAAGGACTGGAAGCAGCGCACGCACAGCCAAGATTGGGTGATTGGGGATACGGTTAACGCCTCTATTGGCCAAGGCTATATGCTCGCCTCGCCCTTGCAACTGGCCGTGATGACGGCGCGACTGGCAAGCGGAAACAACGTCTCACCCCGGTTGATCAAATCAGTGGAGAGCATCGAACAGGCGTCGGGTGGTGGGGTCAGCATGGGCATGAACGAAAACAACCTGCGCAAGATGCGACGTGCGATGTTCGACGTGGTCAATGACCGACGTGGCACGGCCTATGGCAGCCGCATCATCGCTGAAAACATGCGCATGGCGGGCAAGACGGGCACGTCACAGGTGCGCAACATCAGCGCAGCTGAACGCGCACGCGGCGTGACGCGCAACGCTGACCTGCCTTGGGAACGCCGCGATCACGCTTTGTTTGTGAACTTTGCGCCGTTTGATAATCCGAAATATGCCGTTGCCGTGGTGGTTGAACATGGCGGGGGCGGGTCCGTCGCCGCGGCGCCAATCGCACGAGACATCACACTGCAAGCGCTTTACGGGGGCGAACCGCCGCTTGAATCCTATCCCACCAAGGATCGTGGCCGCGTGCGCGAACAACAACGCGTGCTGCGCAATATCGAACCCATCGCCAATATCGACGGCAAGGATCAAGCATGAGCTATCTTGAGTATAATGCCAAATATGTGCCCACTGGGCTGCGTAAAATCCTGTTCTTAAACTGGCCTTTGGCTCTTTTGTTGGCGGCGGTTGCTGGGGTTGGGTTTCTGATGCTTTTTTCGGTAGCCGGTGGGTCCTTTACCCCTTGGGCCGAGCCGCAAATGAAACGCTTTGCCGTTGGGTTCATCTTGATGGTGATGATCGCCATGGTGCCCTCTTGGTTCTGGCGGAACATGGCATCGGTTGCCTATCTAGGATCCGTTTTGCTGCTTCTGGCCGTTGAATTTTTTGGTTCTGTTGGAATGGGTGCGCAACGGTGGATTGATCTGGGGTTCTTTAGGCTTCAACCATCCGAACTGATGAAGGTCACGTTGGTGCTGATGCTGGCCGCCTATTACGACTGGCTGCCCAATGCACGCAAATCGCGCCCTCTTTGGGTGCTGCTGCCAGTGGTGTTGATCCTCATACCCACGGCCCTCGTGCTAAGACAACCCGACCTTGGGACGTCGATCCTGTTGATGGCAGCGGGCGGCGGGCTGATGTTTTTGGCGGGCGTTCATTGGGCTTATTTCGCAGCCGTGATTGCGGCAGGGGCCGGGCTGATTACCGCAGTTCTGAAATCGCGCGGTGCGGATTGGCAGCTGTTAAAGGACTATCAGTTCCGGCGGATCGACACGTTTCTTGACCCTTCCTCAGATCCACTCGGGGCGGGTTATCACATCACCCAATCAAAGATCGCGTTGGGGTCCGGTGGGTGGACCGGACGCGGGTTTATGCAAGGCACGCAAAGTCGTCTGAACTTTTTGCCGGAGAAACATACCGACTTTATATTTACCACGCTGGCCGAAGAGTTCGGCTTTGTTGGCGCTTTCTCTCTCTTGGCGCTTTATGCGCTGATTATCTTGTTTTGTGTTGTCTCTGCCGTGGCGAATAAGGACCGTTTTTCATCGCTGCTCACGTTGGGAATCGCGCTGAACTTTTTCCTATTCTTCGCGGTGAATATGTCGATGGTCATGGGCCTTGCCCCCGTGGTCGGTGTGCCATTGCCGTTGGTCAGCTATGGCGGGTCAGCCATGCTGGTTCTCATGCTTGCCTTTGGTTTAGCCCAAAGCGCACACGTCCACCGACCGCGTTAAAGGAAATTTCATGGCCCTGTTTCACCTCGCTTTCAACGTTCGCGATCTGGACGAAACACGCGCCTTCTACGCAGGGCTTTTGGGTTGCATCGAAGGGCGCAGTACCGACACATGGGTCGATTTCAACTTCTTTGGGCACCAGTTGTCCTGCCATCTGGGCACACCTTTTGCATCTGCCCCGACGGGCAAAGTTGGGGATCAAGATGTGCCTATGCCTCACTTTGGGGCCGTATTGGCGATGGGCGACTGGCAGGCTTTGGCCGAAAAATTGACCGCAGCCAATGTAAATTTCATCCTAGCCCCGCAAGTGCGGTTCGAGGGGCTGCCGGGCGAACAAAGCACCATGTTCTTCACCGATCCCACAGGAAATCCGATCGAGATTAAGGGCATGGGTGACCTTAACGCGGCCTTTGCCACATGAGTGTGAATGTTCTGTTTGCCGCCAAGCCGGATCGCTGGGTCGAATATGAAAAACCGCTGCGCGATGCCATCGCGGCCCGTGGGATCACCGCCCATATCGCAATGGATATTCCCGCCGATCAGGTCGACTACATTGTCTATGCGCCCAACTCCGAGGTCAAAGACTTTGCGCCCTTCACCCGCGCCAAGGCGGTGCTTAACCTGTGGGCCGGGGTCGAAGCCATCGTTGGCAACCCCACGCTACACCTGCCGCTCACGCGGATGGTGGACCCGGCGTTGACACAAGGCATGATCGAATGGGTTACCGGCCACATCCTGCGCCTGCATTTGGGTATGGATGCCCATATCTCTGCGACGCCCGGCACGTGGGAACCCAAAGCACCACCGTTGGCATTTGACACCCGTGTGACTGTGCTGGGCCTTGGAGAATTGGGCACAGCCTGCGCGGCGGCATTGGCAGGTTTGGATTTTCAGGTCACAGGGTGGAGTCGGTCGCAAAAACAGATCGACGGCATAGCGTGCCTGTCAGGTGCGCAGGGTTTGGACAAAGCCCTGTCCCGCGCCGACTATTGCGTTTTGTTGTTGCCCAGCACGGCGGCAACCGAAAACGTTCTAGACGAACGAGCGCTTGCTTTGATGCCCAAAGGCGCACGCATCCTGAACCCCGGGCGTGGACCGTTGATTGACGATACAGCTTTGCTTGCCGCGCTTGAGACGAACCAGATCGACCACGCGACGCTCGATGTATTTCGTGTGGAACCGTTGCCACAAGAACACCCCTACTGGACGCACGCAAAAGTCACAGTGACGCCCCACGTTGCGTCAGAAACCCGCGCGGCCTACTCGGCAAAAACCATTGCTGAAAACATCCGTCGGGGAGAGACCGGCGCACCATTCCTACACTTGGTAGACCCCAACGCAGGATACTGACGGCGCCGGAAACCGATCACGGTTTCCGGTACGTTTTCCGATATCGGAAAAC
>NZ_JBDVGB010000033.1:0-56235 GCF_039940735.1 Tateyamaria sp.
AAAGCCCCCCGCCCCCACGGTGGTAAAGGCGCGCAGCACCTCGGCCCCCTGCCCCGTCAGCCCAAAGCCGTCGACAACCAACGGCGTGACGGCCCATAGCAAAGCCCAAGTGACAAGCGTGTAGATGGCGCAAAAAATCAACGCATCGCGATAGGTACTGCGCAACCGGTCATAGTGCCCTGCCCCAAAGTTCTGGCCAAAAATGCCACCAATGGCCCCCGACAGTGCAAAGATGCCTCCAAAGGCCAGAACCGTCAGTCGCCCCACCACGGCCCACGCGGCAACGGCATCATCGCCAAACCGCGCCATAATGATTGTCAGGAAATAGTTGCCCGCAGGCGTCGCCATTTGCGTGGCAATCGCAGGCAGCGCGATGGCCATATAGGGGGCCCATGTGGCGCGCACCCCATCCCAAGTGGGCCGCGCGATCAGGTTGTGCTGATAGGCGGCAAAGAACAGCGCCAGCCCCATGAGGCAAAAGCGGAACAGCACAAGCCCAAGGGCCGCGCCGTCCAGCCCAAGCCCCCACCAAATGATAAAGATTGGGTCAAGCACCATCAGCAAAGCGCCTGAAATCAGCGTGACATACATCGCCTTGGCCCCCAACCCTTCGGCGCGTAAAGTGCCCGATGCCGCAAAGGCCACAGCCATCGGCACAAGTGACGGCACCGTCCACGCAAGGTAGCGTGCAGCCAGCCGCGCCGTTTCCCCAGTTGCCCCGGCAAACGCCACAAGGTCATGGCGCAGCGTCACCACAATCAAAGCCACGAGACCTTGGATCGCACAGGAAATTGCGATTGTTGCTCCGGCTTGGCGGCGAGCGGTATCGGTTTCGCCCTCTCCGATACGACGCGACACCAGGGCGGTGGCGGCGATCATCAACCCCACACCCGAGGACACGGAAAAGAACTGGATCGCATAGGCAAACCCAATGGCCGCCACAAGTTGCGGCTGGCCCAGCTGCGAAATCCACAACAAATTGGCCGCGTCGACCAGAAACACAAAGGTGATGCCAAAGGCCCCTGTTGCCGTCATGCGCACCACATGGCCCATGGTCGACCCAGTCAGGAACCGCCCCTGTGCCATAGTTACTCCGCCGGGGTTGGCAAAATCGCAGCTAGGCGTGTTTCATAACCCGGCACCGGGTGGCGCGGGATCAACAGCGCAAGTGTCAGCGAAACCGCCGCCATACCTGCGGCCAAAAAGAACACGGCCCCGGGTGAGACCAGCCACAACAGTCCCAAAGGCAGTGGCAGGCCGACGGCTGCGATGTGGTTTATAGTAAAGGCCACGGCGGCCGTTGGCGCGATGTCTCCGGGGGCGGCGATTTTCTGGAAGTAGGTCTTAAGGGCCAGCGCCAAACCAAAAAAGATGTGGTCGATCACGTAAAGCGCTGCGGCGACCATCAAACCCCAACCAAGGAAATAGACGCCTCCGTAAGCGAGAAACACCAGCACAAGGCCGCTATATTCAAAGATCAGCGCCTTTTGTTCACCAAAACGCGCAACGACTCTACCAAGGATCGGAGCCACCAAAATGTTGACCACAAGGTTGATCAGGTACAGCGCCGTCAGTTCATGCACTTCAAAGCCGAACTTTTCGACCATCATAAAGCCTGCAAACACCATAAAGATCTGGCGTCGCGCCCCGGCCATAAATTGCAGCGCGTAATAAAGCCAATAGCGGCGACGCAAAACGATGGTTTTGAGTTGGGGGTGCGGCGCTTCGAATTGCGGATAGGCAAGCATGGCAAAAACAGCGACCCCGGCCGTGATGCCGCCGCCCACCATATAAACCGTGTTGTAGGTCAAGCTAAGCGGCTCCCACAGCACCATGATGATGAAATAGACAATAAACGTGGCGCAAGACGCGGCTGACAGCAGCCAGCCCAGCATTTGCGGCGCTTCGGCTTTCGTCAACCATTGCAGTTGCAGCGATTGGTTGACCGTTTCGTAATAGTGATACCCAACCGAGCTGATGAAGGTCAGGATCAAGATGCCGGTCAATTCGGGGAATTGTGCAGTAACAGCCGTGGCAAGGCCAAGCATGATCAGTGAAATAAGCCCCAGCACCTGCTCGCGCATGAACATGATGACCGCGATAACGCCAACAGCCAGAAAGCCGGGAATTTCACGGACCGCATGCAACAGCCCAATGTCGCGCCCATCAAAGTTTGCGGCCTCAACCACAAAGTTGTTCAGTAGCGCCAGCCAAACGGAAAAGGCGATCGGCATCGCAAACGCCATCAGAAACAACAGCGCTTTGGGGCGTCGCCATTTAGGCAAAGTGCCTGAGTCTGCAAGAGGGACAAAGCGGGACATATATGTTGCCTTACGCCTTTTGATGCCTGCTGGCGAGGATTCAAAAAGCACAAGTAAGCGTGTTGGGATGCACAGGTTCCGGGTTGCGTATCGGGCCTAGGGTCAGCCAAGGTTAAATCATGTTACACCGTGATATAGAAACGCAGTTTGGCGCGTTAACTGTGGCCGAAGAAAACGGCGCTATTGTGCGTCTTGACTGGGGGCGTTCAGGGCGCACAGATGAGTCCGATGTACTTGATGCGACCATCGCGCAATTGCGTGCCTACGACAAAGGGACACTGACGGCGTTTGACTTGCCGTTACGCGTGGGGGGCTCTCAGGTGCAACGCGATGTTTGTGCCGCGATGGCGGCGATACCCTTTGGCGACACGGTCACATACGGCGACATCGCCAAACAGCTCGGTATTCCGGCGCAAGTTGTTGGGCAAGCCTGTGGCGGCAATCCGATCCCAGTCATTATTCCGTGCCACCGGGTTATGGGGGCTAAAGGATTAACTGGATTTTCAGGTGCAGGCGGGGTCGAAACAAAAGTCGCCCTGCTGCGCCATGAAAAAGCTGGCGGTTTCCTTATTTAGAACCGGACTTTGGGGCAAAATCCGATTGTTTTTCGTGTCGGAAAACAGGTGCACGGAAACTGTTTCAGTTTCCGCCTCATTTTCGAAACCTGAAGACGGGCGCTTTATCGTTGCGGGAACAGTTGCTGGGCAATCCCGGTGAACACCAGATAGATCGACGTGACAACCAGCCCCCAATGCGCCCAGCTTTCAGGGTGGAAACCCACCCACGCGGCCCAACCGGCAAAGAACGTCCAAGCCAAAGCCATCGGCAGTGTCACACTCCGCCACCGTTCTGTCCGCACCGGGTGGACGAATTTCAGTGGCAAGAACATCGCGACAGCCAGCACACTGACCAAAGTCAAAGACACCCAGAAATTCGGCTCAAGCGCAAAAATCACCAGAACCACCATATTCCAGCACCCCGGAAACCCGGAAAAGGAGTTGTCCTTGGTTTTCATCCGCGTGTCGCAAAAATAAAGCGCCGAGGCAAAGGTGATCAGAATGATTGCAACCCACCCCGTCCAACCATCCATCAGCCCCGA
Source organism: Tateyamaria sp. (assembly GCF_039940735.1). Lineage (GTDB taxonomy): Bacteria > Pseudomonadota > Alphaproteobacteria > Rhodobacterales > Rhodobacteraceae > Tateyamaria. The sequence continues at coordinate 3,421 of NZ_JBDVGB010000033.1, forward strand.
CTTAAACAGCGCAAACGCAGGGATAAAAACATAGGTCAGGTAGTCGATGATAAGATCCAACAACACGCCGTCAAATTCGGGTGCATGAGTCTTCACATCAAACTTGCGCGCCAAAGGTCCGTCGATCCCATCGACGAAAAAGGCGACAACCAACCACAAGAACATTAAGTCCCATTTGCCCTCTACAGCCGCCAGCATCGCCAACATGGCAAACACGGCACCCGTAGCGGTCAGCAAGTGGACGTACAGCGCAAGATATCTTTTGGTCATGTCTGTTTCATGCGACATCAGTCACAAGGTTGCAAACGCAAAAAAGGCCGCCCCATCTAGATGGGACGGCCTTCTTTAAACTTAGTCTAAAAGATCAACTTAGTTGCCGAGGCGCACTTCGTGCACAGGGTAACCCAAGCTATCTTGTGCTTCCCAACCAACGTGGCAGTCGTGGCAGAAAGACTGTTTGACTTTCATAACTTTGCCGTTTGGCTGGATGCCGCCATAAAGCCAGCCACCCGCGTCAGGCGCCAGGTCGGTACCGACTTTGATCATGGTGAACAAAGGACCAGGACGCGCCGCTTTTTTCTTCAGCGAAATCGTGATCGATTCTTTGGCAAGGATCGAACCGATCGGCATCACAACGCCTTCTTCTTCGAACTTCAGATATTGCTCTGCAGCGATATCGTTCGCGAAGGTGTTCAGCAGGCGGTTCTGGTGTGCACCAGCAACAGCCGCACGCGTCGCGGTTGGGGCCCAATCACGGTAGTTCGCGGCAATTGCGTCACCTTCTTTGGCATAGCCAGTCGCCATTTTTTCGGACAAGCATTCGTACAGTACGCCGATTTGCTCTTCGGTCAGGTCAAACTGGTCTTCGACTGTGACTGCAGTACAATCTTGGGCGCTTGCTGCACCTGCAGCTACCGTCAGAACGGCGGCCATCGCGAGTTTGCGGATCATGTGTGGTCCCCTAAGTTATCAATCAGAATTTTGCATACGCTGGTATGCTATAATACATCTTTGCACAGCTTTGCAAAAATGACTTGCGATCTATGCGCACTTTTACGTGATTTTAGGCCTTTGGATGGGCTTTGGCGTACACATCCATAAGCCGAACCGTGTCCACGGCCGTGTAGGCCTGTGTCGTGGACAGTGACGCATGGCCCAAAAGCTCCTGAATCGCGCGCAAATCACCACCAGCGTTCAACAAATGCGTGGCAAAGCTGTGGCGCATCGCGTGCGGCGTGGCAGAAGACGGCAGCCCCAACTGCATGCGCGCATTGGACATGACTTTTTGAATGGCGCGCGGCGCTAAGGCACCGCCGCGAATCGCGCGAAACAGCGGGCCATCGTCCGGCAAATCATAAGGACAGGCCGTCACATAGGCATCAACCGCACTGCGCGCCGCATCAATCACCGGCACAATGCGTTCTTTGCCGCCCTTGCCGATAATCCGCACGACCTGTGGCAACGGGGCGTCACGCCCTTGCAGGCCAAGCGCTTCGGATATCCGCAAACCACAGCCCCAAAGCAACGTTAGAACAGCCGTGTCGCGCAATCCCACCCAAGGCTTGTCCGATTGCAACGGCGCAATATCCAGCACATCGCGCGCCGACTCTTCGGAAATTGGGCGCGGCAGCTTCTTGGTAAACTTAGGTGCGCGGGTGGATAGAACGGCTGTGGGTTCAAACCCTTCGCGGACCGCTAGCCACTTGTAAAACGCTTTGACCGCCGACAATTTGCGCGCAAGCGATCGCGGCCCCACCCCGCCAGAGCGCGTGCGTGCCATCCATGCGCGCATGTCCGGCGTCCCGATGCGTGCCAAAGCGCCCAGCCCTTGGGTTTGCCCAGAATGGAGCGTCATAAAGGCCAAAAACTCAGTGATGTCGCCGCAATAGGCCGTAACTGTGTTTTCCGCCGCGCCCTTGATCGCGCTTTGATGGGCCAAAAACCCTTCTAGCGCATCTCGGGCCGCGGCAGAGATTAAGGTCATCCCAGCCAGCGCCGCATCGCGCGTTCAAAAACGCCCGTGAAAAACGCCAGCAAATCAGTGCCTTGCTGCGGGCCAAACATGTGCGGATCTTCGGCGCCCATCACCAACAGGCCCGGCAAACGCCCATCGCCAAAATCAAGTTTGAGACATGCCTCAGAGCGGATCCAATCGCCCTGATCACCGTAAATCGTCGGATCCACATCTTGCACCTGACGCAAAGTGACCTGGCGCACATTGCCACCGCGCCCTTGGGTTAAGTAGCTGTCAATAAAGCCCGGTTCGGCGACGTTCAGCACATCACCAAGGCGTTTAACGGACGGATCGTTGTCGTTTTGCACTGATTCCAACACCAGCTTGACCGCATCAACGCGCAGGATTTCACCCACTTCGCCGGCAAGGTCGCGTAAGAATTGTTCAAATTCCAGCGGGTCGAGCATCCGTAAAATCGCACGGTGCACTTGATTAGTGCCCGCAAGGTTTTCGTAAGCCGCCGCAATCACCGAGCGATGCGTGTCCTCAAGCCGATCAAGGCGCGCCTCAAGGCGTTCCATCGCCAGCCCACGTAAATCAACGATATTGCCGCCCATCGCACGTTCGTTGGCCGCAATCAGGGCATGCATCAAATCCTTGTCGTCCAAAATCACATCGGGACGAGAAATAATCGCCTCACGCAGGGCGTCATCAATCTTGGGTTGGCTGCTCATACCGGTCTCTTATTCGTTTTGCGGGTTCTTAGCACAGGGCAGCATGGAAATCTGCCCTGAAGTTCTAAAAAATCGCTGCATCCACCAAGTTGTTGCGCATTGGCGTCAGGAAAGGGGGGAACCGCCCATGCCTTCTCCCCATGATTGAATTCGAAGAATCACGCATACAAACGTCATGACACAGACACCGCAAACCACCGCTCACGGAGTCCAGTCCGGGCTTTTCCCCCTCGGACCGGATATGTTGCGTGTGTTGCTGCGGCGGGCCGGAAGCTCCTGAGTTTACAGGATATTCTGGCCCGTTTTGGCCCAATCTTTCATGAACTGATCAAGGCCCGCATTTGTCAGCGGGTGCCCGGCCAATTTCTTGATGACTTCTGGCGGTGCCGTGATCACGTCAGCCCCCACCAGCGCGCACTGAGTGATGTGCCCAACTGAACGGATTGAGGCGGCCAAAATCTCGGTTTCAAAGCCATAGTTGTCGTAAATTGTGCGGATATCTTCGATCAAATCCATGCCATCGATGTGGATATCGTCCAAGCGTCCAATGAACGGGGAAATAAACGTCGCCCCTGCTTTCGCCGCCAGCAGCGCTTGGTTGGCGGAAAAACACAACGTGACGTTGACCAATTTGCCTTCGCCCGACAGCACCTTACAGGCTTTCAACCCGTCCCATGTGAGGGGCAGCTTGACGGTGATGTTTTCCGCGATCTCGGCCAGTTTGCGCCCTTCGGCGATCATGGCATCGGATTCAAGGGCAACCACTTCGGCGCTGACGGGCCCTTCGACCAGATCACAAATTTCTTTGGTCACTTCCAAAATGTCACGGCCCGATTTCAAGATCAGCGATGGGTTCGTTGTGACCCCATCAACCATCCCAAGGTCGTTCAGTTCTGCAATGGCGTCGATCTCGGCGGTATCTACAAAGAATTTCATGGCGCGGTCCTCATTGATGGCTTGGCGTTTGCTTAATCAGGCTTTACCTCATGGCGGGTGAAGCGAAAACCCCACATAAACCGATGCGCCCCATGAGCCCCTCGTTTTTCGACGAAGGCGCGCTCGTTGCGGTCATGACAACGCAACCCTTGGACCGTGCGTTAGATTACAAAGCACCCGAAGGGGGCTGCCATTTGGGTGCCTTTGTCGAGGTACCATTGGGTCCACGCAAAGTGTTGGGCGTGGTTTGGGGACCGGGTGCCGGGGATTATGATTACGCCAAGGTGCGCAGTGTCATGCGCGTTTTGGATGTCGCGCCGATGCGCACAGAAATGCGCGATTTCTTGCGCAAGGCCGCCGCCTACACCCTGACGCCGATGCCTGCGATGCTGCGCCTTGCCACCCGCGCACCGGGTTTGGGTGACCCGCCATCGATGCAGAAAATCTATCGCCGCGGCACGGGCGAACCCGATCGCATGACAGATGCGCGCACGCGCGTGTTGGAATTTCTGGCCGAATATGGCGATCTGTCTTTCACCCTCAAGGAATTGGCCGAATTGTCCGGCGTGACTTCGTCGGTCATCAAGGGGCTGGTGAAACACGGTGCCGTTGCCGAACAAGACAGCCCGCGCGATCTGCCCTTCCCCCCGCTTGACCCCTCGCGCCCCAGCAAGGAACTGACCCCAGATCAGGCCAAAGCGGCGGACCATGTGGCAAGCGCTGTGGCGGCGGGCACGTACGGCACCACCTTGCTGCGCGGTGTGACGGGATCAGGCAAGACCGAAGTGTACCTTGAGGCGGTCGCCGCCTGCTTGCGCGCGGGGCGACAGGCCCTTGTGCTGTTGCCAGAGATCGCGCTGACGGCCGAATTCCTAACACGGGTCGAGGTGCGGTTCGGCGCGCGCCCTGCCGAGTGGCATTCTGGTGCGACCATGACCGAACGCCGCCGCATCTGGCGCATGGTTGGCCAAGGCAATGCGCAACTGGTGATCGGTGCGCGCTCGGCTTTGTTTTTGCCGTATCAAAACCTTGGACTAATCGTGGTCGATGAGGAACACGACACGTCCTACAAGCAAGAAGAAGGCGTGTTGTACAACGCCCGCGACATGGCTGTGCTGCGCGCATCGCTGTTGGGCGCGCAGGTGGTGTTGTCGTCTGCCACGCCGTCGCTTGAATCTTGGGCCAATGCGCAAAGCGGTAAGTACACCCGCCTTGATCTGGAATCGCGCTTTGGCCCGGCGGTCATGCCGACCATGAAAGCGCTGGATATGCGCGGCGAAAAACTGCCTTCGGATCGGTGGGTGTCGGATACTCTGAAACGCGAGGTCGACAAACGTCTTGAGGCAGGCGAACAGGCGATGTTGTTTTTGAACCGTCGCGGTTTTGCCCCCATCACGTTATGTCGTGCGTGTGGGCATCAAGTGGGGTGCGATCAATGTGACGCGCGCATGGTGGAACACCGGTTTCTCAAGCGCTTGATGTGCCATCAATGCGGCGAAACAAAGCCGATGCCGACCACCTGCCCGTCCTGCGAGGCCGAAGACCGCATGGCCCCTGTCGGACCCGGCGTCGAACGGTTAGGCGAAGAGGCGGTCATGCTGTTTCCCGATGCCCGCGTCGCCGTGCTGAGTTCGGACATGTACGGATCGGCACGGGCCTTAAAGGCTGAAATCGAAAACATCGCGGCAGGTGGCGCGGACGTTGTGATTGGCACGCAATTGGTCGCCAAAGGGCACAATTTTCCCAACCTCACCTTGGTGGGGGTGATTGATGCGGATCTGGGTCTGCAAGGGTCGGATTTGCGGGCCGCCGAACGCACGTTTCAGCTGATGCGACAGGTGGCGGGGCGTGCGGGACGGGCCGAAAAACCCGGCACGGCGCTGTTGCAGACATTCCAACCCGAACACCCGGTGATACGGGCGATTCTGGCCGGGGATGAGGAAGGGTTTTGGCGTGCCGAGGCGGCAGAACGCGAAGCGGCGGGCGTGCCGCCCTATGGCCGCATGGCCGGGATTATCCTAAGCGGGCCAGATGTGGCGGCTGTGTTTGATGCGGCCAACGCGCTGGCGCGCAACACGGCCCCCCTGACGCGCATAGGCGCACAAGTGTTTGGCCCCGCCCCTGCCCCCATCGCGCGTGTGCGGGGGCGTCATCGGGTGCGCTTGCTGGTCAAAGCGGGCAAGGGCGTCGCGTTGCAAAACGCAATTGCGCACTGGATCAAGCCGCTGCGGCTTAAAGGTGATCTGCGGCTCGCTGTCGATATCGACCCGCAGAACTTTTACTAAGCAATGGTGCACGACACGTGCACCTTACTTAACGCCCGACAGTAAGGCGGAGGTGTCCTCCGCCTTTAACCCAACGCCGCGGCGCAACGCCCACAGACACCTGAATGGCTGTGCGTGCCCACATCTGGCAACACTTTCCAGCAGCGCTCGCATTTGCCGCCTTGGGCCTTTTCAAACACCACTGCGATGCCCGCCACATCTGGCAATTGGAATGCACCCTCAGGGGCCGCATCGGTCGTTACCGAAATGACGGACGTGATACAGATGTCATCGAAAGGCACTGAACCAAGCACCTCGGCCAACGCGCCGTCTTCGACATAGACGACAGGACCCGCCTCAAGTGACGCCCCAATCACCTTGTCGGTACGTTGCACTTCCAAAGCTGCCGTCACAACACGGCGCGCAGCGCGAATGCCGGCCCATTTTGACGCCAGCGCATCGTTGCGCCATTCAGCAGGTGTGTCGGGCATGTCAGTCAGGTGCACCGAGCTGTCTTCACCAGGATTTCGCTCAAGCCAGACTTCCTCCATCGTAAAGACCAGCACAGGCGCAAGCCATGTGGTCAAACGGTGGAACAGGATATCAAGCACCGTGCGCGCAGACCGGCGTTGCAACGTGTCGCCGTCGCAATACAGCGCATCCTTGCGCACATCGAAATAGAACGACGACAGATCGACCGTGGCAAAGTTAAACACCGCCGACACCACGCGTTGGAAATCAAAGGCTGCATAGCCTTCGCGCACAGTTTGATCCAACTCTGCCAAGCGGTGCAGCACCAGTTGTTCAAGCTCTGGCATGTCCTCGGGCGCGACCCGGTCGTTTTCCGTAAAGTCCGCCAAAGACCCCAGCATATACCGCATCGTATTGCGCAAACGGCGATAGCTGTCGGCCACACCTTTCAGGATTTCAGGCCCGATACGCTGATCAGCGGTATAATCCGCCTGCGCCACCCAAAGGCGCAGAATATCTGCGCCGTACTGTTCGATCACTTTTTCCGGCACGATGGTATTGCCGATGGATTTGGACATCTTCATGCCCTTGGCATCCAGCGTGAACCCGTGCGTCACTACATTACGGTACGGCGCCCGTCCGGTGGTGCCGACTGATTGCAAAAGCGAGGAATGGAACCAACCGCGGTGCTGATCCGTGCCTTCCATATAGACATCGGCGATCCCGTCTTCGGACCCGTCTTCGCGGTCCCGCAAGGTGAACGCGTGGGTCGATCCGGAATCAAACCACACATCCAGAATGTCCACGACCTGCTCGTAATCATCCGGGTTCACAACGCCTTCAAGAAAGCGCTGCTTGGCGTCCTCATCATACCATGCATCCGCGCCTTCGGCCTCAAACGCGCTGGTGATGCGGCGGTTGACCTGTGGATTGCGTAGCAAGAAATCATCATCCGTGGGCAGCGCGCCTTTCTTGGTAAAGCACGTCAGCGGCACGCCCCATGCACGTTGACGGGACAAGACCCAATCCGGGCGTGCCTCCATCATCGAATGCAGGCGGTTGCGGCCCGATTTGGGTGTCCAATTGACGTTGTCGATCTCGGTCAAGGCACGTTCACGGATAGTCTTGCCATGGGTGTCCAAACCGTCGCCCACGGGCTTGTCGATGGCGGCAAACCACTGCGGCGTGTTGCGATAGATCACCGGCGCTTTGGAGCGCCACGAATGCGGATAGCTGTGCTTGATCTTGCCACGCGCGAGCAGCCCGCCGACTTCGGCCAGTTTGTCGATCACGGCAGCGTTGGCATTGCCCTCTTTGCCATTGGGCTTCAGGATCGCCTTGCCGCCAAAGAACGGCAGATCATCGCGAAAGCGCCCGTCGGGGTTCACGTTGTAGGTGATGACTTTTTCGAGCATGCCAAGGTCGCGGTACAGTTCGTATTCCTCAAGACCGTGGCTGGGCGCACAGTGCACGAAACCTGTGCCTTCGGTGTCGGTGACAAAGTCAGCCGCGCGGAAATCGCGGATGTCGTCCCATTCACCGTTGCCATCTGTCGCACCGGCAAGGGGGTGGGTCAGCGTGATCTTGGCCAAATCATCGTTCGAAACATCGCTCACACGTTTCCACATGCCATCTTCAAGCCGCGCGCGACCCATGACGTCTGCCGCCAAGTTGTCGGCAAGAATAAACCGTTCGCCCACATCGGCCCAGCATTCCTCAGGGCGGCCCGTGACTTCGTAAAGGCCATAGGAAATATTCTCGCCGTAAACGACTGCCTTGTTGGATGGCATCGTCCAAGGGGTCGTCGTCCAGATCACCACTTTGGCACTGTCCAACGAAGCATCGCCCGTGCCGACAACCTGAAACTTCACCCAAACCGTAAAGCTGTCCTTATCGTGGTATTCAACTTCGGCCTCGGCCAATGCCGTCTGCTCAACAGGGCTCCACATCACAGGCTTAGACCCCTGATATAGCGTGCCGTTCATCAGGAACTTCATGAACTCTTCGGCAATCACACGTTCTGCGTGGAAATCCATGGTCAGGTACGGCTGATCCCAATTGCCCTGCACACCCAAACGCTTGAACTCGTTGCGTTGAATATCAACCCAGCCGGCCGCAAACTCACGACACTCGGCCCGGAATTCGTTGATCGGCACGTCGTCCTTGTTGCGGCCCTTCTTGCGGTACTGTTCCTCGATCTTCCACTCGATGGGCAAACCGTGACAATCCCAACCCGGGATGTAGCGCGCATCGCGCCCCATCATCTGATGCGAACGCACGATCATATCCTTGATCGTTTTGTTCAGCGCGTGACCGATATGCAAATGCCCGTTGGCATAGGGCGGTCCATCGTGCAGCGTAAACGGCGCACGCGCACCCTCAGCCGCAACGGCCTTTTCGCGCAAACGATCATACACCCCAATACGCGCCCAGCGCTCCAGCCACTGGGGCTCGCGCTTGGGCAGGCCTGCGCGCATTGGGAAATCGGTCTTGGGCAAGTTTAGTGTGGTTTTATACTCGGGCGTGTCGGCGCACATGGGTGGCGTCCTTCATAGGTCATTTAAAGCGAGGAATGGCATGGGCGGTGCGATAAGCTCAAGCACCTTTGTCCGGCGTCTCTTTAGAGCGCCGGGGACATAATTCGTACATTGCGGATCACATACAACATGCGCGACTTATAAAACGCGCGCGGCGGGCTCTACAAGACCCCTAAAAATGATGTGCACCGCGAGGTGCTCCTTTGGATCAAACCACCTCACGTTCGAATGCCCTATGGCCCCCGTGGCACAAACCAGTATTCTCAGGGTTCAAACAAAGGGAACACGGATGAAAATTGCCATCGCAGGAGCTGGTATTGGTGGGTTGGCCACCGCCATTTTGCTTAGACAGAACGGCGCGGATGTCACGCTGTTTGATCAGTTCTTGGCCCCTGAACCCGTCGGTTCGGGGCTGGTCATCCAACCCGTAGGGCAAGCCGTTCTAAAGGTTTGCGGCGTTCTGGACGAAACCATCGCGACGGGCAATCTCGTGCACCGGATGTTGGGCCACGAGGGCGACAGCGGGCGCCGGGTGCTTGATGTGTGGTATGACCGCGCAAACGGCCAGCGCAAAGGCCTTGCCCTGCATAGAAATGCGCTGTTTCAGGCTTTGTGGGACAGCGCCATTGCCAGCGGAACAAAGGTTCGGACCGGCGCACAGGTGACGCAGGCCCATGCCGGGGTTTTGACCCTTGCGGATGGCACCATGACAGAACCGTTTGACCTGATTGTCGATGCCTTGGGCGCGCATTCGCCCCTATCGCCAATGTCGGCCACAGACCTGCCCTACGGCGCGCTTTGGGCCAATGTGGATTGGCCCGAGGCGAGCAAACTACCAAAAGACGAGCTGCGTCAAACCTACCGCAAGGCCTCTAACATGGTGGGGATTTTGCCGATTGGCACCCCGCCGGGGCAGGAAAAACCAATGGCCGCAATCTTTTGGTCGTTGCCTCAGGGGGGCTATGACGCGTGGCGCACGGGCGGGCTTGCAGCATGGCAGGATCAAGCAGCCAGCCTCTGGCCCGCCTTTGCTGACTTCGCCGCGCAAATCACCGACCCAGATCAGCTGACCATGGCGCGCTATGCCCACGGCACGCTGGCAACACCCTATGCAGATCGGATCGCCCATATCGGGGACGCGGCCCACCGCGCCAGCCCACAGCTGGGACAAGGTGCTAACATGGCGCTTTTGGATGCCTATGCGCTAGCACGTGCACTCAAAGCCCACCCCGTCGCACAGGCCCTGCCCGCCTTTGCCAAAGCTCGCCGCTGGCACGTGCGAACGTATCAAGCAATGAGCTGGGCTTTCACCCCGCAGTACCAATCAGACAGCCGCTGGTTGCCGGTTTTGCGAGATCGCCTGCTGTTTCCAGCCTCGATGATCCCACCTGTCCCGCGCCTGCTGACCCATCTGGTCTGCGGCACGGTTCTGCCCGCCTTCCCGCGCGGTGATCCGCTGCGTTAGGTGTCGTCATAACGGGTCTGCGCCCAACGGTTCAGCCACGCCAATGCCGCCAAAGACAGGCCCAGCACCACCAGTGAAAGCACGCGTGTCAGCCCCTCAAGGTCCGAAATATCGATCAAGAACACCTTGGCGACCGCCAACCCAATGACCACCAACCCCGCGCGGCGCAGCACCGTCGAAGCCCGCGCCAGTGATTGGTAAAACAACCCAGCCCCCACCACCAAAAGCGCCACGGTATAGCTGTAAAGCTCGGGTTGTAGGAAACCATGGTCCAATGTCATCCCAGCCGCGCCTTGCCAGATATGGCGCAACGCCGCAAAACCCCAAACCGCAGCCAGGGCGATAGAAACGCCAAAAAACCCAAGCCGCAACAAACGGGTCCGCAAGCGCCATGCCCCCAACGCCAGCACCCCGGCAGGCAGCAAATAGGCCACAAGCAAGGTGTTCAACAACGCAGGCCCCGCCACGTCTCCGCCCCAGTCGGTCACCAAAGGCGACAACACCGTCAGCCCCAACAGCAAAGCACCCAAACCGGTAAAACCAAAGACCACAGCCAAAAGTGCGCGCACAAGGCTCAGCACGCCTGTCAGGGATTCCAACCGCAACAGTTGCGCCATCATCAACCCCAACCAGATCGTCGCATAAAGGCCCATCGCCCAATGGGTCGCATTGTTGTCAGCGCCCGTCACGTTTTCCAGCAAGCGGAACAACAACACCGAAATCAAAGTACCCCCCGTCGACCACGCACCAGTATCCAGCATCACCTGCGCTGTTGTGCGCTGCTTGCGCTGCAATGCCCAAAGAGACGCGACAAAGGCCGCCAACGCACCCCCATAGGCCAGCAGGATTTCCCACACCGGGGCAACCAACGCCCATTCCAACCCCGGATCCGCGATCAACCGCGCCCCGACGGCCACCACGCCAACGACGACCACGATCTGCATCAGTGGCAAATCAAACCGTCGATCTAAAAGGGCAGCCGCCAGCACCGTGATTGCCAGCGCAACCGTCAAGGCTGACAAGGACAGCACCAACACCATCGCGAAACTGATCGACGCAAGGGCCGATAGGACAAACAGCGACATCCGCGTTTTGTTTGCCCCGTCTATGCGCGCAAATCGCACAGCAAGGCCCACCATCACCACCGCCATCGCCATCGCGTGCAGCGCCCAAGGATAGGCCCCGATCACCAGCGCAGGCTGCCAAGTGACTTCAAGCGCGATCGCCATGGCCGGCGCGATCAAAGCTGCCCCTAAAGCCCAAACCAATCCAAGGCCGGGACGCAACGCGCGCCCCGCAGCCAGCAAACTTAGGCCCAAACCGATGGCCCACAGGGTCGTGACCTGTGTTGGAAAAGCTGCCTCGATATTTTCGCTGTAGGTGGCGGCAAAATCACGCACAACACCACCGCGCTCTGTGCCCTCGATCGCGACAACGGCCACAGCACCAAGGATCGGCAAAGCAGCCGCATCCTGTAAAGCCGGGCCAGAGGTTGACCACACGGTTAATAAGACCGCCAAAAGGGCCAACAACACAACTGACGGCCAAAACATCTCGATCCAGTTGGGTGCTGCAAACACCAAAGCAGCAACTGCCGCCGCGACGGCACTGCCCGCCAGCACAGTTGGAAACGCGGGGCGCGGGCCTGCGGCGTTCATCGCCCATTCACTGATCAGCACACCGTTATGATCAGGCAGGATTGACCGTGCGGGCACAACAATTGCCAAGATAGCAAGCGCACCTGCGTACCCCATGAACCCAAGCAACAATTCCATGCTGCTACCCAGCACGGTCAACCAACCCATCAAAAAGCCCAAAGCAACGCTAAGCACGGACACCCACCCCCAGCGCCGCCACGTATCAACACCAAGACCAACGGCCGTCACGATTGCAAAATACAGATACAGCCAGTTGGTCGCAGGCACGGAACTGCCCACAAGCATCGGGGCCACAAACGCGCCGATGACACCCACGGCAGTCAAAAGCGGGCCATGCATCCAGCCTAAAACAACGCCCAGCAAACCGACTGCGGCCATGCCAACAAAAGCGACCTCGACCCCGATCAGATCATAAAGCAGGCGCGCGGCGACCACGCCACCGAACAGGGACACAAGGCCTGCTCCGGAAAAGACGGACGGCAAATAGGCCGTCGCAGCATCCGGTCCATCGCCATAGCGCCGCCGGATCCATTCGCCCGCGCCAATCAATGCGCCGCCAAAGCCCATGGCAGCCAAAACGCGGGCTGCGGGTGGCAGTAGCCCGTTTTCGACACCGTATTGCACCAAAAACAGACCGGCGAGCGCCAGCGACAAGGCCGAAACGACGTAAAACCAATTGGCCGCAGCCCACGCAATGACAAGGGTGGCGCGACTTGGTCCGGTCGGTTCTTTGATAATCGTTTCTTGCGCCGGGGCGGTACGGGCAGTGACCGGCTGTGGTTTTGGAGCTTTCGCAGCTTCAGGCGCGGCATCCGGGGTCGTCGCCTGCGGTTTAACACGTGGTAGTGCAGATTGAACCGCGACGTCGGGGGCAATTTTGCTTGAGGTGCCTTGGGTGTCGGCCAGCTGCGCAATCTTGCGTTCAAGCTGCACAACGCGCGCGCGCAGGCCCGATTGAGATACCAATAAATACACGACGGCTATGGGAACGGCCAAGACCACGAGGCCCAGCAACACCAAAATCGCTTCCATAATCCACTCCTTGCACTGCCCGCAAAATAGGGGCGGTCTTCTTTGCGAAAAAGGCGGGGTATTCCAGACCTTTACAGGATGCGCATGCCGACAGTCGGAATCGAAAACCGCACCAAAACGCACTTAGTCCGTTGTTTTTGAATTCGAATTTCAATCACAACATGTATGCCACTAACCATCCGTCTTTCCGGCCACAAACAACCCACCCAATGCCTGTTTTACCAAATGACGCGCTTTGGGGCGTTGTCCGGCCTGAAAAGCCAGCGGGCGGCACACTTCCATTGCGGCCACGCCAACCCGTGCAGTCAGCGCACCGTTCACCAGACCTTCTCCGAAGCGGCGAGATATTTTGCCCAGAATTGAGCCACCCAAAATCGGTTCCAACATGTCGTCCCCAACGGCAACGGCCCCGGTCGCAACAAGGTGTGTCATCACCGCGCGTGTCAGCCGCCAACTGCCCAGCACCCCGCCACGCCCGCCGTAAATTTCGGCGACGCGACGGATCATCCGTAAGTTCGAAGTCAGGGCCGCCACAACATCAGCCAGCGCCAAAGGCACCAAAGCAGTGACTGTAGCAACTTGGCGTGCGGCGGCGGCAACTTCGCGTTCGGCGGCTCGATCCAGCGAAGACAGCAGCGTGTCATCAGCCAAAGCGATCAAGCCGGCCGCATCCATCTGATCGCCGCGCAGTTCAGCCAACCGCGTCAGGCCCCAATCGGTGTCAGCGCGGCCGCGGTACAGGGTCACCAGCTTGTCCACAACGCGGCGCGCCGCACCAAGATCGTGGGTTTCCAGCGCCTGTGATGCCGCATGTCGCAAGCCATCAACGCGGGCCAAGCGATTCAAAGCGGCCAGTTCGCGCACTGCGATTGTCAGCAAAACAAGCACAAAGAGCGCAATCAGCCCCGCCACCGCCCAGCCTACAATCGGCGTGCGTTCAATCCAGCCGGTGACAAAATCCCACGCAGCCGTGCTGATGATCGCACCAAGCAACGCACCCGTCACGGCCCAAAACAGCCGCGCGATCCGTGATGGTTTGCCCGCCATGGTCTTTGCCGCCATTTGCATCGCAACACCGGTTGGTGCGGGCACGTCGGTGTCAGGCACAGGCGGGGCTTCGGCCACAGGGGGTGGGGCTGTGTCGTCAAGTTCGATCAAAACAGGGCCTTTGGCCATCACGCAGTCTCCCTTTGCCATTCAAAGCGGATGTCCGGCAGGCCTTCGTCGTTGCGGGCACCGTCTGTGTGTTCTTTTTGGGCAAAGCCGTGGCGGGTATAAAAGGTCTGCGCCCGGGTGTTGGCCTGAAAGGTCCACAAGGTCAGCTGATCGGTTTGCGCCATTGCCGCCTGCAACAAGGCCGCGCCGATGCCCTTGCCGCGCGGTGCCTCTGCCACGTAAAGCGCGTGCAGTTCTGTGCCTGCTTGGGCGGAAAACCCTGCGACTTGTGCATCAGCCTCGGCCACCGTCACCCATCCACGATCGATCATATTCGCTGCAAAACCAATATCTTCGGCCCGAGTGTGAATGCGTGGCATCCAAGGGGTTGTATCGATGAATTCGGACAGTATCGCGCCCACTTTGCCCGCGTCCGTGCTGCGAGCTGCGCGCAAGACGAGCGCAGTCATAACTTGTCACCGATCAGAAACTGTGCGGCCCGATCCATGCGCATGTGCGGCGGCCCGTCCCCCGGCCGCAGTGTCAGAGGCGCTGGGGCAAAGTGCATCACTTGGTAATCCTCGTCCAACCACTTGTCTGCACCACCCTTGGCGGCGGACAAGATATGCGCGGGATCATCAGGAAGCGCGCCGGGATAAAAAGCAGCCTGTTTGCCCGTATCAAGCAAGGTGCCGCGCACCACGTCAAGCGGCGCGCCCGCGTGGGTCATCGTGTCTTCGGTCGTGGCTCGTAGCGAGGCCAGCGCCAGTGCTTCGGTTTCGGCCCCTGCAAAACGCGCATGGTCGCGGGCTTCGCGTGTCAGGGCCGCCATAATTGCGGTCAAACGACCATGTTGCGCGTGGTGCAAATGGTCGGCTTTGGTGGCCGCAAACAGGATTTTTTCCACCCGCTTGCCTCGAAACAGCTTTGTCAGGAAGGCATTACGCCCCGGTTTGAACGCCCCAAGTATGTCGGTCATCGCGCCGCGCATGTCTTCAACGGCCGCAGGTCCATTGTGGATCGCGCCCAGCGCATCGACCAGCACGACTTGGCGGTCGATGCGCGAAAAATGGTCGCGAAAGAAAGGGCGTACGACTTGGGCCTTATAGGCCTCAAAGCGGCGGATCATTTCCCGGCGCAAGGACCGGCGCGGATCATCGCCCGCGGCCAAAGGTGCGAAAGTCAAAACAGGGCTTCCGGCCAGATCACCGGGCAACAGGAAACGCCCCGGCGTGCAATCATAAAACCCTGCACCGCGCGCCGCGTTCAAATAGTCGGTAAAAGTCTGCGACAAGGTTTTCGCCTGGACTTCGTCCAGTCGTGCAGCACCGTCGGTGTCTGTGGCCAGCGCAAGATATGCAGCACCGACCGAACGGGTTTCTAGCCGCTTGAGGGTGGCGGCGGACCATTCTTCATAGGTTTGATCCATCAACCCCAAATCAAGCAACCATTCGCCGGGATAATCAATGATATCAAGGTGGATGGTCCGTGGCCCCTGTAAGCCCGCCAACAAACCATTTGGTTTGACCCGCAAAGACACCCGCAATTCGCTGACCGCGCGAGTGCTTTCCGGCCAGCGCGGCGGCGTGCCCGTCAGCGCGCCCATATGCGTTTCAAAGTCAAACCGCGGCACCGTGTCATCAGGTTGCGTTTGCAGATAGGCCGCAGCAATGCGCCCTTCGCTGGCGGCCAAAAGATGCGGCATTCGCCCCCGATCCAGCAGGTTTGCGACAAGCGATGTGATGAACACCGTCTTGCCCGATCGCGCAAGCCCGGTAACGCCCAACCGAATGGTTGGTGTGCCCACAAGATCAGAACCAGTGTCATAGATGCCTTGTGCGACATCCAAAACACTGTCGGCAATTGTCGTCAGAACCACGTGGCGTTCTCCTTTGGGCTTGCGTGCCAACATAGGGTGTCAAACGTCATATCGCCAGTGGTGGGATCGGGTGCGGGCGCGCCCCTCTTTTGTCGTGGTTCACGCTGCACCGTTGCTTGGGCGCGCATTTGGCGGTAGGGGGCGGCCATGCCTCGCTATGCTTTGAAAATCGAATACCACGGCGCACCCTTTTCGGGGTGGCAGCGCCAGAATGATCGCCCCTCTGTGCAGGGTGCGATTGAAACGGCTTTGGCCCAACTTGAACCGGGGACGCACAATATTGCCGCCGCCGGGCGCACCGATGCTGGCGTGCACGGGCTTGCACAGGTGGCGCATTGCGACCTGCAACGAGACTGGGCGCCGTTCCGGTTGTCCGAAGCGCTGAATTTTCATTTGCACAAAGTGCCAGTGGCCATTGTAGATTGTGCCCGTGCGCCGTCAGATTGGCACGCGCGATTTGGCGCCCGCGAGCGGCGTTATATCTATCGCATCCTGATGCGGCGCGCGCCTGCAACCCACCTCAAGGGATTGGTCTGGCAGGTCAAACACCCACTTGATGTGGATGCGATGCAGGCCGGGGCAAAACACTTGCTCGGCAAGCATGATTTTACCACCTTCCGGTCGACTATTTGCCAAGCAGAAAGCCCGATCAAGACGTTGGAACGTTTGGACGTGACCCGTATCGAAGGCACACATGGTCCCGAAATCCAGTTCGATGTGCGCGCCCGGTCATTCCTGCACAATCAGGTGCGCAGCTTTGTGGGCACGCTCGAACGCGTCGGGTCCGGGTCATGGACCCCTGATCACATCAAAGACGCGTTGGCCGCGCGCACGCGGTCTGCTTGCGGAACTGTAGCGCCTTCCATGGGTTTGTATCTGGCTGGTGTCAGCTATCCTGAGAACCCATTTGATGCCGCCGACACCGCGCTGGCCAGCCGCCCCATGCCTCAGTAGCGGGCACGCAGTAAAGATGACGCTTAGTCGAGCACCATCGCCTCGGCCCCGGCCCCATTCGCGCGCGATTCTGCGCTGTCGGGCACATAGGTGCGAGCAGCAAATTCATTTAAAAGTTTCAACAGGTCGTGACCGATGCTGATCCGTTCAGGGCGCGCGCGATTGCTTGGCGCTTCAAGCGACAGGTAGGCCTGCACGCCTTCGGGGGTCGAGACGACCTCGGCCTGACAGGGCAAGCCTTCGATCCAGCTGGTCAAAATGGCACAGTGGCCCGCGTCTGGCACATTGGCCTGCACAAGGCGCGGCGAAACAGAAGCCTCTTCGATCATTGTTTCGATTTGGTGGGCTAAAGACACGATGGTTTTAGGGGTTTGCAAAACATCGGCCAATGGCGCTTGGGGTCTGCCTTCGGCCAGATGGCGCGGCAGCATAGCGCCAAACGCCAGCGCCTGCCCGGCAGGCACGCCCGCCCCGGTCGCTGCTTTTACAGAAAGGGCGTGTAGTTCCGTCCAAGATGTTTCTGTATTCATAGTACCGGTAACCACCAATCATCCAAACCCGGCGACAATTCATCCCCTAAGGGTGCGCCCTGCGCAAGCGTTATACGTGTCCAAAGGTCGGACTTCGGATCAAAATTTGTCGCACCAAAATAACTGAGCTTGCAACGCAACATATCAATGGGGCGACATGTCGCAGCGATAAGATTATCGCGAATTTCACTGTAAGGATAACGCGCCAGCGTCGCGGCGCGGTCAATCACAAAAGCGTGTTCGGGATGCTTAGCAAGGAAAGCAGACACAGGTTGATCGCGTTCAGGCAAGTCAGCATAAAGCGCCGCAACACGTCGCGCGATATCCAACGGCGTTTCAAGTTCGGCCCCCAGATCTGCAAAACGATCACCGATGCGCGGTTCAAGTTTGGCCGCACTCACATACCAAAACCGGCGACAGGCGTCCGCCTTGACGTAATCATGCGACAAGGCCCATTGCCAATCCGCCTTTAATGCCGAACGCACGGCATCCGTGCCCGCGAACGGGTGCACGAGTGCGCCAAATGGGTCGCCCATGCCGTCTTCTAACCCGTCAACTTGGTCTGGAAACGCTTCGATCAGCAATGCGGCCAACAATTCCTGCAAGGGGATGCTTTGATCTTGGGCCGCTTGCCACACCCGGTCTATGGGCAATGGCCCCCTTAGCGTCAAAAGCTGCGGGGTAAAATCCACCCATTCGAGTTCGAGGTTTCGCAAAATGGCGTCGTGATCGGCGGCAGGCACATGCCATTGGCTAATGTGGCGTGCAGCACGGGCGCAAAGATCATTAAGTCGCGCGCGTTGGATTCCATCCAGATCCGCGACCTTGCGCACCTGCGCCAGCGCCGTTTCGCGCGCCTGCACCCAATTGTTCATCAAGACCGGATGCGTGACAAGAAACGGCGCCATCCCAAGCCCCGTTGCGTTGCCGATCCCAATATGCCGCGCGAGGGTACGATCCAACGCCCCTTGCCCGACGTGTTGCACAAGATCCAGCGTGAAGTGACGGATCAGATACACCGCCAGCATCTCGGGCGCGAACGGGCCGCCCAGCCCGGGGCGGTCCGCGATCAAGTGGCGGTCGGCAATGCCGAATTTCCCGTTGCCATACACGGCAGTGGTGCGCATCAAATAGCCGATGTCGCGGATCAAGGCGGCGTCAGGTTGGGTGTTTTGTTTCAGCGCCTTAACCGTAGCCTCCCACATGCGCACGGACTTGTTTGCGCGGCTTAGAACCAAATCACGCGGGCCAAACCGCCCGGCCTCTTGCAGGGGCGCGTTGGCGGCGATGCGGGCGATTTCGGCGGCATCAGGCACACCATCATAAAGCACAAAGGCGGCATCCCAAGCCGTTGCAATCACCCGGTCGCTGCGTTGATCCGCAGGCAGATCGTTCGAAATCGCGACCAAAGAATATGTGTGCCCGCCAAGGGAAACGGAATAGACAGCCCGCCCATGCCCCTCAGACGACATGTCCCAATGTGGGCGGGTGACGCGCGCATGCTCACGACACAGTCGCCGCACAAGAACCCTTAGGAAGCTAAGGCGCGTCGGCATCATCGCCCCCATGCGGTCAAGACGCATCACCGTTTCCGCCGGGCGCATGGCCAGATCAGACGTGTTTTGCATATCTCGCATGGCCGCTCCACTCGCACAGATCATGGGTTATCTGTATCGGTAACCCGTCATCTGGCTTGGACCAAGAAAAAACCTGCGACCGCGGTAAAACGTGTCGCAGGCTGGAACTGCAAGCGCCGACAAAACCCAATCATTTTGTCGGCGGATTGCTTGTTCGGTCAGACAGGTTGTTGCGTATGTTTCCGAAGCTCTGCCCGTGCCACCTGACGGCGGTGCACCGCATCTGGCCCATCAGCAAGCCGCAATGTGCGCTGATGCGTCCAAGCATGCGCCAGCGGCGTGTCCTGAGAAATCCCTTGCCCACCATGCATTTGCACAGCTTCATCAATGACTTTCAAAGACACACGCGGGGCCACAACTTTGATCTGACTGATCCAAGGCGCGGCTGCACGCGCATCGCCCTGATCCATCATCCACGCCGCTTTCAAGCACAACAGCCGCGCCATCTCGATCTCCATCCGGCACTCTGCGATGATGTCGTAATTCGCGCCAAGTTGCGCCAGAGGCTTGCCGAATGCTTCTTTGGAAAGCGAACGCTTGCACATCAATTCCAGCGCCGCCTCGGCCTGACCAATCGCGCGCATGCAATGGTGAATACGTCCGGGGCCAAGACGACCTTGCGAGATTTCAAATCCACGCCCCTCACCCAACAGCAAATTTTCGGCCGGGACGCGTACATTGGTAAAGCGGATGTGCATATGCCCATGTGGGGCATCATCATGGCCATAGACCATCATCGGGCGCAGGATTTCGATACCATCAGACCCGGCTGGCACCACAATCATGGATTGGCGCTTGTGTTTGGGGGCCTCGTCGCCTTGGGTTTTGACCATAACGATGTAGACTTTGCAGCGCGGATCCCCTGCGCCGCTGGCCCAGTATTTTTCGCCGTTCAGCACGTAATCATCACCGTCCCGCACGCAAGACATCGAGATGTTCGTGGCATCCGAAGACGCCACATCAGGTTCGGTCATAAGATAGGCCGACCGTATCTGCCCCTCAAGCAAAGGCGCAAGCCAGTCGCGCTTCATGGCTTCGGTGCCGTAGCGCTCAAAAACCTCCATGTTGCCTGTATCGGGTGCTGAGCAGTTGAACACCTCAGCCCCAAGCGGCGTCTTGCCCATCTCTTCGGCAAAGTGGGCGTATTCGACGGTTGTCAGGCCAATGCCTTTGTCGCTGTCTGTCAGCCAGAAATTCCACAACCCCGCCGATTTGGCCTTGGCTTTCAGGGTTTCCAAAATTTCAGTCTGACGGTCTGTGTATTGCCAGCGATCACCTTTGCCGACTTCGGCGGCGTATTCGTCCTCAAGGGGCATAATCTCATCGCGGATCATGGCCGAGACGCGGCCCAAAAGATCGCGGTTTTCCGGGCGTAGCGTAAATGACATATCCATGATGATTTTCCTCCGTAATTATAAGCAGCGTGGCGGAACGGTGCCCGGGTGTCCACAGGTCACGCAACGCGCGAGGGCCATTTTTCCAAAGGGAAAAATGTACGATTTCCTGTGTCAGGAAATCACGCCCCTCAGGCCGCACGCAACCCGAGGATGTCGCGGGCCTGTGCTGGGGTCGCCACCGGGCGTTCGTTCTTGGCGCAAATCTCGGTCAATCGTGTCACAAGGGCAGCATTGGATGGTGCCAGCGCAGACTTGTCCCAGCGCACATTATCTTCGAGGCCGGTGCGCGCATGCCCACCCGCTGCCACAGCCCACTCATTCAGAACAACCTGATTGGCCCCAATCCCAGCCGCACACCACGGTGCACCGGGGAACAAGCGTTCGACGGTTTGTAGATAGAAATCAAATACAAAACGTTCCGCAGGCATCGCGTTCTTTACGCCCATCACGAATTGCACATATGGCGTCGCTTTGATCTTGCCCAGTTTGTGCATTTGCGACGCCATTAAGATGTGACTCAAATCAAAAGCCTCGATCTCTGGCTTCACATCGTATTTGACCATTTCCGAGGCAAGCCAGTCCACAAGCTCTGGTGGGTTTTCATATACGCGCGTTGGAAAGTTGTTCGACCCCACTGACAGCGACGCCATATCAGGACAAAGTGATAACATGCCGCCCCGTTCAGTGCCTGCGCCAGATCGTCCACCTGTCGAAAGCTGAATGATCATACCGGGACAGTGTTTTTCGACCCCTTCTTTGAGAGCCGCGAACTTGTCGGGGTCAGAACTGGGCGTCTCATCCGCATTGCGCACATGAGCGTGGCAAATGCTTGCGCCTGCCTCAAACGCCGCATGTGTGCTTTCTATCTGCTGCGCCACAGTGACGGGCACGGCCGGATTGTCGGCTTTGACGGGAACAGACCCGGTTATGGCAACGCAGATGATACATGGGTTCGACATATTTGGGCCTCATGGTTTTTCAGGCCCCACCTTTGAGCATTCGCGGCCGTAGGTCTAGTGCTAGGCGATTTTTGGATCGAGTGCACATCGCAGCAAAACACATTCATTCAGGGCAAAACCACGATTGCCCACCTTGCCAAAACAGCCAACTGGAATCCTTGGCCGCCCTAAACATACCAACAAACGACTCGATTCAGCACAAAGCCGGCCCGCTTTCAGACCTTACAGTCTGGACTTTTGCCAGACCGCATTGCGCGTTGCTTTGTATCAAAAATCAAAGCGTTTTCCCGTTCAGTCAGGTCGTCACGTGTTGAACAGGAAATGTAATACGTCGCCATCTTTGACGGTGTAGCCCTTGCCTTCAGCGCGCATTTTGCCCGCATCTTTAGACGCTTGTTCGCCCCCTAAGGCGATAAAATCATCATAGGCAATCGTTTCCGCCCGGATGAACCCTTTTTCGAAATCGCCATGAATGACACCCGCCGCTTTTGGCGCAGAGGTGCCCGCCTGGATCGTCCAAGCGCGTGCTTCTTTGGGGCCTACAGTAAAATATGTCTCGAGGTGTAGCAGCTCGTATCCGGCCCGAATGAGGCGATCGAGACCGGCCTCGGCCAAGCCCATTTCTTCAAGGAACATCACCGCCTCGTCAGACTCCAATTGGCTAATCTCTTCTTCGATTTGGGCGGAAATGACCACATGCGCGTTGCCCTGTTCGGCCGCCATCGCAGCCACTGCAGTTGAATGCGCATTGCCTGCTGAGGACTCAGTTTCCCCAACATTACAGACAAACAAGACCGGCTTTGTGGTCAGCAATTGCAACATGTTCCACGCTTTAACGTCATCCTCGTCCACATCGACCAAGCGCGCGGGCTGACCGTTTTCGAGTGCTTCCAACGCGGCACGCATCAGACGTTCTTGCTGAACGGCTTCCTTGTCGCCACCGCGCACCTTGCGCACGATGTTTTGCAAACGTTTCTCGATGCTTTCGATATCGGCGAGCATCAATTCCGTTTCGATGGTTTCTGCATCGGCCACCGGGTCCACGCGACCTTCGACGTGGGTGACATCGCCGTCTTCAAAACAGCGCAGCACGTGGGCGATGGCGTCGACTTCTCGGATGTTGGCCAAAAACTGGTTGCCCAAGCCCTCGCCCTTGGACGCGCCTTTGACCAAGCCCGCAATGTCCACAAAGGTCATGCGCGTGGGAATGATGGATTTAGAGGCGGCAATCTTGGCCAATGCATCAAGGCGCGCATCCGGCACAGCGACCTCGCCCACATTGGGTTCGATCGTGCAGAACGGAAAGTTCGCCGCTTGTGCTGCTGCTGTTTTGGTCAGCGCGTTGAACAGCGTCGACTTGCCCACGTTCGGCAAACCCACAATCCCCATCTTAAAGCCCATAGCACCCTCATTTCTACTGTTTCGCTGCTTCTAGCAGGACGGTGCAAGGTTGCAAGACAGTGACATCTTGGTGCTTTGGGGAAATCGTGAATTGCCCTCATGTGTGAAAATATCTTATCGCCACGTCAGTTCTGGTATTCGACTGCGATGTTCCGCATCTGATCACCCGCATGCAGGAGACTTCGCATGACACATCTTCGCTCTGCTTCATTGGCCTTTGCCCTATCCTTTCTCGCACTTCCGGCGGCAAGCCAAGAAATCACGCTGGGGCTTGGCGTGACGGATTTTTCCGAGAGCGGGGACGATTCTGCTGTCTTTGATTTCGAATACCGCCACTCTTCGTTTTTCGAACGCCGACGTTTTTCTGCAGCCTTTGGCGCAAATGTCAGCGTCAGCGCAGAAGGCGACCTGTTTGTTGGTGCTGGTCTTTGGAACAGAGTGCAGTTTGACAATGGCGTGTTCATCGACAGCTCGATTATGCCGGGCTTTTACGAAGAAGGCACCGCGGGCAATGACCTTGGTCAGACGTTCGAAATCCGCAGCCTGCTAGGTGTCGGGTATAAATTCGACAATGGCCGCGCAATTTCGGCCGCCATTGCGCACAAATCCAACGCAGGCCTGAGCGACGACAACCCCGGTGCGAATTCCTATTCCATCCGCTACCACATCTCGTTCTGAGGGCGCTTGCCTTTCGCGCTGCTCTGGGGCAGTCAAGGTGAACCTCAAACGGAGAGAAGAAGATGAGCACCCGGATCGACGCCAAATTCGCCGCCCTCAAAGCTGCGGGTAAAAAGGCTTTTGTCTCCTATGTGATGGCGGGCGATCCCGACTACGACCGATCGCTTGAAATCGTGCGCGGTTTGCCCAGCGCAGGTGTCGACATTATCGAACTTGGCCTTCCCTTTACCGATCCAATGGCGGACGGTGCGACAATCCAATTGGCCGGACAACGCGCCTTGGAAGCAGGTATGACCTTGCAGCGCACTCTCGACATGGCACGCGCCTTTCGCGAAGAAGATGACACGACGCCCATTGTTCTTATGGGCTATTACAACCCGATCTATTCGCGCGGTGTGGACACGTTTTTGGCCGACGCCAAGGCGGCAGGCATCGATGGTCTGATCGTCGTGGACCTCCCCCCCGAAGAAGATAGCGAACTGTGCATCCCGGCCCAAGCCGCTGGTCTGAACTTCATTCGCCTTGCAACGCCGACCACAGACGCAAAGCGCCTGCCCCGCGTCCTGCAAAACACCTCGGGGTTTGTATACTATGTGTCGATCAACGGCATCACCGGTTCGGCCGAGGCCGAAGCGACCAATGTCGGCCCCGAAGTCGCGCGGATCAAAGACTCTACCGAACTGCCTGTCATTGTCGGATTTGGTATCAACACACCAGAAAAATCACGCGCGATTGCGTCCGTAGCAGACGGAGCCGTCGTTGGGTCCGCCATCGTCAGCAAAATCGCCAGCGGTGACAGCGTCGCAGATGTGCTGGCTTTTGTGAAAACACTGTCAGACGGCGCGCATTCAGCTTAAGCCACGCGCCTTTTCGACGATCGCGATCGCGGCGGCCACGGCCGCATCGATTCCCATTTCCGATGTATCTAGGATGTGCGCGTCTGTCGCAGGTTTCAAAGGTGCAGCGGCACGTTGACTGTCACGTTCGTCACGCGCTTTGACATCTGCCAACACGTCTTCTTCGGCGGGCGCATGCCCACGGCGCGTAAGTTCAACAAAGCGCCGTTCTGCGCGCACCTCTGGCGTGGCGGTGACAAACATTTTCACCTCGGCTTGCGGGCAAATGACGGTGCAAATATCGCGCCCATCCAGCACAGCACCACCAGCGCGGCGCGCAAAAGCGCGTTGAAAATCCAACAAGGCTGCGCGCACCTCTGGGATGACGGCGACCTTGCTTGCGGCCTCGGCCACATCTGCGGTGCGCAGATCATCGCGTTCCAACGCGCTGGCCTGCAAAGCCTGCGCCGCCGCAATCGGTTCCGCCCCCAAAAGGACTTGCGCCCCAACCGCGCGGTACAGCAACCCCGTGTCCAAATGTGCTAGCCCAAATCGCGCCGCAACGGCACGTCCAATGGTGCCCTTGCCCGCCGCCGCAGGGCCATCAATGGCGACCGTGAAAGGCTGCGTCGTCTGCATCAAGCGCGGCTCACTGCGGCGCCCAATTGCGCCATCAGCGGTTCAAAAATCGGGAACGAGGTGGCAATCGGCCCGCCATCGTCCACGGACATCGGCCCATTTGTGGCCATGCCCATCACCAAAAACGCCATCGCAATGCGGTGATCCAAATGGCTGGCACACAGCGCGCCTCCGGGCACATTACCGTGGCCCAAACCCGTGACACGCCACCAATCCGGCCCATCCTCGACCTCAACCCCAGCCGCGCGCAAACCGACAGCCATCGCGTCAATCCGGTCGCTTTCTTTGACGCGCAATTCTTTCACGCCGGGCATATCCGTCACGCCGCTGGCAAAGCATGCGATAACAGACAGGACAGGATACTCGTCAATCATGCTTGCCGCGCGTTCTGCGGGCACTGTGATGCCTTTCAGGTCCGGCGAAAAACGCGCACGAAGGTCAGCCACAGGCTCACCGCCCTCGATCCGCTCGTTCTCATAAGTCAGATCAGCGCCCATTTCGCGCAAGGTGGTGAACAAGCCGGCGCGCGTCGGGTTCAACCCAATGCTGGGCACCAAAACGTCCGATCCGGGCACGATTAACGCCGCACAAACCGGAAACGCAGCCGAAGATGGATCACGCGGCACATCAATATGTTGTGGGCGCAATTCGGGCTGGCCAGTCAAGGTAATCACGCGGCCCTCGTCGGTCACTTCGGTGCTGATTTCAGCGCCAAATCCCGCCAACATCCGTTCCGTGTGATCGCGTGTGGCCTCGGCCTCGATCACCACAGTCTGGCCCGGCGCATTCAAGCCCGCCAACAAAACCGCAGACTTCACCTGCGCCGACGGCACCGGCACAACATAGCGCGCAGGCACAGGTTCCGGCGCACCCACAAGCGTCATTGGCAAACGGCCACCAGAACGGCCCACGGATTGACAGCCGAACAGCGCCAATGGGTCAGTCACCCGCGCCATAGGCCGCTTGTTCAGGCTCGCATCACCCGTAAAAGTCACAGAAATATCGCAAGTCGCCATCGCGCCCATCAACAGACGCACACCCGTTCCGGAATTGCCACAATCGATCACCTGATCCGGCTCGGCAAACCCGCCAACGCCAACTCCGTGCACAGACCACTTGCCGCCACCATGATCCGTGACCTCAGCCCCAAAGGCGCGCATGGCCTTGGCGGTGTCCAACACATCCTGACCTTCAAGCAAGCCCGTGATGGTCGTCTCGCCCACCGCCATCGCCCCAAGGATCAACGAGCGATGCGAAATCGACTTGTCGCCGGGCACATTGGCCACGCCACTCAAAGGGCCAGACTTGGCAGAGATCATCGGAATAGGGTCGCCGTGGCTGGACATGGGGCACGCTCGCATCTTGTTTCAAGGCGCACTCCTACCCCCTCGCCCAAGGCCCGTCCAGACCGACCGGGAAAGCGCTCTATATCTTTGGGTTAAAAATACCTCGGGGGAGGCGCAAAGCGCCGGGGGCAGCGCCCCCTCCCCGCTCAGCCCTGACGGCGAAAGGTCAGATAATGTGGCACACGGCCTTCGCGCAGCGCCTTTTGCTCATAACGTGTCGCAATCCAATCATCCCAAGGTTCACGCCAATCAGCTGGCCCCTCAGCCAGCCAATCAAAGCCCGCTTTCGGGACCTCTTCCAATGTCTGACGCACATAATCCTCAATGTCCGTCGCCACACGAAAGATCGCGCCCGGTTTCAAGGTCCGCGCCAAGGGTTCCAAATGCTCGGGCGTCACAAAACGGCGACGATGATGACGCGATTTGGGCCATGGATCAGGGTACAGTAAAAACGCGCGCGCAACGCTGGCTTCGGGCAACACGTCCATCAAATCACGCGCGTCACCCGGATGAACGGCCAGATTGTCGACACCGGCGCGCCGGATTTTGCCCAGCAACATGGCCACCCCGTTGATATATGGCTCTGCGCCAATAATCCCAACGTCAGGGTTTTCAGCAGCCTGATGCACCAAATGCTCGCCCCCGCCAAACCCAACTTCAAGCCACAGCGGACGCCCACCAAACAGCGCATCAACGTCAAGAGGTGCGCGTTCGGGGTTGTCCTCCCACGACACGGGACCGGGCGAAAGTGCTGCAAGGTCTTCGGCGATATAGGTCTTTTGGCTGCTCTTCAGGGGCTTTCCCTTGAGGCGACCATAAAAATTGCGATGTGGGCGTTCTGTCATGGCGCGGCGTTTAACGCGACCGCACGCTTAGGGCAATGCACCGCGCGCACGTTCAGTCGCGCGCGGCGTCCATCATGATGCGTAAATCGCGCAACACCGGGCGAATGTCGGCCAATCGCGCCACATCAAACTCCGCAGATAGCTTGGCGAATTCGGCAGCCAACGTGGCAATCGTGTCGGCGCGCAACGCATGGCCCGCCTTTGTCAGCCAAACCCGCTTTGATCGTCCATCCTCGGCATTGGGGCGCACATCCACCAAACCCCGCGCTTCCAACCCCTTTAGGGTATGGGTCATCGACGTCTTGGGCACCTGAAAAGCGCGCGCGATTTCGATCGGGGTGCGCCCATCCTGCACACGCACCAGATGATTAAGAACCGCGAAATGCGGCGCGATCAGTCCTTTTGGCAACCGCGTTTCCAAGACGGCGCGGCTCAGCTGTTCGATGATGCCGATTTCGGTGAACACTTCAAAGAACACGGCAGGGTTTTGATCAGGCATTCACAATCTTGCTTTCCAGTGGCCAGCGCGGGCTTTGCCCAACGTTTGGGCCATAGCCAATGCGGGCAAACATTTGCACAACTCCACCCTTTGGTGCCAGCCGTGCGTGCATCTGATCATAGATATCGGACATTTCCGGGTATTCCTGCAAGCCCTGGCTCAGCGGTTGCATCCCAAGCCCAAGTCCCGCAGTCGCCAAATTCATGCGCAGCCAGTCGCGCCCTGCGTTAATTTGATCGCTGCGCGTGTTGGTCGGCGTGACCTGCCACAGATGCCCCATCGCGGTATCAGTATTGGCGAAAACGGCCTTTTCCCCTTCGATGTAGGTCATCGACGTGCGATCCAACGCAGCCTTGCGCGTAAAGATGCCAGTCAGCGCCATGGCTTCGAACATGGGGCCGGTGAAATCGATGCCGTCCGGATTGGCCGCGACCTCGCGGTGGCCGATTCGAAGCAGATCGACGCTTTCTTTGTAGGTGCGAGGCGTTTCCAACTCGATCCGGAGCGCGTCGCGACTGATGCCCCGCAGTGCCGCGATATCATCTGGTGCCACCGATCCTGCAAAGGACGTGAACTTGGCAGCCGCCAAAACGCGACTCAAGGTCGCCGCGTCGACAGGCTGGCTGGTGTCGAATGGTTTTTTATAGGATCGGCGGGTCATGACCTGTTCAAACAAATCAGGTTCAGGCGTGGTCCCGTTGAGAATGAAACGCGCAACCGCGACACGGCGATCATCTAGCCCGGTCGGGTCCTCGCCATCTGGAAACAAGTCTAGATCAACGCCGTACCCGTCCTGCGCCGCCGCAAGGCACATCAGTTCAAGAAAACACCCCAAACCAACAACGATCTGGCGGTTGAAGGGATCAGTGTGGGGCAACAATCGGTTTCGGTCGACGCGCAAAGTCACCTCGGCGTCTGTGCGCAAGTCCACCTGCCACGGCTGGCGGTTGTGTGGGTTGGGCGCAAGGATCGCATAGCTCAACGCACGCATGCGCGGCTCGTTATAATTGCCTGCAGTCGCCCATGGTTCAAAAGCCGTGAGCGGCATGCGGGTCACCTTGTATCCGGCGCCAGCTGTTGCCGCCAAAATTGTGCCACCGCCCAGCAACGCCAGTGTTTTTCTTCGAGTTAAAGTCATGGGGCTCTCCATTTGGTGCAATTTCGTACTACACTTTCAATATAATACGAAATCGCACCAAACAAGTGCCAAATCGTACTATAAATGCAAATCAAAAAAGGATGTTGATCCCAAATGTTCAAATTGGTAATGAAAGTTGACCAATTACACGAGGTTTCACTGTGCCTGTCATCACAAACATCTACGATCTGAAACGTATCTATAAGCGGCGCGTGCCCAAAATGTTCTATGATTACTGCGAATCTGGCAGCTGGACTGAACAAACTTTCCGCGAAAACGTGACGGACTACGATCAAATCCGGCTGCGCCAACGGGTTGCCGTGGACATGACCGGGCGCAGCACAGCCAGCCAAATGATCGGCCAAGATGTCTCGATGCCCGTGGCACTTGCCCCTGTTGGGTCCACAGGCATGCAGCACGCGGACGGCGAGATATTGGCCGCCAAGGCCGCCGAAGCTTTTGGTGTCCCCTTCACGCTATCCACAATGTCGGTCTGTTCCATCGAAGATGTCGCTGAAAACACGACCAAACCTTTTTGGTTTCAACTTTATGCCATGAAGGACAAAGACTACATTAAGCGCGTGATTCAACGTGCCAAGGACGCGAAATGCTCGGCCCTTGTGGTGACGCTGGACTTGCAGATCCTTGGCCAACGACACAAAGACATCCACAACGGCCTGTCCATCCCGATCCGCCCAACCATGGGCAATATCGCCAATTTGGCGACAAAATGGCGCTGGATTGCAGGCATGGCCCAAACCAAACGCCACCAGTTCGGCAACATTGTCGGTCATATTGACGGGATCAGCGACATGTCATCGCTGTCGACTTGGGCAGCCGAAAGCTTCGATCCAAAGCTCAACTGGGACGATGTTAAAGAGATCAAAAAAATGTGGGGCGGCCCCTTGATCCTGAAAGGGATTCTTGACGCCGAAGATGCCAAAATGGCGCTGCAGGTCGGCGCGGATGCGATCATCGTCTCCAATCACGGCGGCCGACAACTCGACGGCGCACTCAGTTCGATCAAGGCACTTCCTGCCATTCTGGACGCTGTTGGTGACAAAGTCGAAGTACACATCGACGGCGGCATCCGCTCAGGCCAAGACGTCCTAAAGGCTGTCGCGATGGGCGCTAAAGGCACTTATATCGGGCGCGCCTTCATTTATGGATTAGGAGCGATGGGTCAGCAGGGTGTGACATCAGCCCTTGAGGTGATCAAAAAGGAACTCGACACCACAATGGCCCTGTGCGGAGAAACACAAGCGACCGAATTGGGCCGCCACAACTTGCTGATTCCCGAAGGATTTGAAGGGCGCTGGCAAGGCTGATCGATCAATCGCAAACCCGTGCGGGTGTCTGACCGAACGCATGTGAGTATTTAAAAGAACAATGAAGGGGACAGTGCTTCGCTTCATTGTTCTTCAAATATGCAAAAAGCACGGCCAGCATCACCCGTTGATTTTCAAAATCCGCGACCAAGCTGGCAACAAGCCCCCAGCGACCACCAACATAATTGCAGCGATCACATAAAACGATGCGCGTAACCCGAACCCTTCGGCGACAAAGCCCATGACCACAGGGCCAAGGAAAAATGCGGCGTACCCTAGCGCCGCCGCTTGGGAAATGGCCGCAAGTCGGTGCCGCGCAGACACAGCCTGCCCCACCAATCCTAACGCCAACGGCCCAACCACCGATACTCCGAGCCCCCCGAGTAAAAAACCGATAAAAGCCACGTTTAAATTTGGGGCAAAACCAACCAACGCCAAACCTACGCCTGCAAGGCAAGACGCGGCGATCATAACCCGCATGGGTGGCCACGCAGCACCGATCATATGTGCGCCCAAACGCCCGACCGCCATACCAACGCCCAACAATGCGGGGCCCAATGCGCCCTCGGCTGGGCCACCGCCCAAGGTGCGTTCCAAATGCAATGCTGACCAGCCTTCGGATGCTGCTTCGCCTAGAAAAGCAGCCAGAACGACCAAACCGCCAACCCAGACGATGCCATAGGGCATGCCTGCCGCCTCGCCCGTGCCGTCTTGCGGCAGGCGTCGGTCCGGCAACCGCATCCATGTCATCAGCAGCGCCACGACCACCGCCATGCCGCAAAACACTGCGAAGGGACCAAACCCGTTTTCACGTGCCGCCCCCACAGACACCGCTGCGATCGCATAGGCCACCGAAAACAGGCCGTGATTGAGGTTCATCAAATTGCGCCCTGACGCCGCCTCTGCCTCGCTCACTTCGGCGTTGGCCAGCACATCCGACACCCCGGACCCCATCGCCGCCAAAAAGAGCGCGACGCCAACGATCACCGGCCCCTGCGCCACCCCCGTCAGCAAAAAGCCCGCAAGCATCACAGCAATGCCCGCAATCATCGCCCATGTTCCCAACACGCGATAGATCAGAGGCGCCAACCACATCGCCATCAACGCCCCCGTCGACCCTATTAGAACCAGCGCGCCCCAGAACCCATCGCCCACACCAACTTGCGCCTTGATTACAGGCATTTGCGCCGAAAAACTGGCCCAGCCGATACCGATCACGACAAAGGCCGCCAAAGCCCGTCGCGAGGCATAAAGGTCGTCATACAACTGCATCCACAAGCGGTGGCACGTCGCACGCACCCCGTCCAGCCCCGGCACATGCGCATTTTCACTTTTCACCGGGCAAAAACCGGTCTATAGCGCGCACTTCACGCGGGGTGACAGCCTTGGAGGCATCCCGCCCTAACATTTGGAGAATTATCATGGCTGGAGAGATTCCTGATCTCGAAGCTCTGGAACGGACGGGGACAGGCAAGGGCGCCGCTCGTCAAGCACGCCGCGATGGCATGGTTCCGGGGATTGTATTTGGTGGCGACACAGATCCGCTGCCCATCAATCTGCCCTTTAACAAACTGCTGAAAATGTTGCGCGCAGGCCGGTTTAAATCGACCCTGTTCAACATGAAAGTCGAAGGCCACGACGACGTCCGCGTCATCTGCCGCGACGTGCAGCGCCATGTGGTCAAAGACTTGCCCACACACGTGGACTTTATGCGCCTCAAGCGGACCACCAAAATCAACCTGTTTATCGGTGTTGAAGTGGTTGGCGAAGACGTGTCACCCGGCCTGAAAAAAGGTGGTGTACTGACACTGATCCGTCCCGAAGTTGAATTGGTCGTGACTGCGGGCGATATCCCCGATCACATCACCATTGACGTGTCGGAAATCGAAATCGGCGACGCGATCACGATTTCTTCGGTCAAATTGCCCGAAGGCGCAAAGCCATCGATCGACCGCGATTTTGTCATCGCCAACATCTCTGCCCCATCTGGCCTGCGCTCTGCGGGTGACGATGAGGATGGAGAAGCCGAAGGCGACGCAGCTGACGCACCAGCCGCCGATCAAGCCGACGCGTAATTCGCGCGCTACATTGATGTAGAAAGGCCGCCCTGCTCTGGGGCGGCCTTTTACGTTTCTGGGGCTGAAGCCGGACAGCATCAGCCGCACATTTAGTGTTAAAAAACGAAATACAGTTCCGGCCGGAATCAACTGTCCCCGCACATTTGGCAAAGATCTGCTAAAGGAACCGGAACAAAGTTGTTTGAAGGTACTCTCTAACTTAAATGCGCCGACTATCTTTGGACTGGGATTGAACATGAGCCCACGTCTCCGCATGCCTGAACACCTCGCCCCCAGCATGGCAGGACACAACCTGAATGGTTTTCCTGCTGCGCATTTTAGATATCCTTGAGTAATCGCAAAGCATCATAAATGGCGGCATGGGTATTGCGCGCCGACACAGCATCGCCAATGCGGAACAGTTGGAACATCCCGTTTTCATTGCGTTTTATGTCTTGCGGCAAACCTTCGATAAGTGCGTCGTAATCAAGTTCGCCAAAGTTCGTCGACGATGGCTTCAGCTCGAAGTACAGATCATCCAGCGGCAAAGTGCCATAGTTTACAACGACCTGATCCACTTCGTTTTCATATGTATGATCGCTGTAATCGGTGCCAATCGTCGCGGTCAGCGTGTTGCCACTGCGCGCAACCCCAAGCAGGCGACGCGTGACAGTAAAGGTCACATCCTTATCTTGAAGCGAGCGCATGTAGGGGACCAAATTCATCGCCATCACATCAGGCGAAAACGTGCGGTCTGGCGTCATAATCTCAACCGCAGCACCTGCGTTGGCGGCAACCTCAGCCGCTTGCAAAGCCGGGTGATCCCCGCTTTCGTCATAAATCAAAACCTTGCCCGCAGGCTTTACGTCGCCTGAAATAATATCCCACGCCGAAACGACATGCGCCTGTTCGCCCTTTTGCTCAAACAATTCTAAATTTGGGATACCCCCCGTGGCGACAATCACGACGTCGGGCTGCAAGGCCCTGACATCTGCTGCCTCGGCCCATGTGTTGAAATGAAACCGCACATCGCGCGCCGCGCATTGGGCCATGCGCCAATCGATGATCCCGATCATTTCGCGGCGGCGGGGTGATTGTGCCGTAAGGCGGATTTGTCCGCCCGCCTCGGCTGCGGCTTCGAACACCGTCACGTCATGGCCACGCTCAGACGCCACACGCGCGGCCTCAAGCCCGGCTGGGCCTGCACCAACAACCACGACCTTTTTTGCTGTCGCCGCAATTGGAATGTCGTGCGGCATCGACTGCTCGCGCCCCGTTGCGGCATTGTGAATGCACAGCGCATCACCCGCCTGGTAAATACGATCAAGGCAGTAGGTCGCGCCCACGCAGGGGCGAATGTCGTCCTCGCGGCCCTCAACGATCTTGCGCACAATATGTGGATCCGCCATGTGGGCGCGGGTCATCCCGACCATATCCAAAAAGCCCGCATCCACCGCGTGACGGGCCGTTGCGACATCCGGAATGCGCGCTGCGTGGAAGGTTGGCATGCCGGTGGTGCGGCGCACCTCGCCTGCAAAATCAAGATGGGGTGCGGATGTCATGCCTTGCACCGGGATCAAATCGGTCATGGCCGGGTCTGTATGAATCCGCCCCTTAATCACGTTCAGGAAATCGATCTGCCCTGTGGCCGCAATGCGCTTGGATATTTCCAACCCTTCTTTAGGCGTGATGCCGCCTTTTTGCGCCTCGTCCGCAGTATAGCGCAAACCAACGATGAACCCGTCGCCCACGCGCTTGCGGATCGCCTCGACCACATCCAGCGGAAAACGCATGCGATTTTCCAACGTATCCGAGCCATAAGGCCCAACCAGATCGTTGGTCAATGGCGACCAAAACTGATCCAGCAAATGGCCATAGACCTGTAATTCGATCCCATCCATGCCACCGGACTTCATCCGTTCCGCCGCATCCGCGAAGTCTGTGATGATCCGGTCAATATCCCAATCTTCGATCAGTTTGGGAAAGGCATGGTGCGCAGGTTCGCGGTGCTTTGATGACGACACCGAAGGCAACCAATCCCCCTTGTTCCATGTGGTGCGCCGTCCCAAATGCGTCAGCTGGATCATCACAGCGCAACCATGTTCGTGCACGCGGTCTGTCAGGTTCTGAATCCACGGCACCACCTCGTCTTTATAGGCAAGGATGTTGTTGAACACCGGCGGGCTATCACGACTGACTGCGGCAGAGCCTGCCGTCATCGTCAAGGCCACGCCCGCCTTGGCACGTTCCGCGTGATAAGCCGCATAGCGGTCTTTGGGCATGCCATCCACTGGATACGCCGGTTCATGGCTGGTGGTCATAATCCGGTTGCGCAGCGTCAGGTGTTTAAGCTGAAACGGCTGAAGCAGAGGATCGCTAGACATAGTGGTTCCCTTGTTCGCAAGTGCCTTACAGTTGCCAGTTTCTACCAGATGCGTTGCTGAAACTGACGATTGTCATCTTGGCGCGTAAGGGTGCGCGACGACAAGCATTTGTTCATCCAACGAACAACGATCCTTTGGGCGATGCCAGAGCTTTCTTTGCTTCAAGGTTCTACCGCGTATCCGCTGCCAAACCATCCCATCACGCACAGTCCTTGTCCGCCCTAGCCGCGCCTTCTATGCTGCACAGCAGAATTTCACACGGAGCACATCCATGAAACTGATCGTAGGCCTTGGCAATCCGGGCGCGAAATATGCACGCAACCGGCACAATATCGGCTTTATGGCGCTCGACATGATCGCTGCCGATCACGGCTTTTCTGGCTGGAAATCCAAACATCAAGGCGTCACTTGCGACGGACGTTTTGGGTCGGAACGTGCGATCCTTCTTAAGCCTGAAACCTATATGAACAAGTCCGGTGACAGCGTCCGCGCCGCCATGGGGTTTCACAAAATTGACCCTGAAGACGTCATTGTTTTGCATGACGAACTTGACCTTGCCCCCGGCAAGGTGCGCTGGAAAGTCGGTGGCGGGCATGC
Source organism: Tateyamaria sp. (assembly GCF_039940735.1). Lineage (GTDB taxonomy): Bacteria > Pseudomonadota > Alphaproteobacteria > Rhodobacterales > Rhodobacteraceae > Tateyamaria. The sequence continues at coordinate 38,731 of NZ_JBDVGB010000033.1, forward strand.
GGGGCACAACGGTCTGCGCTCGATCCATGCGCACATCGGCGCAGAATACGCCCGCGTGCGTATGGGGGTCGGCCACCCCGGTCACAAAGACGCCGTCGCAGGCTATGTGCTGCGCGACTTTCCCAAGGCCGACGAAGGGTGGCTTGATGACGTGCTGCGCGGCTGTTCTGATGGCGCACCGCACTTGGCAAGCGGAGACGGGCCGAAATTCATGAACGCCGTCGCTTTGCGTGTCTCGCCCCCCCGTTCGGGCGGAGGAGTCAAATCTCCCAAAAAACCAAAACCAACCGTGACAGAGCCCAAACCACCTGCGGCCGAATCCGCCCCAAAAGCCGACGAACGTTCCGCCATGCAAAAGTTAATGGATCGTTTCTCATGACATTGATCCAAGCGTTCCGCGATCAATCAGAAACCTGCACGCGCATGGAATCGCCCTTGATGGGTCGTGTTTTGGGCATCCTTGCCGCCAATTGGGATGATCGCACCGCGCTGGGGCAAAAAATGGCGTCTTATCAGGGGGACATCGGGCCGGCTGGGCATTCCTTGCCTTTGCGCATCGCTGGCGGTTTGCATGCCTTGGTGCTTGGTGGCCATGATGCCGCGCTTAGCGCAGCGTATCCGCCCAACGTCGTTGATGATGCAACGCTTGAAAAGGCGGTGCTAAGTGCATTGAAGACTCACGAAAACTTCTTTCTCGACTGGACCCAAAGCCCGCCACAAACCAACGAGGTGCGCCGTAGTGCGGCACTTATTGCTATGGCCCATGTGGCTTTGTCCCATTTCGACCGTCCCATTGTGCTGTCGGAACTTGGCGCGAGCGGAGGCTTGAACCTCATGTGGGATCGTTTCGCGCTGGACACAGGCCACAATATTCTTGGCCCAAATGACGCTGTTTTGAAACTGAAACCGGACTGGACTGGCCACGCCCCCCCATCCGCCAATCCACAGGTTGTGGATAGGTTAGGTGTCGACCTTAATCCGTTGTCTCCAAACGATTCTGATGACCTGTTGCGCCTCACGGCCTATCTGTGGGCTGATCAACCGCATCGGCTGGCCCTTACCCGCGCCGCCGCTTCCGTGATGGAAGCCCAAGTCGAAAAAGATGACGCAATCAACTGGTTAGAACGCCGTCTTGGTGCAGTGCCCGAAGGCCACATGCACATCATTCAGCACACCGTCGCTTGGCAATATTTCCCAGCCAAAGCCCAAGCGCGCGGCGCAGCGATGATCGAAGCCAAAGGGGCACAAGCAACGCCCGAAACGCCGCTTGCCTGGGTGCAAATGGAAACCGACGGCGACACAACCGGCGCTGTTGGGGCGGCACTGACCCTGCGGCTGTGGCCCGGCGATCTGACTTTATCTTTGGGTCGTGCAGATTTCCACGGCCGCTGGGTGAACTGGACGGGCTGACGCAAGCCCACCAATGCGCTATGGATAAATCCACCACAAAAGGGGATAGATCATGCGCAGTGTTCTAAAATGGATAATCCGGATCAGTTTGGCGTTGATAATCGCCGCTATTTTGGTTGGTTTCTGGAAGCGCGAGGAAATCACCCGACTGCTCGCCGTGAACTCTCTTTTTGACGAAAATCGCATTGTGTCGAATTTCTCTCATATGGATGGTGCTTTCCTCCACAGAGATATCCCCAAGGGCAACGCCCCTGTCAGCCCGCTGCCAAGCGGCGCTTTGTTGAGCATGCCTGCCCCTTATGAAGATTGGGTAACTGCCCGCACGGTCACGTCGACGCTTGTGTTGAAGGACGGGCAGATCGTGCACGAGGCCTATTACCAAGGCACCTCGCCCGATGATCGCCGCATCAGCTGGTCTGTCGCCAAAAGCTATCTGTCTGCCCTATTCGGAATTTTGGTCGACGAGGGAGCCATCGATTCCTTAGACGATCCCGTTATCAAATATGCACCGATGCTGAAGGGCGGCGCCTATGAGGGCGCGACAGTGCTGAATGTGCTTCAGATGTCGAGCGGCATCACCTTTGACGAGGATTATTTAGATTATGACAGTGATATCAACCGGATGGGGCGCGTCCTTGCCCTAGGCGGCAAGATGGATGACTTTGCCGCGGGCCTCACCGAAAGCTTTGCGCCCGCAGGTGAAACGTGGAAATACACCTCGATCGACACCCATGTGGTTGGCATGGTCGCACGCGGCGCGACTGGGCGCGATATCTCTGATCTGATGTCAGAAAAGCTGATCGCGCCATTGGGTCTTGAACAGGATCCGCTTTATCTGACGGACGGCGTCGGAGTTGCCTTTGTCCTTGGTGGGTTGAACATCACGACACGAGATTACGCACGTTTCGGGCAAATGATCCTGCAAAACGGGGAATGGCAGGGGCAGCAAATTGTTCCGGCTGACTGGATTGCAGTCTCGACCATGCCAAGTGCACGCACAGAGCCGGGCAAGATCGGCTATGGCTATCAGTGGTGGATTCCGGTGGGTGCCACGCCCGGTCAGTTCATGGGCCGTGGCATTTATGGCCAGTACCTTTATATTGATCAGAACGCGGGTGTGGTTGTTGTCACCACCTCAGCAGACCGCAAATTCCGCGAACCCGGCGTGACTGACGCCAACATAGACATGTTTCGCCAAATCGTATCCGCAACCCAAGAGTAACCACATGACCCCTGAAGACAGTGTAAACGTATTGGGCGCGCCGCTGGGCCTATGTGGTGTGGATCCTGTGACCGGCTTCTTTCGTGACGGGCATTGCAACACCTGTGCGGCCGATCAAGGCAGCCACACAGTCTGTGCGGTGGTGACGGCCGAATTCCTTGCTTTTTCGAAATATGTTGGCAATGACCTAAGCACACCGCGCCCGGAATACGGGTTTGCGGGGCTGAACCCGGGCGACAGTTGGTGCTTGTGTGCGGCACGTTTTTTGCAAGCCCATGACGAAGGGTGTGCGCCGCAAATCAACCTGAAAGCGACGCACAAACGCGCGTTGGATATTGTATCGCTTGAGGTGCTGCGCACCCACGCGGTCTGACGTTTAGGCGAACTCGCCCATCTCGAAATCAAGCGCTTTGGCGACGGTAAAGATGTCTTTGTCACCGCGCCCACACATGTTCATGCACAAGATATGATCCGCAGGCAACGTCGGTGCGATTTTCATCACGTGGGCGAGTGCATGGGAAGGCTCAAGCGCGGGAATAATGCCTTCGAGGGTGCAGCACAGCTGAAACGCCTCAAGCGCTTCAACATCTGTGATCGACACATATTGCGCACGCCCAATGTCATGCAGCCAAGCGTGTTCTGGGCCAATACCGGGATAATCCAAGCCCGCCGAGATCGAGAACCCTTCAAGGATTTGCCCGTCGTCATCTTGCAACAAGTACGTCCGGTTGCCGTGCAGCACGCCGGGACGGCCACCGGTCAAAGAGGCGCAATGCTCCATCTTGGCGTTGACGCCCTTGCCGCCAGCCTCAACACCAATGATGTTGACGTCTTTGTCGTCAAGAAAAGGAAAGAACAGGCCCATTGCGTTGGATCCGCCACCAATCGCGGCGATCAGCGTATCGGGCAAACGGCCTTCGGCCTCGGTCATCTGTTCGCGCACTTCTTTGCCAATGATGCTTTGGAAGTCGCGAACCATCGCAGGGTACGGATGCGGACCAGCGACGGTGCCGATGCAATAGAACGTGTCATCGACGTTTGTGACCCAGTCACGCAAAGCGTCGTTCATGGCGTCCTTGAGCGTACCGCGACCCGACGTGACAGGGATAACTTCGGCCCCGAGAAGGCGCATGCGGAACACGTTTGGTGCTTGGCGTTCGACGTCGTGGGCGCCCATGTAAACGACGCACTGCAAACCGAATTTGGCACAGACAGTCGCCGTGGCGACACCGTGCTGCCCCGCACCAGTTTCAGCAATGATCCGAGACTTGCCCATACGACGGGCCAGAATGATCTGCCCCATCACGTTGTTAATTTTGTGCGCGCCCGTGTGGTTCAACTCGTCGCGTTTCATATAGACTTTGGCACCACCCAGATGCTCTGACAGGCGTTCGGCATGATACAGCGGGCTGGGACGACCCACATAGTGCTTCCACAGGAAATCCATCTCGGCCCAAAACGTTTCGTCAGTTTTGGCTTTCTCATATTCCTCTTCAAGACTGAGGATTAGCGGCATAAGCGTTTCAGAGACGAAACGTCCGCCAAAGTCACCAAAGCGGCCTTGTTCATTTGGGCCGGTCATGAAGGAATTGAAAAGGTCGTTTGCCATATGGCCCTCGCGCGTTCAGATCAGATCGCGTTTATACCCGATATGCGAAGGGGTAAAGCCAAGGCGCTGATAGAAGCGGCTCGTTTGTTCACGACTTTTGTTCATGGTCAATTGCATCAAGACACAACCCGCAGCGCGCGCCCGGGTTTCGGCATCTGCGAACATCGCTTCGCCGATGCGTTGCCCCCGCAAATCACTGGCAACACGCACCGATTCAATCTGTGCACGGCGGCTGGCGCGCAATGACAACCCGCTAATGAAAATGATTTGATAGGTGGCCACGATACGCCCGTCGCGTTCGCCCACAATCAGATGGTTGCTGCCCTCAACCCGCATCCGCCGAAAGGCGGACAGGTAGATGTTGATGTCATTACTTTCGCGCGTCGCGCCAAGGATATCGTCCTGCAACAATTGAAGGACGGCATTCACGTCCGCCTCCTCTGCTTCTCGGAAAATAACGTTCATGGCGTGCGCGCGGCGGCGACAAAGGCGCGCACCAGTTCCGCATCTTTGACCCCCGGCGCGCTTTCCACGCCTGAACTTACGTCAACTTGGGCAGCCCCGGTCAAGCGAATAGCCTCGGCCACATTGTCAGGGGTCAGCCCCCCGGCCAACATCCACGGCACCGGCCAGCGTCGCCCAGCAATCAAACGCCAATCAAAGGCCAAGCCATTGCCACCCGGCAGATCAGCCCCTTTGGGTGGTTTTGCATCGACCAAAAGTTGATCGGCCACCCCAGCATAGCTGTCCAACGTTGGCAAATCACTGGCATCAGCCACACCAACGGCTTTCATCACAGGCAAGCCATAGCGCGCCTTGACGTCGGCTACGCGCTGAGGTGTTTCAGCCCCATGCAGCTGCAAAACATCTATCGGAACAGTTGCCGTTAGCGCGTCCAAGGCCGCATCATCCGCATTCACAACAAGAGCCACCTTAGCGATCCCTACAGGCACCTCTAACGCAAGCGCGCGCGCAACATTCAACGACACATGACGTGGTGACTTTTCGAAAAATACAAGACCGACATAAGCTGCCCCCGCCTCTGCCGCCGCAGACACGTCCTCAGGGCGACTTAGGCCACAGATCTTTACCGAAACTGAGGGCACATCGGGGGCCTAGCTTGCCTCGTCCAGCAGAACCAGAACTTCATCCTGACCTTCGTGCTTTTCGTCCTTCAGGCGTTTCACTTCACGCATCAGGCGACGCACTTCGCGTGCATTGTGGGCATTTTCAGCGCGCACCGTATGTTCACGCATCCATTCCCAAACAAAGCCAACCAGCACACCCACTAGGATACCGCCAAAGATCACCAGGAACAGGGGCAATGACACCGTCGGTGCCACAGCAAACAGACCCGCGATCTCGTCCGGTAACAATTTCAATGTGACCGAACCGCGGTTGGCCAGCGCAACTGCAATCAAAGCAACCGCAAACACGGCAATACAAGAGTAACGAATGTAGCGCATTATGCTTTACCGTTCAGACGATCGCGCAACAGCTTCCCCGTCTTGAAAAATGGAATATGTTTTTCGTCGACTGCGACCGTTTCGCCAGTACGCGGGTTGCGCCCGACGCGGGCGTCGCGCTTTTTGACAGAGAACGCGCCAAATCCACGTAGCTCCACACGGTCCCCCCGCGCCATTGCATCAGTGACCTCGTCAAAGATCGTATTCACAATCCGTTCAACATCACGTTGATACAGGTGCGGGTTTTCGTCGGCGATCTTTAGGATCAGCTCAGACCGGATCATAGCAATTCCTCCCAAAGCGACGCATCGCCTGATAGATTTTCCACCTGCGACTATAAGAAGAATAACACGGATCGTGAATAGGAAGCCTTTGGTCTAAGCGGATTTTTTCCGCCTCAAAACCGGGGAAATCGACCTCGCCCGCATCATTTGTGTCTTAAAGCTCGATCGCGCGCCGGAGATTCAAGTGAGCGGTCCAAAGTTGATAAATTGATTCGGTCTTATAAATTTGCTGCCACACAAGCAAAGAGGGGCCCAAATGGGCCCCTCTTTCTTATCACTTTTTCTTGAAGAGAAGGTCTGACTTACTCGTCGTCTGTCTTCAACGCGGCGCCAAGAATGTCGCCAAGGCTCGCGCCGGAGTCCGAAGACCCGTACTGCTGCACGGCCTCTTTCTCTTCCGCGATCTCACGCGCCTTGATCGACACACCCAAACGACGGGTCTTGCTGTCGATGTTGGTGATGCGCACGTCAACTTTGTCACCGACCGAGAAACGCTCAGGGCGCTGTTCGGCACGATCACGTGACAAGTCAGAGCGACGGATGAAGGACTTCATGCCTTCATATTCCACTTCGACGCCACCTTCTTCGATCGCTGTGACTTCAACCGTCACGATCGAACCGCGCTTCACGCCGCCAACCGCTTCGGAGAATTTGTCACCGCCGACACCTTTGATCGAGAGCGAGATGCGCTCTTTTTCAACGTCGACTTCGGACACAACGGCACCAACCATATCACCCTTGCGGTAATCCTGAATGGCTTCTTCGCCGCGCTGGTCCCAAGACAGATCGGACAAGTGCACCATGCCGTCGATGTCGCCGGGCAAGCCAACAAACAGACCGAATTCGGTGATGTTTTTGACTTCGCCTTCGACTTCTGTGCCCTCGGGGTGGGTTTCTGCAAACACTTCCCATGGGTTGCGCATAGTCTGTTTCAGGCCAAGGGAAACGCGGCGCTTGGCACCATCGATTTCCAGAACCATGACTTCGACTTCTTGGCTGGTCGACACGATCTTGCCGGGGTGCACGTTCTTTTTGGTCCAAGACATTTCGGACACGTGAACGAGGCCTTCAACACCGGGTTCCAGCTCAACAAAGGCACCGTAGTCCGTGATGTTGGTCACGCGGCCAGTGTGGTTGGATTCCAGCGGGTACTTGGCGGCAACCAGATCCCATGGATCTTCTTGCAGCTGTTTCATACCCAAGGAAATGCGGTGGGTTTCTTTGTTGATCTTGATGACTTGCACCTTGATCGTTTCGCCAATCGTCAGGATTTCCGACGGGTGGTTGACGCGACGCCATGCCATGTCGGTGACGTGCAGCAAGCCGTCTACGCCGCCAAGGTCCACGAACGCACCGTATTCGGTGATGTTCTTGACCACACCATCGACGTTCTGACCTTCGGTCAGGTTGCCAATGACTTCGGCACGCTGTTCAGCACGTGATTCTTCAAGGATGGCACGACGCGACACAACGATGTTGCCACGGCGGCGGTCCATTTTCAGAATCTGGAACGGCTGCTTCAGACCCATCAATGGGCCCGCATCGCGCACAGGGCGCACATCAACCTGCGAGCCGGGAAGGAACGCAACAGCGCCGCCCAGATCGACGGTAAAGCCACCTTTGACACGACCAAAGATCGCGCCTTCGACGCGGGCTTCGCCAGCGTAGGCTGTTTCCAAACGATCCCAAGCTTCTTCACGACGCGCCATTTCGCGCGAAATGACGGCCTCGCCCTTGGCGTTTTCAGCCGAGCGCAAGAAGACTTCTACTTCATCGCCAACAGCGATTTCAGGAGCTTCACCGGGATTTGCAAATTCTTTGAGCTCAACGCGGCCTTCCATCTTGTAGCCGACGTCGATGATGGCCTGACCCGCTTCAATTGCGAGTACTTTGCCTTTAACGACAGACCCCTCTTCGGGTGTGTCCATTTCGAAGCTTTCTTCAAGGAGGGCTTCGAATTCCTCCATCAATTTATCAGCCATGTGGCGTCGTTTTCCTAACATCTTGTGTTTTTCGGGCCGTGCGGTTGTCTCCGCCGGTCTTTCGGGTTTCCATTGGTCAGGCGTTTTGCAAAACAAAGAGGGCCGAATGGTTTCGACCCTACTCATCTCAATGCTATGCGCGGTATTTACGCCTTGTCGACGTTCGCGCGTATACTAAGGAGTCCCTCGACAGGCAAGACCTGACAGACGTGATCGAACTGGGCGGCAAAAACCAGCGAACCACATGCAGTGTTCACCTGATTGGGGCTCTGCCCCAAACCCCGAGGTATTTGGAACCCAAAGATGGTAAGGACTTATTTACCAATCTACGCCATCTTTACGACGCGGAACAGGCAGAGGTGCCGATGACCGCACCCGAAGACGCCCTTGGTGACTAGTTCACCAAGGGTGCTTTTGCTTTCTTTGGGTTATAAATACCTCGGGGAGTGCGAGGGGCTGGCCCCTCGCTGCGCTTAAGCGCAAAAGGGTTGTTGAACCTTATCAAATTTCCTCGCCGAGTTCCTGCAACTCTTTCAGCAGGTCCTGAAATATACCGTTGCTATCGCCGCCGCCAAATACCGTTGCGCCACCTGAATAGGTCTGCCCATAGGTCCGTGCGAGGTTGATTGTTTGTATAAAACCAGAAAACAGCTGGTCTTTTTCCAATGGGCTGAGCGGGTGAATAAACACAGCCCACAGTCGGCCCTGAGCCACCGCATAACGCGCATCAAGAGCGCTGTCGAAGTTTGCCTGCATCAAACGCATCAACTCGTCCGCAGAAATGCCGTCGGCTGAACGAATCGGAACCATCGCGCGCATCCGGTCTGCGTTGGGGTCTGCGATGACAACCAAAGGGATGTCGTCGATGGTGAATTGAATCCCACTGCCGCCCGCCTGAGCGTCGGGATCGATGGCTTGGATAATTTCCGCCATCCGCCGCATTGTCATCGGCGGTTCTAACGCGTCCGGCGCCGGGACAGCTGGCGCTTCAGCGCGGGGTTCATTGTTTTCTGCATTTGGGGTTTCGGCATCTTGGGCTGCGATCACAGTCGCCGCCCCACCAAGTGCAAGAGCCAGCAGTACGGGCGTGATAAAGCGCAAATTCATGTCAGCAACCTCTCCTTCGACACGGAAAGGCTAAGCCAGATCAGTTTTAAATGCCAAGCACCGTTTGGTGATGGAACTGTCACAAATTTTATCCAAAATGTGGCCCCGTCGGTGCCGTCGCAATTGCGGGACGGCACCCACGTTTCAATTCCCAAAAGCAGGGGGTTAGAGGCTGGATTTCAGCACATCCGCCAAATCCGTGCGTTCCCAGCTGAAACCACCATCGGCCTCGGGCGTACGACCAAAGTGGCCATAGGCCGCAGTGCGCTGATAGATCGGTTTATTCAAAGACAGGTGTTCGCGAATACCTCGTGGGGTCAAGTCCATCGCTTGCGCAACAGCGCGTTCGATCGCCTCTTCGTCCACTTCGCTGGTGCCAAACGTGTCGCAATAGATCGACAAAGGTTTGGACACCCCGATCGCATAAGACAGCTGGATGGTACATTTTTCAGCCAATCCGGCCGCCACGACGTTTTTCGCCAAATAGCGCGCCGCATAGGCCGCTGAGCGATCAACTTTTGTCGGATCCTTGCCGGAAAACGCGCCGCCACCGTGTGGGGCGGCACCGCCATAGGTGTCCACGATAATCTTGCGCCCGGTCAGGCCCGCGTCCCCATCAGGGCCGCCAATCACAAACTTACCCGTCGGGTTCACGTGCCATTCCGTATCGTCCGTCAGCCAGCCATCAGGCAGCACTTCGTGGAAATACGGGGCGACGATGGCGCGGATGTCTTCGCTGGTCAGGCTTTCATCCAAGTGCTGCGTCGACAGCACAAGGGAAGAGATGCCAACAGGTTTGCCATCGCGGTAATTTACGGACAGTTGCGATTTTGCATCCGGCCCAAGAGTAGGTTCAGTGCCATTTTTGCGCACTTCGGCCAGACGGCGAAGAATCGCGTGCGAATAGTGGACCGGCGCAGGCATGAGTTCGGGTGTTTCGTTGGTTGCAAAACCAAACATGATGCCTTGATCGCCGGCACCTTCGTCCTTGTCCCCTGCCGCATCGACACCTTGGGCAATATGCGCGGATTGTTCGTGCAGAAGGTTGGTCACCTCGCAGGTGTTCCAGTGGAACTTGTCCTGCTCATAGCCGATGTCTTTGATGCACGCGCGCGCGATTTCGTCGATCTTGCCCATATAGGTGTGCAATTTGTCCTGATCGCTTAGGCCGACTTCGCCGCCAATCACCACGCGGTTGGTCGTTGCGAAGGTTTCGCAGGCGACGCGGGCTTCGGGTTCTTCGGCCAAAAAGGCATCCAGAACAGCATCGGAAATGCGGTCGCAAACCTTATCGGGGTGACCTTCGGAAACAGATTCCGAAGTGAAAGTGTAATTCTGGCGGGACATACGTGCTCCAATCAAATTGCATCCGTCGCGTCAGGAAGCCGTTGCGACAGGTTCAAACGCACTTACGCCCCCGATCAAGACCCGTCAATGGCACCCGCCCGCCGCCTACGGGAACGGCGCAACACAAACGCGATACCACTGATCAACAGAAACACCGCCCACGGCACATCGCCAGTGCGTGCATAAAGCGTAACCGCGCCCGGCTTAGGTAACATGGCGTCAAGATATCCGGCCTCGTTCAAACCGAGTGATGCGATCACCCGCCCCTTGGGGTCGATCATCGCCGAAATGCCGGTATTGGCGGCGCGCACCATGGGCAGACCTTGTTCAATCGCGCGCATCCGCGCTTGTGCAAGATGCTGTTGCGGACCCGATCGCGCGCCAAACCACGCATCGTTGGTCAATTGCATCAAAAAACCGGGCCGTTCAGGCACATTGCCGACATCATGAGCAAAGACGGCTTCGTAACAAATAAGTGGCAAGGCCCGGCCGACCGCCCCAAAGTCCAGCAATTGCGGCCCTGGCCCGGCCGAATACCCCCCCTGTGCCCGTTGGGCCAAACCGCCAACATTGATGCGCTGAAACAACCACGCGGCGGGCATGTATTCGCCAAACGGCACTAGGTGGTGCTTGTCATAACTCTGGGTCACCTGCCCCGCCCCATCCAGCACTACGAGGGAATTAAAGTAGGCATTGTCTTGCTGTCTTTGGATACCCAGCACCACAGGCGCGCCGCGCGCGGCATCGGCAATGACATCAAAGACTGGTTGCGCATTTTCGGCCAAGTACGGCAGCGCGGTTTCAGGCCATAGGATAAGGTCTGGATCGCCGGGCGCTGCAGTGAAATCGATCTGGCGATTGACAAAGATCGGGATCATCTCGGGATCCCATTTTTCATCTTGCGGCGCGTTTGGTTGGACCATGCGGATCGTGTGTTCGCTTAACGCGCTGTCCTGCATCGGCACTGCAAACAGCAGTGACAAAGCCAAGGCCGCCAAGCCAGCAAAACTATACCACCCCTTGGGCAACGCCAAAACTGCCGCCACCGCGCCAAGCGTCGCCAACATCATCCCGTGTGGCCCAAGCCACGCTAGCCCCTGCCCGGCCCACGCATCGACCAACGCCTGTACAGGTGTCGCCCATGGGAAGCCTGTGAAGATGTAAGCGCGCAGCATTTCAGCGCCTGCCCATGCGATCACAAGGGTTATTGCCCCGCCGCCAGCCCAACGGGCAAAGGCCAAAGCACCGGCCCAAAAAGCCCCAAGTAAAAGCGCAAGCAACACCACGGCAAAAGGTGCCATCCAGCCCGTTGTCGCGGCATCAACCTGAAAAGGTTCAGTAATCCATGTGAGGGTCAGCGCAAAATAGCCAAGCCCCAGCGCCCAGCCATTCAATGTCGCCATGCGCACCGTGCTGGCCGCTTGTAGCAAGACAAAGCCTGCACAAAGTGGGATTACGATGGCTGGGACAAATCCAAACGGCGCATGCGCCAAAGCGCCGAATGCACCGCAAAGCGTTGCAAGTCCCAACTGTGCCCACCGCGGCAATTGCGCGATGCGCGCCGAAAGGGCGATCATTCGGCGGCGTCCTGCCCTGTCAGGCGCACGCGCAGCCGTTTGATGCGGCGCGGATCGGCATCGATCACTTCGAATTCTGGGCCATCGGGATGTTGCACCACTTCGCCGCGCGCAGGCACACGGCCCGCCAGCATGACAACAAGACCGCCCAACGTGTCGATTTCCTCTTCGTCCACATCTTCATGGGTGGTTAGCGACACGCCCACTGCGGCCTCAAATTCATCCAGAGGCGTTTTGGCCAGCGCCAGATAGCAGCCGGATTTTTCGCGGGTGAAATGCACGTCGTCTTCGACATCATGTTCGTCTTCGATTTCACCAACGACCTGTTCGATTAGGTCTTCGATCGTGACCAACCCGTCGACGCCACCATATTCATCGATCACCAGCGCCATGTGGCGCCGTTCTGTCTGCATCTTGGTCAGCAGCACACCGATGGTCATCGAAGGCGGCACAAACAGCAAAGGGCGCAGTTGCGCGCGCAAATCGAAATCCTTGTCGGATCCGTTAAAGCCATGGTTCAGCGCAATATCCTTGAGGTGGGCAAACCCAAGCGGGGTGTCCAACGTACCCTCAAATACAGGCAATCGCGTCAGGCCGCTTTCTTTGAACACGGCCACGAGTTCTTCTAGGGAAACGGTGTCAGACACGGCTGTGATATCGGCCATCGGCACGGCCACGTCTTCGACCCGCATACGATGCAGGTTGATGATACCGTGGCTTTGTGGGCGCGGATGGCTTGGGGCCGCATCGTCCTGAGGCGTTTGTTCCGGGCTGAGCGCGCCGATGACGCGCGCAAAAAATCCAACCTCTTGATTGGGTTGGTCCGTGTCATTGTCTGACTGCGCGCGGTGCGCTGCGTCAGACGGTCCGTCGTTTTCGCCCATTGGCTCCTGTCCAGTTCACATGCCCCCCGGATGTGGGTGGGCTATCGATGTACCTTAATATGGGTCAGGCACCCCCATTTTGCCAAGTAGTTTGACTTCAAGGGCTTCCATGACCGCGGCATCATTGTCACGGATATGGTCATAACCAAGCAAATGTAAAACCCCATGCACGATCAAATGTGTCACATGGTCGTCCATCGGTTTGTTTTGCGCTGCTGCTTCGCGCGCGCAAGTGTCATAGGCGATGGCGATATCACCAAGGCTGTATATACCATCGGGATCAGCGGTTGGGGCATGGGGTGCGTTGCCATCTGTGTCAGCGTTTAGGTCTTCTTCGGGCCAGCTGAGTACATTTGTCGGGGTCGGTTTGTCGCGAAAATCGGCATTGAGCACCGAGATACGCGCGTCATCGCATGCCAATACCGACAGTTCCACCTGCGCCAGTTTGGCGTGTTCTAATACCTGCGCCACCGCTGTCGTGGCCAACGTGACAAGGTCCATCCCTTGCCAACGGTCATCTTCGATCAAGATGTCGATGTCATGTGGCATATGTCGCACGTGGGGGTTTCACACCCCCACACCCCCGTGGAGTTTATTTGGCAAGATGAAGGGGATCACGAGGCGGTTGTGTCCGCCTCGTAGGCTTCGATGATCGCGGCCACAAGCGGATGGCGCACCACGTCTTTTGACGTGAAGTAGTTGAACCCGATTTTAGGCACGGTTTTGAGCAACCTTTCAGCATCGGCAAGCCCCGAGGGTACGCCGCGCGGCAAATCAATTTGCGTGCGATCCCCTGTGATCACCATCCGCGATCCTTCCCCAAGCCGGGTCAGGAACATTTTCATCTGCATCGTGGTCGCGTTTTGCGCCTCGTCCAGCACCACAAAGGCGCGCGACAGCGTCCTCCCGCGCATAAAGGCCAATGGCGCGATTTCGATGGTTTTTTCTTCTTTCAGCTTGGCCAACTGCTTACCTGGCAAAAAATCATTTAGCGCGTCGTAAAGCGGTTGCATGTAGGGATCGACTTTTTCCTCTTGGGTGCCGGGCAGAAAGCCAAGACGTTCGCCGGCCTCGACCGCTGGGCGGCACAGGATGATTTTGTCCACTTGGCCCGAGATGAACATCGACACGCCCACCGCCACAGCCAGATAGGTTTTGCCCGTGCCCGCAGGTCCGATGCCAAAGGCCAGTTCTTGGTCGAAAAGCGATTGTACGTAAGCTTTTTGTGCAGCCGTGCGAGGTTCGACCAGCTTTTTGCGGGTTTTAATTTCGATCCGGTCGCCCACTGGCATTTCAAGTTGATCACCAGTCGCTGCGTCGGTGTCTGGTTGCGCGCTGCCCATGCGCAGCTCACGATCCACATCTGCGGGTTCAACATCTTTGCCCGTCTCAAGACGCAAATAAAGCGCATTCAGCACCGCCGCGGCGCGCGATTGCACGGTTTCTTCGCCCTGTACAGCCAGAACATTGCCGCGCCTAATCAATTGCACATCCAACGCGTTTTCAATCAACGTGAGGTGCCCGTCATAGGGACCACACAGGTCGATCAGCAACCTGTTGTCAGAAAATTCCAAAACCACTTCGTTTGACGGTTGGTCTAGGGTCAATGCCTGCTCCTTGCGTTTGATTTGATCAAGCGTGGCAAGTTATGCGGACAGGTGCAACGGCCTGCCTGCGATATTTTACCGTTTCAAACAAAAAGGCCGGAGCGCATGGAACGCTCCGGCCTTTTTTCATGCAACTTAAGCGCAATTAGTTCGGATCGTTAAAGGTAGAGCCGCCTTTAAAGTCACCGACTGTTTGCGTCGGCTCGGCGATACCGGAACACACTGGTTTGCCGAACGGGTCAAGACGCGCCGAAAGATAACCTTCTACACCGTCATCGATGATCCAGTGATCACACCCATTCGGGTCAACCCAGATACCCGCTTGAAGCTGGCTTAGGCTTTTTTGGTCAAATCCGCGGTCGATTGTTTTGTCCGCAGGAAGGCCATTGGCACAAGCGGTTACCCCAAGAGTCGCGATCAGCAGTGGGACGAATTTCAACTTAGTCATAATACCTGTCCCTTATTGAATGCAGATGATTTCAACACGGCGGTTCTTAGCTTGACCATGTGCCGTCTTGTTCGACGCTGTCGGAACCCGCTCGCCCAAACCGCGTACATCTGCAATCCGAGCGCCCGATTCTTGCGCCACTGCCGCCACCGAGTTGGCGCGGTTCAGAGAAAGCCGCAAATTATAGGCGTCGCTGGCACGGCTATCCGTGTGACCTACGATAATAAAACTGGTCGCAGTCGAGTTCGAAAAGAACTCTGTCAGACGTTGCTTGCCGGCCGGATGAACACGGAAGCTATCCGTTTTGAAAAACTGATCCGATTGCATCACACCGCATAGATTACCACGGCGGCAGACTGGAATACCTTTCCGGTTCACGTGGGGCGTCATAAAGCCCTCCGTGCCGTCATCCATCACCCAGTGCTCGCAACCATCGGGATCAACCCAGATCGTTGGAATATACCGTCCTTGGTCGCGTCCCTCTTGGGACCGCGTTTGCCCAAACGCCTGCGCGGATACGTCCGAAACCATGAATGAAGTAGATGCCACAGCGGTGACAGCCGCTACGGTCAGAAAATCTTTTACTGTTTGGGAAAACGAATTCACCACACTTGTCCCTTTTTAATTGCCCCCCCGCAAAAGTCGAAACCACGTCGAGAACGGGATCGGCGCTTGCAATACATCGTTCAGCCTAAGGATATTTTAACGTCCTGTGAACCCATTTCGACTATATATTGTGCCCATTTTGGCCTCAGTTACCAAAAGGATCGCCTTTTCCTATTGAATTTACAACTCTTAGTTCAGTTCAGGCCAATTCACCGGACAAAGAGTTGCGCCCGGAGCCAGTGATTCTAACCTTGGCGATATCGCCTGCGGTCACACGCGAATCTGTCACATGCACCGCATGCAAGTATTCGCTTTTGCCGACCATTTGCCCTGGATCCCGTCCCGGCTTTTCAAAAAGCACGCTGACAGTGCGGCCCACCATGCCCTGTTGGATGGTTTGTTGTTGCGCAACGATCAAAGTTTGCAGTCGCTGCAAACGGTCATCCGCTTGGGCTACATCGACTTGTGCGCGTTCAGCGGCAGGTGTGCCTGGGCGAGTCGAATACTTGAAGGAATAGGCATAGCCGTATTTCACGGCCTCGACCAAATCGAGGGTTGCTTGAAAATCTTCTTCGGTTTCTTCGGGGAAACCGACGATAAAGTCGCCTGACATCACAATGTCAGGGCGCGCCGCACGGATACGTTCAATGACGCGCAAATAGCTTTCTGCGGTGTGGCTGCGGTTCATACGCTTCAATATCTTGTCGCTGCCCGACTGCACTGGCAGGTGCAGATAGGGCATCAACTTGGCACATGTCCCATGCGCTTCGATCAGCTCGTCGGTCATGTCATTGGGATGCGAGGTGGTAAAACGGATGCGTTCCAACCCGTCCACACGGTCCAAATCCCAGATCAATTTGGCCAGTGTATAGTCCGAGCCGTCTGGCCCAGCGCCGTGATAGGCATTTACGTTCTGCCCCAACAAGGTGATTTCGCGCACGCCGCGTTCGACCAAATCGCGTGCCTCGTCCAGAATACGCGCGGCAGGTCGGCTGACTTCGGCGCCGCGTGTGTAAGGCACCACACAAAAGGCGCAGAATTTATCACACCCTTCCTGCACTGTCAGGAACGCGGTCGGGCCACGGGCCGCTTTGGGGCGAGCCTTCAGGCGTTCAAATTTGTCTTCTTCTGGAAAATCTGTGTCCAGAGCCGTCGCGCCTGTGCGCGTCAGGGCCTCCATTTCAGGCAGGCGGTGATAGCTTTGCGGCCCAACAACCAGATCGACCGCAGGTTGGCGGCGCATGATTTCGCCCCCTTCGGCCTGTGCAACACATCCGGCCACACCAATCTTCACATCCGGGTTCGCCGCCTTGTAGGTTTTCAAGCGCCCCAGCTCAGAATAGACCTTTTCGGCTGCTTTCTCGCGGATGTGACACGTATTGAGCAAAATCATGTCGGCATCATCAGGCGTTGCCGTTTGCTCATAGCCCTGCCCGCCCAGCGCTTCGGCCATGCGTTCACTGTCATAGACATTCATCTGGCAACCATAAGTTTTGATGAAGAGCTTTTTCGGCGTCGTCATGGGCATATCCAGAGCAAAGAAAAATGATTTTGGCGATGTACCAGCCACCCGCCTCTCTTGCAATGCGCCGCAGATTGACCGAATGAAAGAGAGTATACATGAGAAACCGAACGTTATGCAGTACGACAATTTAAGCAGCTTCACCAACTCCCGTCAGGCTGTTCCTCAAAAAGGTCCAGTCGCGTTGGTCTTGGTCGAAGACGACGTCGAGGTCGCAACCACCTTGCGCCACAACCAGCAGGCAGGGTTCCAACACATCATCGCTTGCATGCCGCCTCAGTTCGAATTGCCCCGCGATTTGGTCGAAGTCGTGACCCGCATCGACTATGATATGAATGCCCCGGATGCGATGCAGCAAGCGGTCAATCAGGTGATCGCAGCGGTGCCAGCGGGCACCTGGATGTACTACTGTTACAATGCCGAGTTTCTTTTTC
>NZ_JBDVGB010000034.1:0-17870 GCF_039940735.1 Tateyamaria sp.
TCGGTGTCGAGCAAATCCGCATCACCGTCACCATCGGTGTCAGCAAGGGTGGGGTTAAACGTCCCGCCTTGGCCTGTGGTTGTGTCGACAAGGTCAATCACCCCATCGCCGTCGGTATCAGTATCGTCGTAAGCTACGAAATCTGCCGTCGACTGGCTTTCGATATAATCTGAAATGCCGTCATCGTCTGAATCCAGATCGATGTAATCCGCAATGCCATCGTTATCGCTGTCTTGTGGAACTGGCACGCCGGTTGACGTTTCCAAAATATCCGCGATGCCGTTTTGGTTTAGATCTGCAACGCCGCCCGCCAGGATGCCGATTTGGCCATCGCCGTTACCATTCAGGAGTGGGCTGATGCCGCTTTCTTGCAGATCAGACACGCCGTCATTGTCGCTGTCGAGATCAAGATAATCGGCGACACCGTCACCATCTGTGTCGCGCGGGGCGGCCACTTGGCCGTCAAGCGTACCGTCAAGCTCGTCAACGCGGTCGTCTAACCCGTCATTGTTGGTGTCAACAATTTCGCTTGCATCAATCGTGCCATTTCCATCTGTATCGAAGGCGGAAATATCCAACCCGCCTTCTTGGATGTCACTGATACCGTCGTTGTCGCTGTCGAGATCAAGGTGATCTTGAACCCCATCTCCGTCCGTGTCCGTCCCAAACGAGATCACAAGGTTTGGATCGCCGGCGCCGTCATTGCTGTTCGTCGCAGGAGAATTTGCGACGAAGACAAGTTCCGGGTTGTCTGTGTCATACCCTGTCAGCTCGTACAGATTGCCATCGTTGTTTTGCAACAACAGTTGATCGCCATTCACAACCCAAACAGAACCAAAGGCCGCATCGGGTACGTTGTCTACAAGCGTGGTCGTTTCCACAGACGGGGATGCTGCGTTTGAATCGAACGCGTACAGCGTATCTGCACTGACGCCGTAAAACACGCCATCAATGGCCGCAAAATCAGCAGCGAGAAATCCGTCACTCCCTGCAATCTCGACGCCTTCGCCTGTAGTGGGATCAACCTTAAACAAACTGTTACTGGTGGTTGCGCGTATAACGTATGAACCATCCGCAAAGGCGGCCGCAAAGGATCCGGTGTCCGCAACTGACGCGCCATTCGCATCGACAAGTGAAAGGTCACCAATATGCGTGGCTTCACCGGTTGTGACATCAATAGAAACGAGATCGCTGAACGCAACCGGGTCGCCGTTGCTGTCGAACCCGTCTTCACGTGCGATGGCATACAGGATGTCATCGGCACCGCCGTCATCTGTGCCTTCGTCATAGGCAAGGGCGTTATATTGAAAACCCTGTTCTTCGCCGACGGCAATGTAGTCGTTACTCTCAAAATCATATTGAAATAACTGTGAGTCCAAGACCTGGTACAAGCCAGATGCGCCCGTTGTTGGTGCGCCTTCAGCAACATCCAAGATGCCATCGTTGTCGTCGTCTAGGTCGATGTTGTCAGCGATGCCGTCACCATCACCGTCATCAATAGACCGGAAATCGACATCACTTGCATCGGCGTCGTTTCCATTCGCGAGACCGTCTTCGAGACCATCCACACCGGTTTGCGTGTTGCCTGTCTGACCGTCTTGATCCGCAAACGTGACGTTTGATCCGTCATCGATGCCATTTGTGGACGTGCCTGTTTCGGTTAACCCACTTTCAGAGCTGTCGTTAAATCCATCATTGTCGGTATCGGTGTCGAGCAAATCCGCATCACCGTCACCATCGGTGTCAGCAAGGGTGGGGTTAAACGTCCCGCCTTGGCCTGTGGTTGTGTCGACAAGGTCAATCACCCCATCGCCGTCGGTATCCGTATCGTCGTAAGCTACGAAATCTGCCGTCGGCTGGCTTTCGATATAATCAGAAATGCCGTCATTGTCTGAATCCAGATCAATGTAATCCGCAATGCCATCATTGTCGCTGTCTTGTGGAACTGGCACGCCGGTTGCAGTTTCCACGACATCCGCGATGCCGTTTTGGTTCAGATCTGCAACGCCGCCCCCTAGGATGCCGATTTGGCCGTCGCTGTTACCATTCAAGAGTGGGCTGATGCCGCTTTCTTGCAGATCAGACACGCCGTCATTGTCGCTGTCGAGATCAAGGAAATCGGCAACACCGTCACCGTCAGTGTCGCGCGGGGCGGCCACTTGGCCGTCTAGCGTGCCGTCAAGCTCGTCAACGCGGTCGTCTAACCCGTCATTGTTGGTGTCAACAATTTCGCTTGCATCAATCGTGCCATTTCCATCTGTATCGAAGGCGGAAATATCCAGCCCGCCTTCTTGGATGTCACTGATGCCGTCGTTGTCGCTGTCGAGATCAAGGTGATCTTGGACCCCATCTCCGTCCGTGTCTGTCCCAAACGAGATCACAAGATTTGGATCGCCCGCGCCATCGTTCTGGGTTGTCCCCGGAGAACTTGCAACGAAGACCAGTTCTGGCGATCCAGTGTCAAAACCGATCAATTCGTAAATGTTGCCATCGTTATTTTGCAGCAGCAATTGATCGCCATTCACAACCCAAACCGACCCAAAGGATACATCAGGGATATCATCGCTTAATGTGATGGTTTCGACTGTCGCAGATGGGTCGTTTGAGTCAAATTGGTAAAACGTATCCTGGTGGACACCGTAAAACACGCCATCGATGGCCGCAAAATCGGAAACGGTAAACCCGTCACTGCCAGCAAGTTTAGTGCCTTCACCTGTGGCGGTATCCACTTCGAACAAGCTGTTATCGGAGGTCGAGCGAATAAAGTACGCGCCATCTGTAAAAGTACCAGCAACGGAACCGTTGTCCGAAATTGGCGTGCCGTCGGTGTCGAAAAAGGACAGGTCGGCAATATGTGTGGTTTCGCCAGTTGTGACGTTCACTGAGACAAGGTCGCGATTTGCGACCGCTACACCGTTACTGTCGTCGCCGGATGATCGCGCGATGGCATATATAATGTCATCGCTGCCACCGTCATCCGTTCCGGGGTCATACCCTAGGGCGTTGTACAGGAAATCTTGTTCTTCACCTACAGGAACATAGTCGTTGGTCGAGAAGTCATATTGGAACAACTGCGGACCCAAGACCTGATACAGACCAGACGCGCCAATTGTCGGCCCGCCTTCATCAACGTCCAAAATACCGTCATTGTCGTCGTCAAGGTCGAGGCTATCCTCAATACCATCTAAATCTTTGTCCAAACTCGTAACCCATCAGTTGCTCTCGACCCGCTGTCGAAGTTAGGGGCTTGCTCATGCAACTTTGTGCACATTTTTTTGCCAAAACATGTCCACACTGTGTCGAATTGGGCTTTTGTGCATTTATCAGCGCGAACGGACCTCACAAGTTTGTGATAATTGGGTGGCGAACAAAATAGTTGTCCTGGCTTGCCAAGGGAGGTCCAACTTTAACGTGTGTGATGCCGTAAGTGACGGATTTCATGAAGTTACTTAAAAAACCCTCATGGGTTGATTTTTCCGGAACTACTTTCTGTACGGCCATGCCGGTCACTGAGGGTTCTGCCAAATTTTTTTTGGTAATGAAGACTGACGGGCATCGATGGTAACAAGTTGCCACGTCTTGCAGGTCTATGCCGATGGCGCGCAGATGGCTTCATGGTTTGGTTTTCATTCGGCATACGCAGGGGGGCAATGGCGCAACCCGTCCTGGCCGCTAGTCCCGTGTGGATTTCAGATAACATCTGCATTTTAAAGCGTGACTATGGCGTAACGATTAAACCTGAGATGTTTGAGAACGATACCGCCACGGGTCGCGCCAAGTTTGGAGTCTGCTTCCCGCCCAAACGTGCCAAAAATCCCCAGCCTTCCATCGCCGATCGCCAAAAGAAGCACAAGATTCTAGGCAACTATTGGGCAATCGCTGTTTTCGCCCCGGCGACACAGCGAAATCGCCAATTTACTTCCCGATCATTCCAGTCAATAAAAACAGAGAGTTAGGTGGCGGATGCGAAGTCCGCCAGATTCAACGGGGCGAAGTTGCAAGATATTGATTTGTATAAACAAATATTAATGCCGCATCACAACATGTATAGCAAAAAGTATAGCGCTAAATCTGAATTGCAAGTTTCTCCTCAACCACACGCTCCATTGCACGAAAGATGCTTTTGACTAAGAAAGCCTCTGCGTCTGGTTCCGACATGTCTACATAATGAATGTGACGCAAGGAGCTAGGAACCTCTCCGCCTTCATATAGAACAGGGATAACGGGACTAGTTTTCTTATCTCGCGCTTCAAGATTGTGAACAGCAGCCTTGATTTCAGACTTAACAAACTCACTTGAACCAGAGTGTTCAGTAAGCAAAACCACCGCCATCGCGCTTTCATCAAGCGCTTGTGCAATT
Source organism: Tateyamaria sp. (assembly GCF_039940735.1). Classification (GTDB taxonomy): domain Bacteria; phylum Pseudomonadota; class Alphaproteobacteria; order Rhodobacterales; family Rhodobacteraceae; genus Tateyamaria. The sequence continues at coordinate 4,361 of NZ_JBDVGB010000034.1, forward strand.
GCATCTCTCCATACTTCGCCTGCCGAAATCTCATTGATATCCAGCCAAGGTTCCACATCGTTCTTTTGAAGTAGCTCCGCCATATCCCGCGCTTCTTGCTTGCTCTCGTGTGGATAGATAATGAAAACCCGTCTTGCTCTTCGTCTAAGATGACTACGTCGGATTATTTTTGAACAGATCACACTCGCAAATATTGAAGCAGAAAGACCGAACAATGCTACCACAATTTCTGGCCGCCAGCCCAAATCGGTTAGAATGAAATCTAGGGTTTTGCCTTCAATTGCTACCAACCCAAACCCAGTCAATATAAGACTTATCATTGTTGCAACAGCGACGAGTTTTTTTAGGTTTTCTGAACTACGCATCATTGGATACCTTTTACAAACAACACAAAGCTTGAAAGCAGTCCGATGCCGATCAAATTACAAAAGCCGCCAAGCCATACGAATTGGCCGCGAGGGTTCTGTGGTCTTTTTTCCCAATCCTGATGGAAGGCCATAACTACGAAGAAAAGGAAGAGGCAGGATGCAGTGAAAATCCCAAGAGGAACCGCCTTGGATTGATCGGCAGTGCTGGAGCCAGACACTTCAAAAATGAAAATCAGCGAGGAGGTAAGTGCTGCCAATGACAATTCAACACCCAAGAAAAAGTCGCTTGCTTGAAATGCAGTCCCTCTAACCAGCTTTTTTACCAAAGCCCCGAGCAATATCAAAACCATGGGTATGCATAGCGCAACAACGTAATTCAACGATTTAAAACCTTAGGACTCAGTATAAACGTATACAATATCACTATTCCAAAATTGTCGGCGACCGCCTGTCATTCCATATCAATCATTGAGGCCTGAATCAACTTAGTTAAGTCCCAAGTGGAATAGTTATACCACAACACTGCCCTAGACGGATTCCCGTGCTTATGTTAATATGTCAGCATTACTTACATAATTTGTTGACACAATGGCATTTCAAAAACTCAGACGCGCCCTAAGAATTACCCCGAAGGCTGCACCACACGAAACAAAATCTATTTCCTTGACCGACTCCGAAGCGCTTAGCCTTTTCGGGGCGATACCCACATCATCCGGCATTGCGGTCTCTGCAACGTCTGCCCTTCGGGTTCCGGCGGTTGCATGTGCGGTAGGCTTAATCAGTGAAACGATGGGTTCCCTACCTGCAAAGCTGCACGATGGGGAAAGCAAAGACATTCTAAAGGATCATCCGGCACATAAGCTCATCCACAAAGAGGCGAACCCTTGGACAAGCGCGGCACAGCTACGGGAACAGCTTACGCTAGATGCGCTTATGCACGGTGCAGGCCATGCGCTGGTTATCCGCAACGCCGATGGAACACCGCTTGAGTTACATCGCCTTGAGCATGGGCGCTGCCAGATGGTGCTGGAACCGGACGGCGAACCCTACTTTCTGGTGAACCCCGAAGGCCAAGGCCAAACCAGAAAATCCTATAAAGACATTTTGCGTGTTGAGGCATTTGGTGCAGCTTCCCCAATCTCACTTGGCCGCGAAGCGATTGGCCTAGCCATGCAATTTGAAAGCCATATGAGCGGCGTTTTCTCAAATGGTGGCCGTCCATCCGGCGTGATCAAAGCGCAAAAGGTTTTGGACGTAGAAGCCAAAAAGAAACTGGCGGAAAGCTGGTTTGCCACCCACGGTGGCAAAAGCGCAGGTGGCACGGCTTTGCTTGATGAGGGCATGGACTACAAACAACTGTCTATGACGCTTGCGGACACACAGTTTGCGGAAAACCGTCTTGAGCAAATCCGCGAAATCGCCCGTGCATTCCGCGTTCCACCAACCCTCTTGTTTGAACTGACACGCGGCACTTGGTCCAACACAGAACAGATGATGCGCCAATTCCTAACGCTCACCTTGGCCCCTTGGATCAAGTCTTGGGAATGGGGTTACGCACGTTGTCTTTTGACCGATCAAGAGCGGGATGAACTGTCCATTGCATTTGACGTGGAAAGCCTTTTGAGCGCCGATCACGCGGCCAAGGCAAACGCCTTTTCTCAATATCGCGCAATGGGTGCAGTAACCGCCAATGAGGTGCGTAAAGAATTGAACCTGCCAGCTATTGAGGGCGGCAACGTCCTTTCCAATCCCTACACCACTTCGGCAAGCACACCACCACCAGACAACGCAGATGATGCACCTGCCACCCCTGACAATGAGGACGCCGCTTGATGAACACCGAACAATTCTTTGGCGACCAAAAATACACCTTCGCACTCACAGATGAGATGATCCTAGAGCTTGAACGCAAAACTGATCTTGGCATTGGGGCGCTCTACCTTCGCGCCGTGAATATGGCGTTTTCCCTTACTGATCTAACCGAAGTCATCCGGCTTGGATTGATCGGCGGCGGCAAGTCACCAGAGCAAGCCAAAACCCTTTCCACAACATACGGCACAAACCGTCCTATCCATGAAATCTACCCATTGGCGTTGGATATTTTGGATGCGCGTTGGGGCGAAACTAAAGCATCCGAAGAGGACGCAACCCAATGACCCAATTCCTAGAAATCAAAGCAAACCTAGAAGTGTCTGACACTGGCGAAATCACAGGCCTAGCATGGCCTTGGGGCATTCCAGACCGTGTTGGCGATGTAATGACCAAAGGGGCGCTTGCCGCACCGCAACAACTTCCCATGCTTTGGAGCCATGACCAATCCGAAGTGATCGGCGTTTGGTCTGAAATCAAAGACACAGGCCAAGGCGTAGAAGTTAAAGGCCGCTTGCTGGTGGATGAAATTGCCAAGGCCAAAGAGGTACACGCGCTGATCAAGTCTAAGGCCGTGAACGGCTTGTCTATCGGGTTTGAAACCAAAGACAGCAAGCGCAACCCCAAGGGCCGCACCATTACAAAAGCGAATTTATTAGAAATCTCCATTGTCGCCGTTCCGTGCCATCCGGACGCGCAAATCACTTCCCTAAAATCCGATGGCACAGAACCCATTTTCAATAAGGACATTTTACAAATGGAAAACGAAGAACTTGAACTGGTAACCGTGACCACTCCGGCAAATGATGCACCAACCGTAGGTTTGAAAGCCTTTGACGCCGTTCAAAAGCGCTTGGATCAACTTGAGGCCAAGGCGAACCGTCCACAAGGCCTTCACATTGCGCAGCCAAAAGACGCTGACACAAAAGCTTACGGCAATTTCTTGCGCCGTGGTGTTGAGCGTATGGATGCGGATGAAATCAAAGCCCTGACTGTCTCAAATGACGCAAACGGCGGCTATCTGGCACCCGAAGAAACAGGCAATGAGCTGATCAAGCTTTTGACTGAATTTTCGCCCATCCGCCAATATGCGCGTGTGATCAACATTTCTGCCCCTGAGATTGTTTACCCGCGCCGCGTCACTGGCACGTCTGCATCATGGGTGGCAGAAATCGCCAACCGCACCGATACAGGCATGACCTTTGAGCAAGTAAAACTAGCAGCCCATGAGCTAGCAACCTTCACAGACGTTTCCAACGCTCTGCTAGAGGACAACGCTTACGGCTTGGAAGGCGAATTGCTGCAAGACTATGCAGAAAGCTTCGCCAAAACCGAAGGTCTAGCCTTCGTCAAAGGCACGGGAACAGGCCAGCCAAAAGGCATCATGGCGACAGGCAATGGCATCCAAGAGATGGTTACGGGTGCAGCCGCTGCATTCCCTACGTCCAACCCTGCGGACGTTCTCATTGCCGCCTACCACAAGATTCCAACCACCTATGCGCAGAACGGTGTTTGGTTGATGAACCGCAACACGCTGGCAATTGTGCGCCAATGGAAAGATGGAAACGGACGCTACCTTGTGCTTGATCCAATTTCGGAAGGTGCGCCGTCTACGTTGCTTGGTCGTCCAGTGGTTGAGATGACTGATATGGATGATCTTGGCGCTGGCAAATTCCCAATCTTGTTTGGTGATATGTCCGGCTATCGCATTGTGGACCGCATTGGCCTGACAACCCTACGCGACCCCTACACGCTGGCGACAAACGGCCAAGTCCGTTTCCATGCACGTAAGCGGGTTGGAGCTGATCTGACCCATCCGGATCGTTTCGTGAAAATCAAGTGTGCAGCCTAAAGGTAAGCACCCAAGAGCGCCCCAAATATGGGGCGTTCTAACCCTTCAAAACTTTGGAAACCCATTTGGATTATGCTGCAACATATCAGGAATTCGCGTTGGATTACGCTGGCAAGGTCGCATATTTGCGCCCTACGCTGCGCTGCGCAATCCGCATGGAAGCGATGCACGGCGGGTTTCCAAACCTGATCAAAAAGCTTGAAGAATTTGACACGGCAACCGTTGCGGCGCTCATCTCCAATTCAGCACCGCGCCAAGAGGCCGAGGCGTTTCTAGCCGCGTCCAGAAATACGCCAGTGCAGGCCTTTATGCTTGCCACACAAGCACAGCTTTTCCGGCTTATTAGTGCATTGCTGCCAAGTGATCCAGACACGAGCACAGAAACACCGCAAACGGCACAAAAGGCCGTGCCTTGGTCTACTGTCTATTCTGATCTGTTCGGCCTAGCTACGGGTTGGCTTGGTTGGAATCCGGAACAGGCGTGGCAAGCTACACCGCAAGAAATCACGCAAGCATTCATTGCGCACACAACCAAGCTCAAGGCGATGCATGGTGGTGATGACATCGAACAATCCGATATTTCAGATAAGCAACGCCAAGCAAATATCGAAGCTGGCCTTGATCCTGAATTTGACCGCCAAGGCCTACAATCCCTAAGCGGTTTGGGGAGTGTGCGCCAATGACCACGTTTCCCCGCCTATGTGTCAGATGTAACAAAACTGTTCCGGCCAAAGAACAATGCGCCTGCCAACGCCAGCTTAAGCGTGAACGCAACCAACGCCATGACCGCAACAGACCAACCGCCTCACAACGCGGCTATACACACCAATGGCGCAAGGCATCTAAGCACTTCCTAGAAATGCACCAACATTGCCAATGCGGACAACGTGCAACCCTTGTGGATCACGTCATTGCACACAAAGGCGACACCAATCTGTTTTGGGATCGGTCCAACTGGCAACCGCTTTGCACCCGTTGCCACAACAAACACAAACAACGATTGGAGCGCAGCCAATGATTGAACGCGGCGCACAATATCTTTGGATGGAAGTCCTACACGCGGCAATCGAAGACGCCTTTCAAGGTGTGCGTGGATCAAGCAACGACATAGCCAAGCGGTTGCGCAAAGTAACAGATGCAAGAGACTACCTGACCAAACCTAACGTGGATTTTGATACGGTCTGTTAATTGGCTGGCATGGATGCAGATGCAGTGCGTTCACGTATGCAAGCAAAACTACGGGATGCGCCAACACCCGAAGAATTGGTGATGACAAAGAACACAGCCTCTAGAGGCAAATCAATCACCCACAACGGCCAAACCTACACGCTCACACAATGGGCAGAACGTATTGGCGTTGCACCTTCGCTTATCACCAACCGTCTTAAGAAAGGTTGGCCGATAGAACGGGCTTTGGCGCCTGCGAGAGTAAAAGGCGAAAAACATGGCTGTGGATTGATTATTCTATGAAAAGATTCTCAAATCCAAGAAGAGCCGCTTTAAAATTGCATTGGCGTATAATCAAACTTGAAATGGTGGCTTCGGTCCGTTTGGCAAATCTTGTAGTCACCTTCGCCAACGATAAAACTGACAAGTTTGTCGCGGTTCAAGCAAACAGGGCAGATAAAGTGATCCGGTTGCCCATTAGATTGATCGGTTTTGAGCTTGAAAACCATATCATTTTGCCTCGTTCGATAAAGCTCGTATCGTCCTTTTTCTTTTTCAAACTCATCTTGCTTGTAGAGCTCTTGGCTCAACGCTTTCAGGGCGGTGCTAACCTCAACATTCATCATGTTAGCCGCTGTAAGCTCTGTAGCGAGTGCGTTCAGCAATTTTGCGGCCTGATCTGTGTCGGGTTCGGACCCACTTTGGAAAAGTCCCTTGATGGTTTGAATCGTGTCCGCTGCCTTACCAGTCGCACCCGCTGCGCTGGACGCAAGACCAATCATTTCTCCAATTTGAGCAAATTCCATCAGCAATCTCCAAAACAAAATTTCTTTCCGAGGGCTATGCACTTTCTAAGCAGTCACAATCAACGGGGGTGGTCCAGAACTTTAGAGGCAATTCGGGGACCGGCGCGGGGAAGTCCGCACAAGAGATCCATTAAATTAGACTTTTCAAATCCATTTTCAGGATAACAATTATGACAGCACAGACACCAACCACATTGCTTAAATCTCAACTCAACATCACCCATGCTTTGGATGACGACCTATTGGCGCACAAGCTGGCCGTAGCAGAGCTTTGGATCGGCAAAAACACCGGAACACCCTTTGATCCTAGCGACCCGATCCTAACCGAAGCGGCGCTAATGCTTGGGGCATTTTGGTGTGAACAAAGGGAAGCTGCAAGCTTTGGCCTGACCACTGCACCGGTCCCATTCGGTGTGCGTGAACTGTTGAACAGCTACAGAGAAAGTGTGACAGGCCATGTCATTAACTGATCAAAGCATACGGCTGCAAAAACAGCTTAAGAGCATACCAAAAGAGATTGTGGAACAGCTTGAACCCGCCTTGATCAAGGGTGCGGATGAGGTTGCCAGCACGATGCGCTTGCTTGTGCCGGAGGATGAGGGCGATTTGAAAGCGTCCATTGCGGTCACACCGCCAAACCGAACAACGCCAGCCTATGCAGAGGGCGGCGGTAAACGCACAGCGCAAGCCAACCAAGCTTTAGTGACGGTAGGCAATGAACAAGTGCGGCATGGTCACTTGCAAGAATTCGGAACGGTAAAAATGGAAGCGCAGCCGTTTATGCGGCCTGCCACCCGTATCGCAAAACCCAAAGCGGTGCGCCGCATATCCCGTGCGATTGGCAAAGCTATCCGCAATGTCGCTAGGAGGGCATGAACAATGATTGATCCAACAATCACTCTGCAAACAGCGGTGCGCAAAACCCTCATAGAAAGCCCCGAAGTGTTGGCACTGGTGGATGCAGATAGCATTCGCACGGGTCCAACGCGGCCTGACAATTTCCCAAGTGTGATCTTGGCGAACCCGCAAACGATGAACCTTGGCCGTGCGGCTGGTGGACAATATTGCACACGGGTTTTCTTGGACCTGCACATTTGGGCGATGGATGCAGGGGCAAACCTTGCGCAAAACATCGGCGCGGTGCTGACCCACGTTCTTTGGGATGCACCAACGCCAGACGGCGCAATCTTTGTAGATTATACCCGCCCATCTTTTCGCTACATCCGCGACCCTGACCCCGACAAATCCTATGCGCACGGCGTTGGGACGGTTGAGGCTGCAATCCTTTGGAGGCCTTAAACATGAAGATTAGAAGCGGGAACCTAGACCGCCAAATCACAATCACGCGGCTTTCTGAGACGGTAAGCGCAAGCGGTGGTGTGTCTAAATCATGGACACCCCTGCACACAATAAGAGCCGAAAAGATTGAGCTATCCAGTGCCGATGATCTTGAGGCCTTTGGCAATGCAGACGCAGGCCAAGTTGTTTTCCGCGTCCGGTTTATCCCTGATCTAACAACCAATGATCGGATCACATTTGAAGGCCAAGCCTATGACCTTGAGGGGATAACAGAGTTAGGGCGCAAGCACGGCCAAGAATTGCGCGGGGTGTTGGTGCAATGAATGCGAATGGACAAGGCCGCAAACCAACTTTGAAACCGGATGCACAAGCTTTGAAACGTGCGCCGCAACCACCAAAACACTTGGATAAATACGCCAAGGATGAATGGCGGCGCGTTATGCCGTTTCTGATCGAGCGGCAAATTGTGACAAAAGCGGATATGTCCGGCGTAGAAACCTATTGTGCGATGGTCGGGATCATCCGGACGGTTGAGCAAAACCGTTCTGAAAATGACGGCGTTATCAACGTGCCAATGTTTGGCGTGATGAACCGCGCCGCGACAACAGCGCGACAGCTTGCAGCCGAATTTGGCCTGACACCTGTTAGCCGTGCCAAGTTAGGCGGCATTTCCAATGATGATGACGCTGACAACCCTTTGGCGGTGTGATGTATGGGCGCAGCGGTTTCCAAAAGCTATCCATCTTGGATTTATGACGGGTCTGAAATTGCCGATCCTACGGGGTCTGGTGATAGAGCCGTGCGCTTTCTCAAAACCTTGAGGCATCCGGCGGCGGATAACACCAATGCACCGCCAAGCACTCATCCAAACGCTTTCCAACTGCATCCATTCCAAGAGCGCATTGTGCGCAGGATTTATGCACCACGCCATCCTGACGGTAGCCGTGTGGTCAAAACTGTTTTCATGTTGCTGCCCCGTGGCAATCGCAAAACAAGCTTAAGCGCGGCGCTTTCATTGCTGCACTTGTTTGGGCCAGAACGTGTTCCGGCGGGGCAATGCCTTTTTGCGGCGTGTGATCGTGAACAGGCTGGGATTGGGTTTAGGGAAGCGGCAAACATTGTGCGCCAAGATAAGCGCCTTACAGCCGCCGTGACCATTCGGGATGCATTCAACAGCAAGAAACAACTTACGTTCAAGGCCGCACAATCCACCCTAACGGCGTTAAGTGCCGATGGTGGTGCAGCACACGGATTAACGCCAACATTTACGCTGGTGGATGAAATTCACGCTTGGAAAGGCCGCGACCTATGGGAAGCGATTAAATCAGGCCAAGCCAAGGTGAATGATAGCTTGATGATCATCGCCACCACAGCGGGGCGCGGGTCTGAAAATCTAGCCGCCGATCTATACAACTACGCTTTGCAGGTAGCGACAGGCGAAGTTATAAATCCTGAGTTTTTGCCGATCCTGTTCCAAGCCGATGAGGGCGACAGATGGAATGATCCTGACACTTGGGAAAAGGCTAATCCTGGGCTTGTGCATGGGTTCCCTTCTAAACGCGGTTTGCAGGCCTTGGCGACAGAGGCCGAACACAGACCCGCAGACAAAGCGGCCTTTGAGCAATTCAACCTAAACCGCTGGCAGGCCAATAGCCGTGACCCTCTATTCAGCATGGCAACCTATGACGCCAGACGTTTTGAAGACGATCCTACAGACCTTGAACGCCTGCCATGTTGGATCGGTGTTGATATGGCAAAGAATGGCGACACAGCCGCCGTGGTCACAGCATGGAAACATAATGACGGGCAAGTGACGGTTAAGCCCAATTTCTTTATTCCGTCCGATGACATCAAAGAGCGTTCGGAACGTGACGGGGTTCCCTATGAGCAATGGCGTGATGATGGGCTTGTGACCCCAACAACGGGTCCAATCATTGATCCAGATTGGGTTGAGGATCACATAAGAGAACTTTGTGCGACCTATGACGTGCAAGAAATCGCGTTTGATCCATACCTAGCGCGGCAAATGATGCAGCACCTTTATGATGATGGTTTGCCAGTGGTTGAGCTACGCCAAGCCCCTTTGAGCATGGGTGTGGCTATTGGTGATCTAGAGCGCACCGTAAACGGCAAACTTATCCGGCACGATGGACACCCTGTTTTGCGCCACCACTTTGATTGTGTGGTTGCCAGCCGCAATGAAACGACAGGCCTAGTGCGGATGCACAAGGGCACGAAAACAGACCGCATTGATGGGGCCGTAGCCGCTGCAATGGCGGTTCACCGTGCCGTAGCAGGTGAAACAAACCGCAGCCAATATTCTGGCGATGATGCGGAAATATTCACGTTTTAGGAGTTTTAGAGATGAATGAATTACAAGGCCTAGTGGTCCCTATCGAAGCTAGAATTGATAAGCTTGAAAAAGGATTGGCACGGGCAAACCGCACACAGCGTAGAAGTGCGCAGCAAATGGAACGCCGTGCAAAACAATCCGCAGACCGGATGCGTAAAACCTATGGTGAAATGGGTGAAAGCGTTGGCAAAGGTTTCAAGAAAATGGCCCTGCCATTGTTGGCTGGTGTGGCAAGCATCCAAACCGTGCGCCAGATTGCAGCGACCACCAGAGCCGTTGCGCAGCTTGGGGATGAGGCCAAGCGCTCAGGTGTGCCGCTAAAGGCGTTCCAAGAATGGAAATTTGTAGCAGAGCAAAACCGGATCAGCGTTGATCAAATGATTGATGGCCTCAAAGAACTAAACCTTCGGGCGGATGAATTCGTTTTGACAGGCAAAGGGCCAGCCGCCGAAGCCTTTGCACGGCTTGGCTATGGTGCAGACCAATTGCGCGACAAACTCAAAGACCCGTCCGCGTTGCTCTTGGAAGTGATCGGGCGAATGGAACGCCTATCCCAGTCCGGTCAAATCCGCGTGGCAGATGAAATCTTTGGTGGATCGGCTGGTGAACGCTTTGTTGAGCTAATCGATAGGGGCGAAGACGGTTTGCGCCAAACCGTGAACCGCGCCCATGAATTAGGCCTAGTGCTTGATGATAGCGTGGTTGCCCGTGCGGATGAGCTAGATAGAAAATTCAACGTTCTAATGAGCAAAGTTGCCACGCTAGGGAAGCGCATAGCAGTTGCTACGGCTGATCTAACTGTTGATATCGTGACCCGTGATGAACCAGACCCGCTCGCAGGGCTTACTTTGAGCTATTCACAGCTTGAGCAGAAAGCACGGCAAGCAGGTCAAGCATCATGCAATCTGTGCAACTACTCAGAGCTTACGGCTACGATGACGTTGCCGCAGAGATGTATAATCTTTCACAAGCAGCAACAGACGTTTCAAATCAGTTTGCAGATGGCACAATCGAAGGGGAACAATTTAGTTCTGAGCTAAACACGATTCAAAAGGAAGCGCAGGCCGCTTTTGAACGTGTTGATGAGATCGACAGAGCGGATTTTCCAAATGTAATTTCTGCTCTTGCTGGCGTTGGCACGCAGCTATTAGAGACACTTGGCGTAGCCCAAAGCCTCAAGGGTGTGTTGGACGCCATAGATGGTGCGTCCGGTCCATCGCAGATGCAGGTATTCCGCGAAGCCGATGCAGAAAGCATGAGGGCTTGGGAAGCTGATCAAAAACGCCGTGCGGAATTCATGGACGGAGAAAGCACCCGCAATTCCATGACCCAAGAGCGCTTGGATTTAGAGCGCGAAATTGTGACGGTTCAAAAGAGCGCCGCCGATGCAGGTGTGACGCTGACAAGGCAACAAGCCGAAGCCGCTGCACAAGCCCGTATCACAGCCGATACAGCAAGACGTGCAGCAACCACACCAGACCGCCCCGCGTCCACGTCTGGCGGTGGTGGATCGGTTGAGCAATCGGATTGGGATGCAGAGCTTACTAGCTTGGCCGAAGAAACCGCAGCCCTGAAACTAGAAGCCGAAGCGCTATTGAATGTAACGGGTGCGCAAATCCAACGTGGCGATGCAATGGCATTGGCACAAACCAAAGCCGAACTTTTGAACGCTGCATTGCGGTCTGGCATGGCAGACACACCAGCCCTTAGAGCGCAGATTGAAGGTTTGGCAGATGAGTATGTCCAAGCTTCCAACAGTGCCGAACTTGCCGCAAGCAAGATTACCGAAGTGCAAGAGGCCTCACAACGCGGGGCCAACAGTATCGCGAATGTGTTTGAGGGAATGGCGACAGGTGCTTTGACCGCGAAAGAAGCGGTTGGCAGGCTCATCATCGAAGTCATCAAGCTATCTTTGAAAAAGCGATTGTTGGAAACCGCGTCTAATGCTGGCGGTTGGCTTGGCAAAATCGTTGGTGTGATCGGCGGTGGCTTTTCCGAAGGCGGCTACACGGGCGATGGTGGCAAGATGCAACCTGCTGGTGTTGTGCATAAAGGCGAATACGTGATGAGCAAATCCGCAACCCGTGCCATTGGTGTTGGAAATCTAGAGCGGCTGCACAGCACCGCAAAACGTGGCTACTCCGGTGGTGGTTTGGTTGGTGGAAATGCACCACGGCTGGCGGGTGGTAACTTTAAAAACATCTCTGTTTCCGTTTCTGCACCGATCACGATTGAAGGTCGTAACAATGCGACACCGGAACAGGACGCGGCTTTGTCCAAATCCATTGGGCGCGAAATGGAAGGTGTGATGCGGTCTACAGTCGTTTCTGAGATACGAAACCAAATGAGAAATGGAAATATGCTAGGTAGGCGGTAGGAAAAACCTGCAAGATTCCACGATTAATCAAGGTTTTACGTCTCACATTTGATAAGCCTTAAGCAACTGTTTCTAATATGAGAATTTCACCTCATTTGTCAGGGTGAAGCGTTTTTCTTTAGGTTCCGCCCTCATGTCGTGCTATACATAAACCAAATCCGCAGCCGCGAGAGTGCGCCCTCTAATTTCCATGACGGCCACCCGCAATCGCACACTAGACCGCTCATGTCAGACCGTTCTAGATATGTTATCGTCCTTGCCAAAGAACCCCCAGAAAACCGGACTCCAGACGGTGCGGGGAGCCATCCAGACGATAGGATGCAAGTTGGATTGCCTATGGCCAGCCCCGTTAGAAATGGCGGACGGATCATAGGGGTTGCTACTCATAGCGTGCAAAGATGACGGCTCTGACTTGATTGTGTCACCCGTCTGATATGATGCGATTGTAGGAAAGTCGCTCATGTTGCGCAGCCCTAGGGCTGCAACCGTATTGGCCGCAAGGTCAGGAAACATCGAATATCGCTAGGACAATGGATACCGCCTAGCATGGCTGACACCCAAGGTTCGGTTCACCACTTTGACGAAAAGAAATCAAAGCTTTCCCCCATAGGTATGATCGCACAGGCCGTTTGGCCTACTTTTTGAATGATCATACCTATGGGGGAAAAGTCTTATCGGAAAAGGTATATGAAAATTAATTAGGATTAAGAAATATGAATGAAAACAGAAAAGCACAAACTGCACTTGAAAAGCACTACCAAGAGAAGTTTGCTCGGGTTCACCACAACGTAGAAACGGCTAACCAAAAACTGTTAGCTCATTTTGTAGCACGGGTTTTGAAGCGCATTTCGAGCTATCCCGATGCGGGTCGAATGGAGGGGCTTTTTGCCAAAAAAGTCGTTTAGAGGCAATGATTTGGATAGATACCGCTAGCAGGTCTCGGAGTGTTATGATATAACACTCTTATCGTCCGGCAAGGCGGTATCAAAAGCCCTGCGCTTGATCACTTCTCTTAGAGGGCACCGTTGCGGGTGGATCAAGTGCAGGGCATTTGCTAAGCAACAAAGCATACACATCTGTAGTCCATGACAATCTAAACGTGTTGTCGTATCATCGGTCCATAAACGAGGATTGAACAGTATGCGTATTCAAAAATTTAAAGTTACAAACTACCGAAATATTATCGACTCCGATTGGATCACAACAACAAATGTAACCGCATTTGTTGGGCAAAACGAAGCGGGAAAGAGCAATCTGTTTGAGGCGCTATACTGCTTGAACCCCTACGTTGATGGAGCGACCTTCGACCCTGACGAAGACTGGCCCGTTGATGACTGGAAAGGGAGAAAAGAAGCAAAAGGAACTACCGTCTGCCAAGCGTATTTTGCGCTTGAAGTGAACGAGATTGAGCAGCTTTTC
>NZ_JBDVGB010000035.1:0-41089 GCF_039940735.1 Tateyamaria sp.
GGGACCAGGTACAGCTTGCTGAAAAGAAAGGGCGGTCCGAAGACCGCCCAAATTCACAGAAATAAATCTATGATCATTAGCAAGAGGGCCACTGTCGCGACAAAATCGCGATAGGACACTCGCCCTTTCAATATGGTCAAAAAACGCATGAGCCTTAGCCTTTTGCGATGCCCGACCGGTCGAGCGATTTCACTCGCTCAGTAGATTATACTGCCCTTGCTAGCAGTTGATTGCACCTATGATCACTTGGCGCTCTCGTTCCGACAACTTCCGGCTCAGATTACTCTAGGCATCGCCTAGAGACCTGTCGGACCGCCTTAGCCTACTTCCCGCAAAGGTTTCGACATAGCGCCGCTAAGCGCTTGCAGTTTCGAGTTGGTTTCGCGGGTTGCCCATCCGGGGCCGCTACGTCAACAAGCACTGGTACATCGTACCAACGCTGCCACTATCTAAGGTAGTGAGCGCGTTGCGATTCTGCAAGGATGTTTTGCGTTTGTTCTTGGAATGCGGACAGGCATGCTTGCGCATACCCTGCCTCGCACCCGTTGAATTTACTTCGTAAAGTTCAACGTTAACGCGCGAACTTCTTGTGCTTCAACCGTTTTGGTTCCATCGCATCCGCGCCCAGACGGCGCTTTTTGTCTTCTTCGTAATCCTCAAAGTTGCCTTCGAACCACTCCACATGCGCTTCGCCTTCAAAGGCCGGCATGTGCGTGCAAATCCGGTCAAGGAAGAAGCGGTCGTGCGAGATAACCACGGCGCAGCCGCCGAAATCGACAAGTGCATCTTCCAAAGCACGCAGAGTTTCGACATCGAGGTCGTTGGTCGGTTCATCGAGCAGCAGCACGTTACCGCCTTCTTTCAGCAGACGGGCCATGTGGACGCGGTTGCGTTCGCCGCCTGACAGCTTGCCGACTTTCTTTTGCTGATCGCTGCCCTTGAAGTTGAAGGACGAACAGTAGGCGCGCGAGTTCACTTCGGCGTCGCCCAACACAATCAGTTCGGCCCCGCCCGAGATCGCTTCCCAGACGTTGTCATCGGCGTTCAAGTCGTCGCGCGACTGATCCACATAAGACAGTTCGACCGTATCGCCGACTTCGACAGTGCCTGCGTCGGGCGTTTCTTGGCCGGTGATCATTTTGAACAGCGTCGATTTACCCGCGCCGTTGGGACCGATCACGCCAACAATCGCGCCGGGTGGAATGGAGAAGGTCAGGTTCTCCATCAACAGCTTGTCGCCCATGCCCTTGGTCAGACCTTCGATGTCGATCACCTTGCCGCCAAGACGTTGGCCGTTGGGGATGACGATCTGGGCATAGGCCAACTTTTCGCGTTCGGACGTGTCCAGCATGTCGTTATAGGCGCTAATCCGGGCTTTGGATTTTGCCTGACGGGCTTTGGCCCCCTGACGCATCCATTTAAGTTCGCGTTCCAGAGTTTTCTGGCGGCTTTTGTCTTCGCGGGCTTCTTGTTCGAGGCGCTTGGCCTTTTGTTCGACCCAAGAGGAATAGTTGCCTTCCCATGGCACTCCTTTGCCGCGGTCAAGTTCCAGAATCCAGCCGGTGATGGAATCAAGGAAGTAGCGGTCGTGGGTCACGATCAGGATCGTGCCTTTGTAGTCGATCAGGTGCTGTTGCAGCCAAGCGATGGTTTCCGCATCAAGGTGGTTGGTCGGTTCATCGAGCAACAGCATTTCAGGGGCTTCAAGCAACAGCTTGCATAGCGCGACACGGCGCGCTTCGCCGCCTGACAGTGTTGTGACATCGCCATCGTCTGGTGGGCAGCGCAGGGCCTCCATCGATACGTCAATTTGGCTGTCGAGGTCCCAAAGGTTTTCGGCGTCGATCTGATCCTGAAGGGCAGCCATTTCGTCGGCAGTTTCGTCAGAATAGTTCATCGCCAAGTCGTTATAGCGATCCAGTACGGCCTTTTTCTTGGCCACGCCCAGCATCACATTTTCGCGCACCGTCAGGGCTGGATCAAGGTAGGGTTCCTGCGGCAGGTAGCCGACTTTGGCCCCTTCTGCGACCCAAGCCTCGCCAGAAAAGTCTTTGTCGAGCCCGGCCATGATTTTCATCAGGGTGGATTTACCCGCGCCGTTCACGCCGACCACGCCGATTTTGACGCCGGGTAGGAAGTTTAGGTGCAGGTTTTCAAAGCACTTTTTGCCACCCGGATAGGTCTTGGAGACGGCAGACATGTGATAGACGTATTGATAAGCGGCCATGGCGCGCTCCTTTTCGGGCGGGAAACACTGGTTTTGACCGTCAGATACAGGGGCAAATGGCAGGGTGCAATGGCGGGAGGCGCGCTTGGGTCATTTGCATGTGGCTTGTGGGTCTGCCCGTGTCTTATTAGGACCAGAGTGGGGGAGCGTTTATGAGCGATTTACATGCGATGATGGCGCGATCTGCGCAGCCGGGCCGGGTCAATTGGATCGGCTTGCGTCCCGCACGGCGGGACATCGTTGTGCCGGTCGATGTCGTCGAGATTGCAGACCATGGTTTGCAAGGCGACCATGGGCGCCCCGGCAAGCGGGCGGTGACCCTTGTGCAGGCTGAACATCTGCCAGTCATTGGTCAGTATCTCGGGGGCGATCCGGTGCAACCAATGGATTTGCGGCGTAATTTTGTGATCGCGGGTCTGAATCTTTCAGCCCTTAAGGGGCGTTCCATCACAATCGGCACGGCTGTTTTGCAGCTAACGACGATCTGTGCGCCCTGTTCGCGGATGGAGGAGACCTTTGGTTATGGAGGGTATTCGGCTGTGCGTGGTCACGGAGGATGGTGCGCGCAAGTGGTGCAGCCGGGCCTTGTGCGACTTGGTGACAAGGTGTGCCCGCTTGATTGACAATTGCGGCCAACTACGGTCCGGTTCCGCGTCGCCAATGTGTATGCTCAGGACCACGCTTTGAAACGTCATTCCCTTCCTTTTGCGCGATCGGGCCAAACGATTGGCCTGTTGGGGGGGTCCTTTGATCCGGCCCACGAGGGGCACGCGCATATCACCCGTGAGGCGATGAAGCGCTTTGGTCTGACGCGGGTTTGGTGGTTGGTCAGCCCTGGAAATCCGTTGAAAGCGCATGGCCCTGCTCCATTAGATCAGCGCATGGAGCGGGCGCGTGGCGTTATCCAAGACCCGCGTGTGACGGTCACAGATATCGAAGGGACCCTTGGAACACGCTACACGGCGCAGACGTTGGCGGCATTGATGCGGCGTTATCCCGGCGTTCGATTTGTGTGGTTGATGGGGGCCGACAATCTAGCGCAGTTGCATCACTGGCAAGATTGGCAATGGATCATGGATCACGTGCCGGTTGGTGTGCTGGCCCGGCCGGACGATCGTATTTCTGCGCGATTAAGCCGTGCCGCGCGGCTTTATGCGCCGTACCGGATCACAGGGCGCGCAAGCCAGACGTTGGTGCGCGCGGATGCGCCAGCGTGGTGTTTTGTGAACGTGCCAATGTCGGGGCAGTCATCTAGCGCGATCCGTGCTGCGGGGGGCTGGAATGCACCTGCGCAAACGTGATGCGTTGAGTGCTTGTTTGCCCCTGCGTGCTGGGGTTACATGCCGCTATGACTGATTTTATTTCTCGCCGCCTTTTCCTGAGTTTACTCGGTAGTACAGCTGCCACGGCAGCTTGCGCCGCGCCGCCAACTGAATCGTTGCGCCCCAGTGTGCGCGGGGCTGAGCATGCCAAAAAGGCGATCAAAGGCGCTGATGCTATCGTCGATGCGGCCCAATTGAATGGGCAAGTTGTATTTGCGGTAGCCGATGCGACGACAGGGCAAAAGCTTGAGGGTGGCAATGCCAAGGTTGGTACGCCGCCTGCCAGTGTGGCCAAAGCGATTACAGCGCTTTATGCGATGAATGTGCTTGGGTCTGGGCATCGTTTTTCCTCGCAGCTTGTTGCGACGGGGTCTGTTTCGGGCGGCGTTGTTTCAGGCGATTTGATCTTTGTGGGCGGTGGCGATCCCACGCTGGACACCAATGGGTTGGCGGCGATGGTTGCATCGCTAAAAGAACGTGGCATTCGCGAAGTGCGTGGTGGGTTTAAAGTGGCTGAAGGGGCGTTGCCCTATGTGAAAACCATCGACCGCGATCAGCCTGATCATGTGGGCTATAGCCCAGCGATTTCCGGGGTCGCGTTGAATTACAACCGGGTGCATTTCGAATGGAGGCGTTCGGGTGGCGCATACAATGTCGCGATGGATGCGCGTTCGGACCGTCTGCGCCCTACGGTCTATGTGACCAAAATGCAGATCGTTGATCGCAGTGCGCCTGTGTATGGCTATCGTGATGGTGGAAACAGTGACGACTGGACTGTTGCCAGAAGTGCGTTGGGTGGTAGCGGGTCACGCTGGCTGCCGGTGCGCAAACCTGCGCTTTATGTTGGCGATGTGTTCCAAACACTGGCCCGAGCGCAAGGCATTGTGCTGAAGAACCCAGAGGTGGTGAACCGTGCGCCGCAAGGCACTGTCTTGGTATCTCGCCAAAGCGATGACTTGCGTACCATCCTGCGCGATATGCTGCGCTTTTCGACCAATATCACGGCGGAAATGGTGGGAATGGCCGCAACGGCCAAGCGCACGGGGCGGGTGCCGTCGGGGTTGAAGGCTTCGGCTTCGGAAATGAACCGCTGGGCGGGGGAGTCCCTTGGGACGTCTAATCTGCGTCTGGTCGATCATTCGGGGCTTGGTAGCGCCAGCAAGATTACGGCTGATGATATGGTGCAGGCGCTTTTAAAAACCTATGACAGCAATGCGTTGCGCCCGATCCTCAAGAGCTTTCCTATGCGTGATGCCAATCGACGGCTGATCAAGGATCACCCCATTCAGGTTGATGCCAAGACGGGTACGCTGAATTTTGTTTCGGGGTTGGGGGGGTATATGACTGCCCCGAATGGGCGCGTGTTGGCTTTTGCAATCTTTGCGGCCGATGAGGCGACGCGTTCGCGCATTTCCAAAGCCGAACGCGAGTCACCGCAAGGTGGGCGCAGTTGGAACCGGCGCGCCAAGGCGATGCAGCAACAATTGATTGAACGTTGGGGTGCTATTTACGGCGTTTGATGGGTGGAGGGGTGGCGCACCAATAGGTGCGCCTTACTTTAGGCTGCGTTTCTTGTGCGATAAAGATCGACTGAATCCGCGACACCTTGGGCTGTGGCCGCTGAAAGTGTCCAGCCCAAGTGCCCATGCCCGGTGTTATAGAACACGCCTGGCTTTGCACCCGGTCCGACACGGGGCATCATTGAGGGCAACATCGGGCGCAGGCCTGCCCATGGCACGCAATGTTCGGTGGACACGGTTGGAAAGAACGTTTCGCACCAATCGCGCAGCGGCTTGATCCGGTCATCGCGGATATCAAGGTTGTAGCCATTAAATTCCGCAGTGCCTGCAATACGCAACCGGTTGTTGCCAAGACGCGAGGTGACGACTTTGGCTTCGTCATCAAGCAGGCTCATCCATGGTGCGGCTTTTTGGCTGGCTTCGTCGTCGAGGTTGACGGTGATCGAATACCCTTTGACCGGATAAATATTCACGCGGTCGCCAAGTTGGGATGCGATGGCTTTGCTGGCCACACCTGCGCACACAACGATGCCGTCGAACTGTGCGGTTTGTTTGTCGTTGTCTTCTTTCCAATCCACACGCACGCCGTCGCCGGTGTGTTCGATATGGCTGACCATGGATTTGTAATGGAAGGACACACCCATTTTCTCGCAACCTTGGGACAGTTTGCGGGAATAGCTGTGGATGTCGCCAGTGAAATCGCTTTCAGTATAAAAGCCGCCCAACGTGTCGGTTTGCAAAGCGGGTTCGAGTTTTTGAACCTCGTCCGGGCCGACTTCGCGCCGCTCAAGCCCGGCTTTTTCTAGCAGCACATTAACACGTCGTGCGTGGTCGAATTCGGATTGCTTTTTGTAAACGTGCAGGATGCCGCGTTGTTCCATATCGAAATCAACGTCGACCTCTTTGGCGAATTCCAAAAGGTGCTTGCGCGCCTCGATCGCCAATTTGGCGGTGGCGATGGTGTTGGCCTCGTAATCGGGAATGTTTCCGACAAATTCCGCCATCCAAGACAGTTTGTGCCAGCTGGGTTTGGGATTTACCAGCAGAGGGGCGTCGCGGTTGAACATCCATTTCATGCCCTTCATCACTGTGCCCCAACGGGTCCAGACTTCGGCATTGGATGCAGAAAGCTGACCACCATTGGCAAAGGATGTTTCCATCGCGGCATAGCGATTGCGATCAAAGACGGACACGTCATAGCCACGACGGGCAAGCGCGTAGGCGGTGGTGATGCCGGTGATGCCAGCACCGATTACGGCGATATGGGTCATTGTGGGTTACTCCCCCAGTGGAACGCATTTGACACGGACGACACTGGCGGAATTGCCAGTCACGTCCCCATCTGTCGCGTTACCTGAGAGCTTGACGCCACATGCGCGGCGCTTTCTCCTTCGGTGGACCGGGGGCGTTTCATCCCGGCCGCTCTCCAGATCGTCGATATGCCCAAGGTGAGGGCGCGACTGACACGGTCCTTGGTACCTGAGAGTTTGTCGGGGCGTTGCTCCTTCGGTGGCAGGGTATTGTCCTGCGCTCTCCCATGTCAGTCTGGTCGACTACGTGCGATATAGGGAGTGCGAACGGGTTTGGTCAATCCATTGCTGCACACAGGGCATCACAAAGTAGCAATATTTAAGGCCCGACGTAACAACTGGCCGCGGGATTGCGAATGGGGCGGGTGAAACTGGTGGTGCGTTCATCCAGATAGTTCCATTGCCCGAAGTCTTCGTTTTGTGGGCTGACTTCGTTGAAATCGAATTCCACGCGCCCGCCAGAATGGCGTTTCCAACCGTCGCATTTGGTTACAAGTTGCTGGCGCAAGGCCCATCGGCCAGAATTCGAGAACCCTTCGTACCCCGGCCAGCCTGTGGATTGAGCAAGCCAGCACCGACTGATCAGCCCGCGGTTCAGTAAGTCGTCGCAGACCAGACCGCTGCCATATCCGCCAATTTCGTAGCCTATGCCAGTTTGCGCACGGTGCGTGTCGAAGACGTCGCGAATGTCCTCGAAATATTGTGCGATGAAAGGCAGGATCGCTTCGGGGGGAACTTTGCCCCCGGGTAGGCCAAAGTACTCCTGATGTTTTGAGCGGAATATTTCGTAAAAACTGGCGTGTTTTTTGTAGTTGCCGGCTCCCATACGGGCTTTCATTTCCGCCTCTTGGGTGGCAGAAATCGCGGCACCTTTGTTGATGGCGTATTGATAGTTTGCGCCCTTCAGTGCCTCGGCCACGCCGTCCACGCCAAAGTAGATCGTGCTGCCAAGAGGCTGGCCGTTGGCGGCCGCCAATTCAAGGCTACGTTCAGCATCACGCGCGCCGCGTCGCCCATCAAGAAAGGTCAGCGGGCTGTCGTTGCGGTGTTGAAAGACGACGGCGATGGAAAACCCGTTGTCGAGCAAGAAATCAGTTTCTTCTGGCACCAGCGTTTTGCAGGGGATGGTTTCGTCGGGGTGGTCATAGTAGCGGATGATCGTTTCGATGCCCAAGCGCCACAATTCGGTCGTCGCATTGGTGCCGTCGCGTGCTGCCAGATCGGTGATGGGCGCAGAAAAGTCAGCCACGCCATAATCGTGACCGGGCGAGCAGGTCGGAGCGGCGTGTGCTGTTACGGCCGTACACAAAAAGCCAAGGATTGAGAATGTCATTTTGGCGAACATGCGCTTACCTCAAATGTATGAAAACAGGTGTAAAATATGATTTTACGCTATGCGCGATTGTGCGGTGGCGCAAGATGTATCCTAGGGGTGTCCTTGATCGCGCACGGCTTGGACGGGCCCTGTGATGTTGCAAGCTGTGGCCATTGCTGCGCCCGTTGATTAGAGTATTATTCACGCTGCTTTTAAATCCTTCTGCTGGATTCTGTTGGTACACTCATGAATGCTCCGACCCTTAGTTTCGGTGATGAAAACGGCGCGGGAATTCTGCGCCTTGCTGGGCATTTGGATATTGAACACACGGACGCTGTTCAGGCTGAATTTGCGCGTGTGGATACCGATGTTGACCGTCTTGCGATCAACCTTGATGGGCTTGATGCATTGGACACCAGTGGTGCGTGGCTTGTGGCCAGTCTGAAAGCACGGCTTGAAGGGCAGGGGGTATCGGTGTCCTTGATCGACGCGACCTCGAATCGTGCTGCGCTGATTGAAACAGTTTATGCAGCCCTGCCGACGGAGGAGGGGATCGAGGCCCCGCCCGGTGGTTTGGTGCCTTGGATTGCAAGCGTGGGTGTGGCGACAGCCGGTGCTGGCGCGTCGATCATATCTTTGCTGAGCTTTATCGGTGAGGTGTTGTCGCGCTTTGTTTTTGGCGTTGTGCGGCCGCGTCGTTGGCGCGCTGCGGCTTTGGTTAGCCAGATGCAAGAGGTCGGGTTCAACGCCATTCCCATCGTCGTTTTGATGAGTTTTCTGATCGGCGTTGTGTTGTCGTTTCAGGGGGCATCCCAGTTGCGTCAGTTCGGGGCAGAGGTGTTTGTTGTCGATCTGATCGCCATTTCGATCCTGCGCGAGTTGGGTATTTTGCTGACGTCGATCATTGTGGCTGGGCGATCTGGCTCGGCTTTTACCGCCTCGATTGGGTCAATGAAGGTGCGTGAAGAACTAGACGCAATGCGCACCCTTGGCCTTGATCCGATTGAGGTGTTGGTGCTGCCCCGTGTGATTGCCTTGGTCATTATGCTGCCGATCCTTGGTTTTATCGCAAATATCTCTGGTTTGCTTGGCGGCGCGTTGATGAGTTGGGCAGAACTGGGGGTCAGCCCAAGTATGTTCGTGACTCGTTTGCAGGAAAACACCGATATTTGGCACCTGATCATCGGCATGGTCAAAGCGCCGTTTTTTGCGGCCATCATCGCTATCGTGGCGTGTTGGCAGGCGATGCAGGTGCAGGGCTCTGCCGATAGTGTCGGGCGGCATACGACCAAGTCTGTGGTGCAATCGATTTTCTTGGTTATTGTGGCGGATGCTGTGTTTTCCATCTTTTTCGCGGAGCTTGGTTTGTGAGCGTTTCCCCGGCTCAAGACCCCAACCGCGAGGCGGTGATCACCGTGCGCGGGTTGGTTAATAAGTTCGGTACGCAAACGGTGCATGACAATCTGGATCTTGATGTTTGGAAAGGCGAAGTTTTGGGTATCGTTGGCGGGTCGGGTACGGGCAAATCCGTACTGTTGCGCACGATTGTTGGGCTGAACCAACCTGCTGCTGGCACGATCAATGTGTTGGGTACTGACGTGTTGCATGGCAGCCGCAAAGAACGGTTGCAGGTGGAAAAACAATGGGGTGTCGCGTTTCAGGATGGGGCGTTGTTTTCGTCATTGACGGTTTTGCAAAACGTGATGGCGCCGATGCGCGAGCATTTGAACTTAAGCCCGGCTTTGATGCGTAGCCTTGGTGGGCTTAAGGTTTCGTTGGTGGGCTTGCCGTCTTTGGCATGCGGCAAACTGCCGTCTGAGCTGTCTGGTGGCATGCGCAAGCGGGCCGCACTGGCGCGTGCGTTGGCGTTGGATCCTAGAATCGTATTTTTGGATGAGCCGACGGCGGGTCTCGATCCGATTGGGGCGGCGGCCTACGACGACCTGATCAACGAACTTAAGCGTTCGCTTGGGTTGACCGTTTTCATGGTGACCCATGATCTCGACTCTCTTTATGCAATCTGCGACAGAATTGCTGTGCTTGCTGAAAAGCGGGTTTTGTTCGAAGGGCCGATCGAGGGGATGACCGATATTGATCACCCTTGGGTCCAAGAATATTTCACCGGACCGCGCGCCCGCGCAGCCCAAGAAAAGTCCTGAGGAAGGTTGCGTTAAGCAATGGAAACCAAAGCCAACTACGTCCTGATCGGGTTGTTCACTCTTGGTGGCATTATAGGTGCGCTGGCGCTTTTATTGTGGTTCGCCAAGGTCGAGGTGGACAAACAATACGCCTATTACGACGTTCTGTTTTCGGATGTGTCCGGGCTCGGCCCTGCAAGCGATGTGCGCTATAATGGATTGCCGGTGGGGCAGGTTGTCGACATCGAGTTGGACGAAGAAAATTCCTCGATGGTGCGTGTCACGCTTGAGGTTTCGTCGGACACGCCAGTGAATTCCGAAACAGTTGCCAAGCTGCAATCGCAGGGGGTTACGGGGGTCGGTTTTGTCGGTCTTTCGGGCGGATCAGAGACATCGACAGCCTTGCCCGCTGGCGCTGAAATCCCGTCTGAACGCACCGCGTTGCAATCGGTGTTTGAAGGAGCGCCGGTGGTTTTGGACCGTGCAGTTGTGCTGCTGGAAAACATCAACGACGTTTTTGATCCTGAGAACAAGGAAGCCGTAAGCGTGTTGCTGGGAAACCTCGCGTCGGCGTCCGAGCGTGTTGATACCGTGCTGGAGGATTTTGAATCGTTGTCCGGCGATCTGGGATCTGCAGCACGCGAGATTGCGGTCTTTACTGAGAGGTTGGATTTGCTGGCTGATACGGCTGAGACCACGCTGACGACAGCAACCGGCGCGCTTGAAACCGCGAATGGCACGGTGGCCACTATTGGCGATTTTACCACCACCAATCTGGTGCCATTGGCCGAAGATTTGCGCACCGCGACGATGACCGCCAACCGGGTGATTGACGATGTCGGCGGGCAGGCGTCGGTCATTGCCACGCAGATTGGCGATTTGACTACACGCGGCGCGGTGGTTCTGGATGGTGCCACGCAGACGCTGGACACCGTGAACCAAACCTTTGTGACTGCGAACGCGGTCATCGACGGGATCGATGAATTCCGCGCCAACAATCTTGTGCCGCTTTCCGATGATCTGCGTACGACAACGCAGACGGCTGACCGGGTCATTGCCGAAGTGGGCACCGAAGTTCAACGCGTTGCTGGGCGCATCGATACGCTGGCGGATCAGGGGGGCGTGGCACTGGATTCGGCCGCTGTGGCGTTGGATGACGCGCAGAACACGATTCGGGATGCGCGCACCACTGTGGCGCGTGCCAACACCTATATCGACGAGCAATTAACGCCGATGACTCGTGATTTACGCACCACTGTTCAAACAGCCAATCGCGTGATTGACGACGTCGGTGGTCGTGCGAGTGTTGTGGCGGATCGCTTTGTTAAGTTTGCGGATGATGGCACCGAATTGATTGCGGTCGCAAACCAGACGTTTGCCAATTCTGATATAACCCTCGCGGCGATATATGAGGCGATGGAAGATGCGTCTGAAACCTTGGCGACTGCGAACTCGACCTTTGAGACAGCCAACCGGATTATCGCCAGCGCTGATATTGATGGTATCATCACCGATTTCCGTGGCGCGGCCACAGCCTTAACGTCGACGATTAACAAAGCGTCTGGCAGTATCGATTCGATTGCGAGCGAGGTGCTTTCTGCAGCGGCTTCAGCGGCCAATTTAACCGGGACGTTGGATCAGGTTGTTCAGGACAACGAACGTCAATTGTCAGATTTTTTGCGCCTTGGCTTGCCTTCGTTGCTTAAATTTACCGACGAAGCGAACCGCCTTGTTGGCAACATCGATCGTTTGGTAAATAGAATTGAACGTGATCCTGCGCGTTTTCTGCTTGGTACTCAAAACTCAAGGTTTGACCGATGAAAATGACAATGAAACCATGGGCTTTGTGTTTGTTGCTTGTGGGGGCTTTGCCCGGCTGTGCCGCTCTTTCAGGATTGTCGGCTGCGACGACGCCGAACGATCTTTATGTGTTGTCGCCCAAAAGCACGTTTGATGAGAAATTGCCGTCTTTGGAATTTCAGATCGCGGTCGAAGAACCGACGGCGACGGCTGCTGTGGATACAGATCAGATCGCAGTACAGCCGACACCTTTGCGGGTTCAGTATCTGCCGGGTGCGCGTTGGGTGGATCGTGCGCCGTTGATCGTTCAATCGCTCCTGATCGAGAGCTTTGAAAACTCTGGCAAGGTACCGGCGGTGGGGAGTTCTGCGATCGGACTGCGCGCAGATTTTCTGGTTGTGACGGATATTCGCGAATTTCAGGCCACTGTACCCCAAGAGGATCCGGAAGCGCCGTTGGAGATTGATGTACGTTTGAACATCAAGCTGATTGATGCCTTTTCAGATCGCATTATTGCGTCAGATTCCTTTGAAGCACTGGCTTTGTCCGAAACGGACGATGCAACCAAAGTCGCCGAGGCTTTCGATCAAGCGTTGGGGAACACGATGCGCCGCGCGGTTGAATGGAGCGTTCGGGAAATTTCAAGCTATGGCGCGCCGCGTTTCTAGGCGTTTAGGTCAGCGCTTTCTAACAGCTGAACGCCGTTGATTTTCCACCCTGTATCGGTTTCGATCATTCGGTAATCCAGAAGATGCACGCGCCCGTCCGCGTCTGTTATTTGTACTTTCTGGTGCAGCGTCCCGTTGATCTCGCGTAGGTCAAGATAGGTCACGTCGGCAGGGCGCCAGACCATGGGAAAGCCTTGGGTCACCATTCGCCCAAAGTTTTGCGGCGTGCCAAAGATGCCTTGGATGGCAGGTGATGCGAATTCGAAGGCTTGCGTGAAATTATCGGCCTGAAAGGCTTCGATCTGGCTGTTGATTGTGCTTTCGACTTCGGTGCTTTGTGCCCACGCGGCGCTCGTCATGGCCGTTGCCAGTACTAAGCCAAAGATCCATTTGCGCATCTATCATCTCCCCTTTTTGTAAGGGAGATGATAGCGCAGTTCAGGCGTCCGCCAAGGGTATGCAGGCCGGTGGGCTTTAACCCACCAATTCGCCAGCCAGTCCTTTATCGATCAGATCAATGGTTTCTTGCAGGCCATAAAGCGCAATGAACCCGCCAAAACGCGGGCCTTGGCTGGCACCCAAGAGCACTTCGTAAAGGGCAGTGAACCATCCACGAAGAGGATCGAAGCGGTCGCGGCCCACGGCGTAAACCACGGATTGTAGGGCTTCGTCATTGATATCGCCGTCGTAGGCCGCGAGTTCTGCGCGCAGAGCTTCGAGTGCTTCGCGTTCGGTATCGGTGGGCAGGCGGTAGGTTTTGGCAGGCTTTACGAAGTCGTTGTAATAACGCACGGCAAAGCCCACGGCCAAATCCATGCCAGGATGCGATTCTGGGCCTGTGTCGGGGGCGTAACGTTGGATAAAGCCCCAAAGCGTATCTTTGGTTTCCGCGCTTGAAACTGACGCAAGGTTGAGCAGCATGGCAAATGGAACCACCATGTCGCTTGCAGGCACGTCGCCGCCATGGATGTGCCAGACCGGGTTGTTGAGCCGCTGTGTGTCGTCTTGGCCAGCGTAGGCGCGCAGTTGCTGGTGGTATTCGTCAACGGCTTTCGGGATCACGTCAAAGAACATGCGTTTGGCCGTTTTTGGCTTTTGATACATGAAATACGACAGGGATTCCGCGCTGGCATATGTCAGCCATTGGTCGATGCTGACCCCGTTGCCCGAGGTTTTGGAAATCTTCTGCCCGTTTTCATCAAGGAACAATTCATAGGTGAAGTGTTCGGGTTTTTTGTGGCCCAAGATTTCGCAGATGCGGTCATAGATCGGTGTGTTGGTCGAGTGATCCTTGCCGTACATCTCGAAATCGACGCCAAGGGCGGCCCAGCGTGCGCCGAAATCGGGCTTCCATTGCAATTTCACGTTGCCGCCGGTGACGGGCAGGGTCATTTCTTTGCCTTCTTCGGTTTCGAAGGTGATGGTGCCGTTTGCCGCGTCGACGGTTTTCATCGGCACGTACATCACGCGACCGGTGTCGGGGTGGATGGGCAGGAAGATGGAATAAGTTTGCGCGCGTTCTTCGCGCAGGGATTTCAGCATCACTTTCATGACGTCGTCGTACTTTTCGGCGGCGCGCAGCAACACGGTGTCGAATTGGCCGGAGCGGTAGAATTCGGTGGCCGAGATAAATTCGTATTCAAACCCGAACGTATCGAGGAAGCGGCGCAACATCGCATTGTTGTGCGCGCCAAAGCTGTCGTGGGTACCAAAGGGGTCTGGCACGGATGTCAGTGGCTTTTGCAGGTGTTCTTGCAATGCTTCGGGGTTGGGCACGTTGCCGGGGACTTTGCGCATACCGTCAAGGTCATCGGAAAAGCAGATCAGCTTGGTCGGGATGTCCGAGAGTTCTTGGAAGGCGCGCATCACCATCGATGTGCGCGCGACTTCGCCAAAAGTGCCGATATGGGGCAGGCCCGAAGGACCATAACCTGTTTCAAACAGGACATACCCTTTTTCGGGAGGCGCTTTTTGATAGCGTTTAAGAACTTTGCGGGCCTCTTCAAAGGGCCATGCTTTGCTCGTCATCGCAGTGTCACGCAAACTCGACATAAGGTTTTGTCCTAACTTATTCGGCCCGTACCCGGCGCAGGGGCCAATTTGACGCGCCCTTATGGGGGCGACATCCCGCCGCTACCTATTGCGGGGGGCGTCAGGCGTCAATATTTAGGGCATAACAGAGTGAAAAGGATTGAACATGTCTGAGACCGAACAGCTGAGCCTTACTGCGCAGGATGCGCTTGTGGCGTTGATGATTGCCGTGTCTGCCTCGGATGAGGATATTCGCACGGTCGAATTGGTTAAGATCAATGCGTCGGTGAACCACCTGCCTGTGTTTGCGGATTACGATCTGGATCGGCTGAATGTGACCGCTCAAACGGTGTTTGATTTGTTCGAACAAGAAGACGGTTTGGACGCACTATTTGGTTTGGTACGTGATGCCTTGCCTGCCCATTTGAACGAAACGGCCTATGCGTTGGCGTGTGATGTGGCGGCGGCTGATGGGTCGCTGGAAGAGGCGGAGCTGCGGTTGCTCGAAGAGATCCGTTACGAGCTGGAGATTGATCGGCTACACGCCGCTGCGATTGAGCGTGGATCGCGTGCGCGGCATATGACGGTCTGAGCAAGGTTTTGTTCCGGTCAGCTTGTTCGGCAGCGGTTGACCGGGTGGCGAAATTCAATTCGGAGACTCGTTTTGTCTGCGCGTTGCGTTGGCAGGCTGGGCATCGCGCGGCCTTCTGACAGTGCGTTAACCATGCGTTGATACTTCCCCTTTTTGAACAGGTCGGATCCCCCCGGCCCGTCCATCAAAAAGGGATAGATGTATGAACAAGGCGATTACTGAGGGTGTGCTGTTGATGCCACCGGCCTTTGCAGACGGCTTGAATGTCTGGTCGAGCGGCGACGGTACGCCGGGTACGGATACCTATCAAAACGCAGTTAACGCGGCTTTTGTACCCGCCGATCAGGATTTTGGCGGTGCGTTGGAACTGCAGAAGGTTTCGAGCACGACGCGCGTGCGTTTTATGGGCGAAACGCCGCTGTTGCCGGGCTGCTATTTGCGGGTGACGGCCCGTATCAAAGCGATCAGTGGCAGCCTGCCTTCGGTGCGGGTGTCCGGCTTTGCGGCTAAGGGTAATGGGTCGGCTGTTTCGGATGTTGTCACCACGGGTCCATCTGTTGCGCTGACCACGTATGGCGAGGTGGTTGAAGTTTCGGCCATCGTGGGCGCTGGAAACCGGAGCGGCGTCGATCTGGTTTGGGGGGCTGAACCCGTCTATGGGCATTTCGGTATTGATCTGACTGGAGCCAATGGCGGTGTTGTGCGCATCGATGACATCGAGATTGAAGACGTCACATCGGTGTTTTTTCGCGATATTCTATCGGTTGTGGATGTGCGCGACTATGGCGCTGTGGGCGATGGTACGACGGATGACAGTGATGCGTTTGATGCCGCCAACGCTGCCGCGGACGGGCGCACGATCTTGGTTCCTGCTGGCACATTCCGCCTGAACCAAGATGTTGCGATCGATGAGTTGGTCAAGTTCGAGGGCACGATTTCGATGCCCGTCGACAAAATGTTGCTGCTGCGCAAAAGTTACGATCTTCCAACTTATATCGAAGCCTTCGATGATGAAGAGGAAGCATTTAAGAAAGCGTTTCAAGCGTTGCTGAACAGTGCAGACCACGAAAGCCTTGATATGGGCGGTCGTCGCATACAGGTCACTGACACCATAGACATGGCGGCTGCAGTTCCTAACCGCGATCAATTCAATACGCGTCGCGTTATCCGCAATGGCCAGTTTGATGCCACTGGCGACAACTGGGACACCATCGTGGTAACCAGTCAGGCAACCTATAGCACATCCAATGCGCGGGTTCTGAGCAATGTGACCAATGTCGCCAATATTCCTATCGGCTCATTGGTCGAAGCCAATGGGGTCGGGCGTGAAATTTACGTTCGCAGTGTCAATGTCGCAGCCGGAACGATTGAATTAAATGCCTCACCCTTTGATGCATCGGGAACGCAAAATTACACCTTCCGACGTTTCAAGTATCTGATCGATTTCAGCGGATTTTCTAAACTGACCAAGTTCGCCATGTCCGGCATCGAATTCCAGAGCAATGGTAAGTGCTCCGGTGTATTGTTGACGCCGTCCGGTTCGACCTACGAATTCCAAGAATGTTTCTTTAGTCGCCCTAAGGACCGTGGTCTTTCGTCTCATGGGACAGGGTGTCAGGGTCTGTTGCTGGATCGTTGCCAATTCTTGTCGGCCGAAGAAAGCGAGAACGTTGAGGATCGGACAAGCATTGGCTTTAATGTCAACGCAAACGACGCCAAAATTCGTGATTGTCGGGCGACGCAGTTTAAACACTTTGGGTGTTTGGCTGGGCAGAACCATCTGATTATGGGCAATCACTTTTTCCAAGGTGATGGGGTGTCCGGCGGTGTGCGCACGGCTGGAATTATCCTTCAAGACAACTTTACGGCGTCGGTGGTCACTGGGAACTATATCGACAATTGCTTTATCGAATGGACCAATGAACGTGATCGCACGCCGGAATTCACGTCTGGCTTTTCATTCAGTTCGTTTAGCATGACCGATAATGTTTGTCTGTCGGGGGATGTGGGGCCGTGGTTTAGCTATCTGATCGTCAAGCCTCACGGTAGCGGGCATTTCTTGAACGGTGTGACTGTACGCGGCAACCGGTTCCGGACCATCAATGGCACCATGGTACGGGCAGAACGCGTCGATACTAGCTTTTCTGATTTGGACCATGATCGGAACCGGTCTGTGTCCTTCGATGGAAATTCGTTTCACAACGTTCAGGAGCAGGCCCAAAACCCACTGATCGTGGATCACACGGAAAGTTCGGCCGCGAGAACGTGGACGATCGGCACCGACAAACGGTTGCCCTTTGAAAGCTATTGTCAGTTCGTTGATTCAGTTGTGGCCATCAGCGACATTCGGAACAATTCCAATGTTCGGACCTATACGGCACCGGTTGGCCGAGGGCGCATTGGCACCAATGACGATCAATTCACTCTGGAATTCGGTTCGGATGTCAGTGGGTCTATACGTGCGACGGTGCGCATGGACAAAAACTAAACAGCATGCGGGCGGGTCAAAAATGGCCCGCCCGTTTCAAAACGAACGCCAAACTCCCAGCTTGAGGCCGAGCACACCTTCCTTCGCTTCGACCCCTAGCTGATAGCTGTGATTTTTGTCTGGTTTTGGCGTCCAGATCAGCGAGGGGGCCAGTGTTGTCGTCGCCTCGGTTTCTGTTTGCGAATAGAAAACTTGAAACATCACTTTGAATCGGTCGTTCAATGTTAGGCCCATTGTGGCGTCCAATTTGGCTGTGATTGAGCTGTCACTTTCGACCCATTCCAATGCGCCATCGATCGCAATCCATCCCGCGCGATCCCACGCTGTGATGCCACGGCCATAGCTAAGGCCGGTGCGCAGCAATGCGGATGGATCCTGTTCGATTGTGCCACCGATCCCGAGTTCGTAGGCCAGTTTGTATGTGCGTTCGCCAGTTGGGATAGGTTTGCGGGCAAATACATAGGCGCTGCCGTCGCCGATTTGCCCTGCGGTCATGTCGACATCTACTTTTGCACCCAACGTTAACTTAGGCCGCAAGCCGTATTCGGCGTAAGCCGAACCTGTGCTTCGCCCCAGTTCGTCGATCGTTGAGCCAAAGGACAAGAACCCGCTGCCCTGTTCGCGCAGCCACGCGCCGGCGTGGGCCGGGTCTGACAGCATCAAGGCCGCGATCAGGAAAGGGGTGCGCATTTTGAGCGCTCCAACATGGTAAACAAACCATGACTTGGCCTGATGTTGGTTAAAATTTGGTTAGGATCGGGGGTTAGGCAATGGGCGCGTCTGTGCAGTCGCGAAAGCGTGCAACCGGTTCTGCCGCGCCATCAAGCGACACGGTGACGGAGGTCGTTTCGGTAAATGCTGTGGCGGAGGTGTTGATTTCCAGCCCATCCAGAACATTGCCGAACCCTGAGTCCGAGACGCTGATCGTATCGCCCACAATTTGATGGCGTGCGGTTGAGATGAGGCCTGGTTGTGGTCCGTCAAAGCGTATCGAAAAGGCAGGGGCGGAGGGCCAACCTTGGGGTGTGTTGACGTTGATCGAATAAAGCGCGGTGGAGTGGTCGTAGATCAGTTCGACGCTAGCTGCGTCCTCGGTATGGGTGAGGGTGCAGATAGGGTTTGGGGTGAACTCCCATGCGTGGGCTGGGGCGGCGAGGAGTAGGAGGGGGACGAGAGTGCGCATAACTTGAGGATAGTTTGATTGATGTTTTTAGCCAACGTTGATCTTGGTGATGGAAGATAAATGGAGTCTTGGGTAGGATCTGTGGGAACGGTTCAACCGCGAAAGGATCAAGCCTCGGTTAAGTGTTCCCGGGCTGTACCGTCTAGCGGGGTGATCATAATTCAGTTGATTTAGGTAGCTTGTCGCCCGGGAATTTCTTTTCCCATGTCTCCATTAGGAACAAGGCAAGCGAGGTCGAAGTATTCACTGACAGTCTGGCAATACGTGGGTCCAAGCGGCGAAATCCACGTTCCCTTCCATGGGCAGTTCCGGCATGCGTCCGCAAGGCACCAATTCCTTGCGTCGCGTTTGATAACGCGCTCAATATAGCTCTAACGTCGGCTTCGATTTCATCGTCAGGTATGTGTTTTGCCGGGGAAAGTCCAAGAGGTTCGCGAACCGCCTTGTACAAGGACTTGATGTCCAAAGACTTTGGTGGGGAAATCCCTCGGGCCTTCAAGACAGATCGGCAAACACTCTCCAGCATAGAACATGATGCTGTTACTGCTGCCTCTGGATCGGTGTCGACGTTCTCGAAGGCTCTTTTGAATTCTCGTTCTAGAGTATCCAGAGTCCACTCCGAACTCACTTTCGCTAGGTGTGGCGCACCAACATGACTGGCAAGACCTGCAAAGTCGCCAATTAGCTTTTCAAAAGGCCTATCTTCGTTCGCGGCCTCGTCATGCATCATTTCCAAGTGTTCGGATGAACCTGACGATGCATCGGAAGCAACCATTGCTTCAGCATTTTCGATTTCTTCATTTCGTTCTTGGTTCCGGCGTTCCCAAAGCAGTTTGAGAACTTCGATTACCAAGTGTGGGGGAGACAACTCGACAAAGGCTTGTAGTCTATTAAACTTCGAAGTTCCTTTTTCACTGAAAGCGTCAGCGTAGATGTTTATGTCAAAATGGTCTTCAAAGAAGTCGACAAACGTACGGTTCGAAAAGTCCAACACGTAACCAGGACTTGGGCAAAACCAATCCCGTATTTGTTCGTTTTGGTAGTGTTTGAGTATTGCCAAAACTACCGCCCCCGACGCTTCACATTCCCACCACGTTGCCCAGCACGCCCCGCCGTACTGCGCCCGCTTGCTTTCTTCGCATCCACAACGGCCTTTTCCACCGCATACTGCCGCGCCATCGGGTCGTCGGCGACAACCAAATCGACCGCCTCGAGCCGCTTGACCTCATCTCGCAAACGCGCGGCCTCTTCGAATTCCAAATTCTCGGCCGCTTTGCGCATGTCGGTGCGCAAACCGTCCAGCACAGTTTGCAAGTTGCCGCCCGCCAGTGGGTTGTCGATCTTGGCTGTCACGCGCGATTGATCCGTGTCGCCTTTGTACAGGCCCTTCAGCACATCCTCGACGTTCTTTTTCACCGTGGTCGGCGTGATTCCGTGTTCTTCGTTATAGGCGATTTGTTTGGCGCGACGGCGGTCGGTTTCGCCCAAGGCGCGTTCCATCGATCCGGTCACCTTGTCGGCATACATGATCACGCGTCCATCAGCGTTGCGCGCGGCGCGTCCGATGGTTTGGATCAGCGAGGTTTCAGAGCGCAAGAACCCTTCTTTGTCCGCGTCCAAAATGGCGACCAACCCGCATTCAGGAATATCCAAACCTTCGCGCAGCAGGTTGATCCCGATCAGCACGTCAAAGGCACCAAGGCGCAGATCGCGCAGGATTTCGATGCGTTCCAGTGTGTCGATGTCAGAGTGCATGTAGCGCACTTTGATGCCCTGTTCGTGCATGTATTCGGTCAAATCTTCGGCCATGCGTTTGGTCAGCGTGGTGCAAAGGGTGCGCATGCCGTCGGCAGTGACGCGGCGTACTTCGTCCAACAGATCATCGACTTGCGTGCCGACGGGGCGGATTTCGACCATGGGGTCCAAAAGACCGGTGGGACGAATGACCTGTTCGGTAAACACACCGCCGGATTGTTCCAATTCCCACTTCGACGGGGTGGCCGATACGAACACGGATTGCGGGCGCATTGCATCCCATTCCTCGAATTTGAGGGGGCGGTTGTCCATGCAACTCGGCAGTCGAAACCCGTGTTCAGCCAACGTCATTTTGCGTCTGAAGTCACCTTTGTACATGCCGCCGATTTGGGGAACCGACACGTGGGATTCATCTGCAAACACGATCGCGTTGTCGGGGATAAATTCGAACAGGGTGGGGGGCGGCTCGCCCGGCGCGCGCCCCGTCAGATAGCGCGAATAGTTCTCGATCCCGTTGCACACGCCGGTGGCTTCCAACATTTCGAGGTCGAAATTGGTGCGCTGCTCAAGGCGCTGGGCCTCAAGCAATTTGCCGTCGTTCACCAACTGATCAAGGCGGATTTTCAGTTCGGATTTGATCTTGATGATCGCCTGCGA
Source organism: Tateyamaria sp. (assembly GCF_039940735.1). GTDB lineage: Bacteria > Pseudomonadota > Alphaproteobacteria > Rhodobacterales > Rhodobacteraceae > Tateyamaria. The sequence goes on from NZ_JBDVGB010000035.1 coordinate 21,007, forward strand.
CATCGTCGGCTTTGGCGTCACATAGTGGCTGTTGGCGTAAACGCGGATGTGTTCCATCGTTGCGGTTTTTTCACCTGTGAGCGGGTCAAATTCGGTGATGCTTTCCAGTTCCTCACCAAAGAAAGACAACCGCCAAGCACGGTCATCCAAGTGCGCCGGAAAGATCTCAAGCGCATCGCCGCGCACCCGGAATGTGCCGCGAAAAAAGGCCTGATCGTTGCGTTTGTATTGCTGGGCGACAAGGTCCGCGATGACTTGGCGTTGGTCGTAATCGTTGCCGACCTTCAAATCCTGCGTCATGGCCCCATAAGTTTCGACCGATCCGATCCCGTAAATGCACGACACCGACGCGATGATCACCACATCATCGCGTTCCAGCAGCGCCCGCGTGGCCGAGTGGCGCATGCGGTCGATCTGTTCGTTGATCTGGGATTCCTTTTCTATGTAGGTGTCAGAGCGCGCCACATAGGCTTCGGGTTGGTAGTAGTCATAGAAGCTGACAAAGTACTCGACGGCGTTGTCGGGGAAAAATCCTTTGAATTCCCCGTAAAGTTGCGCAGCCAGTGTTTTGTTAGGCGCAAGGATGATCGCAGGGCGCTGCGTTTCCTCGATGACCTTGGCCATTGTATAGGTCTTGCCGGTGCCGGTTGCGCCCAACAGCACTTGATCTCGATCCCCTGCGATAACACCCGCGCTCAGTTCTTTGATGGCGGTGGGTTGGTCGCCTGCGGGCTTGAATTCGGTGTTCATACGCAAGGCTTGCCCACCTTCCAGCTTTAGACGGGTGCGGACGTCTTCGGCTGGGTTGGCAAGAAATGTGTCAGAGGAATCGGTGTGTACATGAGGCATGCTGCTAACTTGGCTCAAAAGAACGGGTGTGCAAGGGGGTGCGGTGTTCTCTTGTCAAGATTTGGCAGGAGCAAATGGTGCTCATGACATGATCGGCGCTTTAAAAATTTGAACACTGACAGGGAGCAGGGATTGGTTCGTTTCGTCTGCGATGACCCTTTGATACAAGGGTTTCTTTGCAAAACCGCCTTTCCGGCTTGGCGTAAGTGTCCAATCAATCTGTGCTTAGGTGTCGATCTTGTTTCCCGAAACAGAGGGAATAACCCTTGAGACAATTCGCATCTTGCGACAGGGCCGCAAATTGTCGATATACTTATGTTCATCGTCAAGGAGCATCCCTATGCGCGCACGCATCTTTCAGCCCGCCAAAACGGCAATGTCCTCGGGCACAGCCAAGACCAAGCATTGGGTGTTGGAATTCGCACCGTCGTCGGCGCGTTCTGTGGATCCCTTGATGGGCTGGACGTCATCAGATGACACGCAAGCGCAAGTGCGTATGAGTTTTGACACCAAGGAAGCCGCGCTTGATTACGCGTCTCACCACGGAATCGACGCGGCCGTGCAAGACCCGCAAAAACGCCGCGCCAACGTGCGTCCCGGCGGTTACGGGGATAACTTTGCAACAGGCCGACGTGGGGCTTGGACCCACTGATCGCTGTGTAAGCTCGGCGCAGAACTTTCGCGAAGCTAAAGTTACAACCAAATGTGACGGACGCTTGCATGTGTCGATCATATTCTGGCGGCGCCTTCGAAATCGCATCAAACCCATTCAAACATGATCCGCTGTGCAGCCAATTGGGCTGCTCAAACCGTTTCAAACAAGGCCGGAGCCTACATTCATGACCATCACCCACCTCGTCACACATTCCGGTGGCTTTCATGCGGATGAGCTGTTGTCCTCGGTCATCCTGACACGCCTGTTTCCTGCGGCCACACTTCTGCGCACACGCGACAAAGCGTGGATTACGCCCAACGAGGATCGGATTATTTACGATGTAGGCGGTGATTTTAATGCGAGTGCACAAATCTTCGACCACCATCAAAGACCCAACCCGCTGCGTGAAGATGGCCAGCCCTATAGCTCATTTGGATTGATTTGGGCACATTACGGCCGCGATTATTTGACAGCGATGGACGTGCCCGAAAAAGACATTGAAGATATTCACGCCTCGTTTGACAGAGGTTTCGTCCTGCCTGTCGATTTGGTCGACAACGGCGCGGTGAACACGTCAGAGGCTGGGCCGTTGTTTTCAGGTATGACATTGCCGGTGCTGCTTGAAAGCCTGAAGACCGTCTTTGACGATCGTGAGGACGGCGCAGATGATCGCGCCTTTGCCGAAGCACTTCCCGTCGCGCGCGCCTTTATCGAAGCGCAGGTCAAACGCAAGGCGGCCAAATTCCGCGCCGAAGACATGGTGATGTCGGCGATCAAAGCCGCAGGAGAGGGCCGTGTTCTGGACTTGCCGATGGGCATGCCGTTCCGGGCAGGCGTAGAAAAGGCTGGCGCTGATCACCTGTTATTCGTTGTCCATCCACGCGGAGTAGATTGGACCCTGACCACCATCCGTGTGGGCGATGACACATTCGACAATCGCGCTGACTTGCCTGCGGCATGGGCCGGCCTGACTGACGACGCGCTCGAAGCTGCCAGCGGCGTTGTTGGTGCAAAATTCTGTCACAACGGACGGTTTATCGCAGTGGCATCCTCCCGCGCCGCAATTCTAAAGATGGCCGAAATTGCCGTAGCCGAGGCTGCAACAGAATAAACTTTGACGTACTTGAAGTCGCGGCGGACAACACGGCTGATGGTTGCCGGGTCGTGGGTCATTTTGAATTATCTTTCTTTTTGTAAGATCCACGCTTCCTTGGTGCTGTTTCGGCCTCGGCCTTTTCAACCGGCTTTACAATGCGCTCAGCTTCCCAAGCTGAATCAGCAAGACCGGCAGGCATGACCGCCGTCACGAACGTAGTTTCCGTGAAGGCCAAGGTTGTCCTGCGGGTTGTGTGTTAGGATGCGATAAAGGCGTTGAGGTCGGCGCGCCAAATGGCTGCATGGCCACTGAAAACTACGCGAAGGCGGCATGACCATCGTTCGCACCGAAGAGATTCACACACGTAAAAGCTTCTATAAGCGTGAGGTCCGCGCCAATGGCCTTGTCTCAACCATCCTCGGCAACCAACCCTCAAGCTTGGCTCATAGCGCGCAAGTGCCGCTGAGTTTTGTTGCTAAAAGCGTAGGCCAAAACACTGGAAAAGGATTGCTTTGCACGGTGGCTTTGGAAAAAATGTTGTATGCATACAAACAACATTATATGGATGAAGCTGTCTTCTTAACGAAGGGAAAACCTGCGTTGGCGTCGACGTGTATCTGCTTTGAGGGAAGGGGCTTTTCAGCTGATCGAGGCTAATCAAAGAAAACACTTTGCGACAGGTATGTGTCCGAGACTAGGAGGGACGTCGGTGACTATCGTTAGTATCGGTTCGAAACAACGCGATTTTATCGCCCCCGTGTCTTATTTTCCTGATGGGGAAGAGGCCATTAAGTTGCCGTGTTGTCAGTCGGGATTTGTCAGTCAACGAATTAGCAAATCAGTTGCGGTTGTACGAGCGGGTGGTTCGGCCAGTCATGTCGCGCGATTGGGCATCGTGAATGCGATCCCGCGCGCCGTACCAAAAGCAGGGGCGGTTCAATGAAGTACATCATTGATACAGACCCCGGCCACGATGATTTTTTCGCCATCCTCTATGCTGCGCGCCGCCTTGATGTGATTGGGTTAACGACGGTGTTCGGTAATTCAACAGTTGAAAACACGACCAAAAATGCGCTGCGTATTTGCGATTTGGCAAAGCTTGATATTCCGGTTGCGATGGGCGCTGGAAAACCAATTGTGGGCGACTATGTCGTGTCCCCAATCCACGGTGCTGACGGTCTGGAAGGGGGTAAATCCATCCCTTCGACGCGTCGCGACATGGACCCGCGTGGAGCCGCGCAATATTTGATCGAAATGGCGCGTGCCCATGCCGGAAACCTGTCGTTGATCGTGCTTGGGCCGATGACGAATGTCGCACTGGCCCTTCGTGTCGAACCAAAGCTGGCTGAATGGATATCTGAGATATCGTTTATGGGCGGATCAACCGGGACCGGCAATGTGACCGCCTTTGCCGAAGCCAACGTCTGGAAGGACCCTGAAGCGGCACAAATGGTTTTGGCCTCGGGGGTTCCCTTGCGCATGGCGGGGCTGAACCTGACGGGGCAAGCCCGCTTGTCGCAAGCCCATGCCGACCGGATGGCCAAGGCAGGGACGGTTATCGGCGGTCACGCGGGCCAAATACTTAGCTTTTATCTAAAACAGCATTCGGCGCGCTACAGACGCCTTGATGCGCCGATGCACGACCCCTCTGCTGTCATTTCTTTGGTGCATCCAGATTTATTTGAATTTCGCGACACGAATGTGTCGGTGGAATTGGTCAGTCCTGCGCTGCGTGGGATGACCATATGTGACATGCGCGAAATCGACCCTTTCCCGGGGGAGACGTTACCAAAACCGAATGTAAAAGTCGGTGTGCGTGTAGATGGCCCAGCGAGTGTTGAAGCCATGATCGAGGCCATTCTTGAATATGAATAGGCCTGCTAGCCACAAATAAACGCCCCACAGAAGGGCCTGTTTCCGCGCAGATCGCGGTCTACCAACATGGAGTACAAATGAAACATCTAAGAGAATTCACCTTTGCATTGGCCGCGTCGACCCTTGCCGCTGGTGCAGTCGCCGCTGAAGATGCCGAACTGAGTGCAATCGGCCTGTCCTTTTCGGATGGCGCTTTGACAAGCCTGTTGAGCGATGCTGCCACGAATGTTGACGGCGTCACGGTTGACACTGAATTGCTGCCCTTTGGGCAGTTGTTTTCGGGCCTCGAAGTTCGCCTGCAAGCGCGTAATGAAACCCCTGACCTTTACTATGTAGATGGTCCATTGACCGCCTCTTATACGGCACGCGGGCACTTGACGCCTCTGGATGATATCCTGCCAAATGCATCTGAGATCTACACATCGGCTGCTTTGCAACAGGGTACTGTCGACGGCAAATTGATGTCTGTTCCACTGGAAAGCAGCACGGTCGTGATGCTGGTCAACAATGCTTTGTTTGAACAAGCCGGGATCGACGCGCCAACAAACAACCCAGAAGAGCGCTGGACATGGGAACAAGTCGCCGACGCGGGCAAGAAGATTTCAGCATTGGGCGAAGATACCTGGGGTTTTAATTTCCACTTCGGTGACAGCCCATACATGGCACTTATCATGCCACAGTCCAACGGTGCCACGCTGATCGGCGAAGACGGCGTAACGGCAACGGGTTACGTTAACAGCCCCGAGTTCATCGAGGCGATTAGCGCCTATTCGGCGCTGTACAGCGACGGCATCGCACCTGCTGGCATGTATGATTATAGCCTCGCGTTGGAACTGTTCCTGAATGGCAAAGTTGGCATGTTCGCAGGCGTTGTGTCTGATGCGGTGACCGCCGGTAAACGTGACGGTTTGGACCTGACGGTTGCACCCCTGCCATATTTTGAGGGCGGCACCCCTGTGACGCCAACGGGCAGTTGGCACCTAGGTGTAAACCCACGTTCTGCGAACCCAGAAAAAGCCGCTGCGTTTGTGCAGGCTCTGGCACAGCCAGAATTTGTATCAGCCTATTTCGGTGCCCGCGCTAACCCACCGGTTCTGAAATCCGCTTGGGAAAGCCTTGGCGATCAGTTGGAAGGCGAACTTTGGACACTTGCACGCTACGAGATCAACAACACGGCTGTGCCGCGTCCATCCATTGGTGGCTGGCTCGAGTATGACTCGATCTTACGTAGTGCGTTGCGTGAGATTCAGGGCGGTGCCGATGTCACGGAGCGACTGAATGCAGCTGCGGCTGAAATGGATCGTGAACTTCTGAAATACAAGAAGTGAGATAACAGATGACTGACGCGCCAGCAGCAGCTTCAGCGGCCAAATCGGTCGGGAAAGCATCGAAGAAACGCGCAATGCTTGATCCGCAAAGACCAAGTTGGGCGACGCTTATGATGTTTTTGCTGCCGGCGATCAGTCTTCTTATCGTCTTTAGGCTGGCCCCGATCGCAATCTCGATCGGGGGCAGTTTTACCAGCCAATCTTTGCTAGGTGAAACGACCTTTCACGGATTGGGGAATTACGACACTTTATTCAGCGACGAGGGGTTTTGGAATTCCGTTCGCGTGACCCTGTTGTTCAATATTATCATCAACCCGCTTCAGATTTTCGTCGCGTTCATCATGGCGCTGCTTGTTTTTGCGCCGGGGCGGTTTTTAACTTTTTTCCGGGTTTCCTTCTTTTTGCCAATGACCATGTCGACGGCGCTGGTGGCTGTAATGTGGAACCTTTTGTTTGATCCGAACTTAGGTCTTGTAAATTCCGTCCTCGCGCAGACCCCACTGGGCCGTCAGGGGTTCTTCTTCGATGAAGATCAAGCGCTTGGCGCCATGATTTGGATTTCGACATGGAAAGGGGCGGGATATTATATGATCTTCCTCTTGGCCGGTTTGTTCCGCATTTCCGAAGAACTGTACGAGGCAGCGCACGTTGATGGCGCAAGCCCGTGGCAACAACTGCGACTGATCACATTGCCGCAAATGAAACGCACGTTTTTGTTCGTTTTTGTGGCCGATACCACGGTCAACCTGCTGTTCTTTGCGCCTGTTTACATCATCACGCGTGGTGGCCCGAACGGTACGACCGATACGCTGATGTACCGCGCCTACGAGAGTTCCTTTACCTTTGTGGATTGGGGGCGCGCGTTGTCATTGTCCTGCATCCTGCTGGCGCTTGTGGTCATCGTGGCCGCCGCGCAGATGTTGTTCTTTAAACCCGGAGAAGGCGAATGAGCGATACACTCCGCCCTGGAACGTACAGTCCTGTAAAACAAACTGGGCGTTACGCCCTAATGTGTGCGTTGGCCTTTCTTGCGCTGGCCCCACTGCTTTGGATGTTCTTGTCTTCGCTGCGTCCGACCCAAGAAATGTTTTCCTATGCGGGTAGTTTTTCATGGCACACAATCTGGCCAGAGACGTTCACCTTTTCAAACTATACTGGTCTGCTGGAAACCGGTTTTCCCCGCGCCATCGGCAATTCACTGTTCGTTGCAGGGGTGACGATGGTCATCGGCGTGCTGGTCAACGCAGCCGCGGCGTTTGCCTTTGCGACGTTCGAATTCCGGTTCCGTGGGCCGCTATTTCTGTTGGTTCTTATGACCGCGATGATGCCCTTTGAGGCGATCGTGCTACCGCTTTACATGCTGGTGAACAGGCTCGGGATGATCGACAGCTATTCGGTGCTTATCGTGCCAGAACTTGCGAATGGCTTTGTCATTTTGATGTTCCGCCAATTCTTCGCGGCGATTCCACGCGAACTTTATGAAGCGGGGCGGATCGACGGGGCATCTTGGTTCCGGATTTTCTTTACCATTGCTCTGCCTGTTTCGTGGCCGGTCATCCTGACGGGATCGATCATGATTTTCATCACACAATTCGAAGCATTTTTCTGGCCGCTTGTCGCCGCACCGTCGGCTGAACTGACAGTGGCGCAAGTGGAAATCGCAAAAAACATCAGCCTTGAAGGCGCCAACTGGGGTTTGCTGTTTTCGTCGATGAGCATCGTGTGCGTGATCGCAGCACTGCCATTCCTGGTGTTCCAGCGATTTTACATCCGCAACGTCGCGTCCAGCGGCATCAAATAACAAAAGGGCTTATCCCAAATGGCTCAGGTCAAAATCGCGCAGGTCCGCAAAGCGTACGGCACCAACGAAGTCCTTCATGGCGTCGACATCGACATACCCGATGGCAGTTTTTCGATCCTCGTCGGACCTTCGGGGTGCGGGAAATCGACGTTGCTGCGGATGATTGCAGGGCTAGAGGTCATCACCAGCGGCGAAATCAGCATCGGTGATAAGGTTGTGAACGATCTGTCGTCGCCCAAGCGTGACATCGCAATGGTGTTCCAAAACTACGCGCTTTACCCACACCTGACCGTCGCGCAAAACATGGGCTTTTCGCTTAAGGTTGCAGGGTTTCCCAAAGCGACAATCGCCGAAAAGGTCAAAGATGCCGCAGAAATGCTAGGTTTGACGGAATATCTTAATCGCCGCCCTCAAAAACTTTCTGGCGGTCAGCGCCAACGTGTCGCCATGGGACGCGCAATTGTGCGGGATCCGTCAGTGTTTCTGTTCGATGAACCGCTTTCAAATCTTGATGCCAAAATGCGGGGTCAGATGCGGACCGAATTGCGAGCGATGCACCGGCGTCTTGGGTCAACAATGATCTACGTAACACACGACCAGATCGAGGCCATGACGATGGCTGACCAGATCATTGTGATGAACGATGGGTATGTGCAACAGGTTGGTGCACCGCTTGAACTATATGACCATCCGGAAAACTTGTTTGTGGCGGGCTTTATCGGAGCGCCTGCAATGAACTTCCTGCCAGCCAAGGCTGAAGGGGGACAAGTGCACCTGACAGACGGAACACTGTTGCAAATTAAGGTCGACGATAGTGTTACGGGCGACGTGACTGTCGGCATCAGGCCCGAACATTTGACATTAGGCAGCGGTGGTTCACTGAAGATCACTGTCAATGAAATAGAACCGACGGGTTCCGAAACCCATATTTCTGCGACGACCCCAATGGGGCTTCCGATTAGGGTGGTCACAACCAATCGGGTTACCGCAGATATTGGTGAAACACTGGTTGCGGGCTATGAGGCCGAGACACTGCATTTGTTCGATGCAGAAAGCACCAACCGAATTCCGACGGCTAAATTGTAACTTGGCGGCAATGCACAGGCGACGCGGTAGGCGATGGCGGTAAGTTAGGGGCGCAACTCTCCGGTCTATTGGCAGCCAATCAGGCTTGCCAAAACACCCATCATGCAGGGCCGTCTGCGTCCAATAACACCAGTGGCTTGCGGTTCTTTTCGTGCCTTGCCAAAAGCTTGCTGACACGCGCCTGCTTTTCGACCGCCGGGCATGCAAGACGCGCCGCTTTGCCCTCAGATTTAAGCTCAGGGAAGATCTCGTAAATTTCGTTGCGCGCCTTGTCCGTCAAAGCCTGAAGCGCAAGAGGCCCGGTATACAGACTTTCGGCCGGTGTCCCGTTGGCAAAGACGATCTGATGTTTTGCAAAAAGCATGTGAATGTAGGTCACTGGTGCGACCGAGGTCACTTGTTCGATGCCGTCTGCTTCGATCAATTTGATGGCCGGAACCAAGACTTCCTTTTGCCCAAACATGCGCTTTGCGATTCTTGACACAATCAAAATGCGATGTTGCGGCGACACCAAAAGATCAATCTGCGGTAGGCCCGCACCCAATGCGCCGGCGCGAATGCGAACCGGTTTCAGATGCGGTGCAGCGACAAGCTGCGCGGAGGACAGCGTACGTTTGCCGATCCAAGCGATCTTTTGTACGCCATTTTCGGCAGTCATAACGTCGTCGCCAATGCCTAAGGAAACGATTTTTTGTTCGCCCATAGGTGTTTGAATTAGAGTTTCTGCACTAAAACAAACGACAGAATTCGTTATGGTGTTGCTGTAATTGCCTTGATTGTAACGGTTGACGAAATTGGTGTTTAACGTGCCAAGCGTGATCGATTCAATCTGATCAGCTGACGCATTGATGTTGCCGGCCCCGGCATCATTTACCAAAATGGTCTGCGTGCCGTCAGATAGGGTGACCACCTCCAGTGTGACCCTCGAAGTGGACCCGTCAGTGTAGGTGATCGTAGAGCGCGAAAAGCGGTCGTTGCTAACCTGTAGGGTTGCCGCCTCGTCCGAAAAATCACCATCATCGTCAGTATCGACAACAATACTGTCACCAGCATGCATAACGGTGTCGCCCCCCTCAAGAGAGCCATCTGTTTGAATATTTACGATTTGCCCAAGGTCACTTGCAGACAGAACGGTACCTTCGGCCGCAGTTCCCGCGGCACCCAAGGCGGTGGTAAGATGAAACCCGTTTCCAACCAAGATTGTCATGGAAAACCCAAACAGAAAATCGTTACCAGAACAGTTTAATTAAATTGTATGTCGAAACTGAGGCACACAATAGATGGGAAAATCTGTGCAGTAATCACCTTGACCGAATTTATGCGATCGATGGAAGTGTTGCGATAAGTCTAGCACCGAACGTTTGAAATTTAGGCACCTATGTGTGCCAGCACTGAGCAAGTGTGCATCGATGATGCCTTTTAAATGAATTCGCTGGATTTCCCCCTGATTCCGGCGCAAACTTTCCGCTTACTGTAGCTTCCTCAAGGGCAAATTATTGTAATTACATGGAAATTTCACCACCTTCGAAACGGCAATACCCCACGTTACAGATCGCGCGCGACACGCCAGAGGCTGCGGATGTACGGGCGCTGTTGCTCCGGCACTTTGATCTAATGCGTGCGGGCTCTCCTGAGGAAAGTTGCCATGTCATGGAACCTACAGCTTTGCTCGACCGTGGTGTGATGCTGTTTTCTGCGCGCGATAATGGCAAGGTGCTTGGAGTCGGGGCTTTGGCTCGGCTTGATGACGACCATGGTGAATTGAAATCGATGCACACAAGCGCCGAGGCGCGGGGGCGCGGTGTGGCCCGTGCGATTTTGTCCGCGTTGTTGGACGTTGCGCGTGATCAAGGCCTGAAACGCGTCAGCCTTGAGACCGGCACAGCCGAGATGTTCGCCCCGGCCCGTGCGCTGTATTTGGCCAGTGGATTTGTCGAATGCCCGCCATTTAGTGACTATGCGCTGGATCCACTTAGTATTTTCATGACGCATACGCTTGGACCCACTTGCCCTGCGACGAGACCTGCGGCATGACTGTGACAGCGCGGTCCTGTAGCTCAACTGGATAGAGCACCTGACTTCTAATCAGGATGTTGAGGGTTCGAGTCCTTCCGGGATCGCCATTTTACTGTTTTAGCAGCAGGACCATAGCAAAGCGGTGTGCTGGGATGTGGAAGGGCTTTGATACGCTGCGGTTAAGTAATCCCTTTCCCAATACGCTGCAAACTCGCGGACTCTACATTGGAACAATGCAGCATGCTGAGGCGCGTTGGATTTCTCACGCTGCGTTACACATCCACAAACCAAACGGCACCTAGGGATACAGCCGTGATAATCTCTGGCGCACTTGTGACAATCGGGCAGTCATAGAAAGCCAGAAACAAAAAAGCCCCGCATGGAAACCATACAGGGCTTTCGTAATTTTAAGCGTTTAGGCGTTTACGCCAATTGCGCCTTGGCTTGATCCACGATGGCAGAAAATGCCTCGGGCTCATTAACTGCCAGATCGGCCAGAACCTTACGGTCCACTTCGATACCAGCCAATGACAGGCCGTTGATGAAACGGCTGTATGTCAGCGCTTCGTCATGGGCACGCACGGCGGCGTTGATCCGTTGAATCCACAGCGCGCGGAAGTTGCGCTTGCGATTGTGACGGTCACGCGTCGCGTATTGGTTCGCTTTGTCGACGGCTTGGCGTGCGACTTTGAACGTGCTCTTGCGGCGGCCATAGTAACCTTTGGCTGCTTTGATGACCTTCTTGTGACGGCCGTGAGCGATGGTTCCACCTTTGGTGCGGGACATATTTGTATCCTCCTATCAGCGATCGTAGGGCATGAAGCCCTTGATGATCTTGGCGTCGGGGGCCGACAGGGTCGTAGTGCCACGGGCGTTACGAATGAATTTACGGGTGCGTTTGATCATGCCGTGTTGTTTGCCGGCTTGACTTGCCAGGACCTTACCGGTCGCTGTCACCTTAAAGCGCTTTTTGGCGCTCGACTTGGTCTTCATCTTGGGCATTTCCGTCTCCATAGTTCGAGTTCGGTTTACGCGCGACTCGGCATGCCACATTGGCCGGACGCACAGGAACGAAGCCGCGATTTAGGATGGCACGGCGTCAAAGGCAAGTCGAATGTGCAAAGTCTTGGGAAATATGCAGCAAAAAGATCGGCAAACCTAGATTTAGGTTATGGAACGTATCGCGCCACTACCCGCACAAACACATCCGGAATTTGCGACATCGCGTATCCGCCCGGTTGCGACTGGATTGCATATAAAATCAGGGCACCCGCGATCAAAATAGTGATCGCAGATGCCCGAGGTACACGACCATCCGACAGTGCCGACATGATCGAAGGAACAGAAAACGCTGCTACGATTAGCCCTAGTACAAGGAACGTATCCGGATCCATCTGTTCACCCTGCTTAACATCACGGTAAGGTTACTCCGGATCGGTCGAGAAAATCAAACGTTCATCACAAGGGGCCACACGCAAGATGTTCGTGGTGCCCGTCACATTGAACGGCACGCCAGCTGTGACCACGATCTGATCTTCGGATGTGGCAAAACCATTGTCTAACGCCGCTTTGGCTGCACTTACAACAGCACCTTTAAAGCGATCCATTGTGTCGGTGATTACGCAGTTGCATCCCCAAGACATGGCAAGACGGCGCGCAGTACCTGCGAGCGGGGTCAAGGCGATGATCGGCACGCGTGGGCGCTCACGCGCCACCAGCAATGCAGTCGTACCACTTTGCGTGAAGCAGCAAATCGCTTTGATGTTGGTGGTTTCGGCAATCTCACGCGCTGCCGCAACAATCCCATCCGCAACCGATCCGCGGTTGGCGCTGCGGCTGGACTCGATGATTTGGGTGTATGTTGGGTCTTTTTCTACCTCAGAGGCGACACGATCCATGGTGGTCACAGCTTCGATCGGATAGCTGCCCGCAGCACTTTCCGCGCTTAACATCACGGCATCGGCACCTTCATAGATGGCGGTCGCAACGTCGCTGACTTCGGCGCGGGTCGGCATGGGGCTTTCGATCATGCTTTCGAGCATTTGCGTTGCCACAATGACGGGTTTAGCGGCATGGCGACACTTACGCACCAATCGCTTCTGGATTGGCGGGACGTTCTGAACAGGCAATTCCACACCAAGATCACCACGCGCAACCATGATGCCGTCACTTGCGGCCAGAATGGCGTCGAAACGTTCAACCGCATTTGGTTTTTCAATCTTGGACAAGATCGCGGCCCGGCCTTTGACCAACGCACGCGCTTCTTCGACATCTGCAGGACGCTGCACAAAGCTTAGTGCCATCCAGTCGACGCCCAAGTCGGCGGTGAATTCCAAATCTGCGCGATCTTTTTCCGACAAAGCGGCCAAAGGCAGTTCCACATCCGGCACGTTCACACCCTTGCGGTTGGAAATCGCGCCACCTGCAATGACCACGCAATTGGCAAAATCTTCGCCACATGTCTCGACCCGCAAACGGATCTTACCATCGTTCACCAACAGCGACTTGCCCGGCTCAAGAGCCGCGAAAATCTCGGGGTGGGGCAGGCAGACACGATTGACGTCGCCCTCAGCCGTGTCCAGATCAAGACGGAATGTCGCGCCCTCTTCCAGCATCTCGCTTTCAGCGCCAAAAACACCGACGCGCAACTTCGGCCCCTGAAGGTCCGCCAGAATAGCGATCGAAGACCCGGTGTCCTCTTCAATTTGACGAATAATTGCGTGCTTCTTCGCAATCTCATCATGGCTACCATGCGACATGTTCAGACGAAACACATCAGCGCCAGCATCGTGCAAGGCTCGAATCGTTTCATAGGTGTCAGATGCGGGGCCCAACGTGGCCACGATTTTTACGTTCCGATTGCGCTTCATGGTCCATAGCCTTCTTGGTGATATCGCTAACAGCGCCCGTTATTGCTCAATTCACATCTGTAGGCAACTGGACTAAAAGTTCGTTAAATTAGGTGAAATTTACATGATATATTCTCCATTTTCGATCCATGGACCAGACCGCACCGGCCCTTGGTTGATCACTTGTGATCATGCAACGAATACAGTGCCCAATTTTGTGGCAGGGGGATCGCTGGGATTGCCCAAAGCCGAAATGGCGCGACACATTGCTTATGACATCGGCGCAATGGATACTGCATTGGCATTGGCCACAGCGCTGAATGCGCCAGCAATCTGCTCAAACTTTTCGCGGCTTGTCATCGACCCGAACCGGGGCACTGACGATCCCACGCTTATCCCGCAACTCTATGATGGCACGATCATTGAAGGGAATAGCCACGTGGACGCACAAGAACGCGCGGATCGCATTCAGAAACTGTATCAACCGTATCATGACGCCATAGCCGACTTGGCCAAAGGTCGCAGCATTACGTTCCTGTCGATACACAGCTTCACACCGCAACTGGTCGGCCATGCCCCGCGGCCATGGGAAATCGGTGTCCTTTCTGCCCAGGATCGCCGCATCGCTGATCCTGTAATTGCCAGTTTGTCAGGTGCTTTAACTAGCCCAGTCGGAGACAACGCTCCCTATGCTGGCTTCTTTCCGGGCGATGCTCTCAGCCAACACGCCCATGGGCCTGGCCGCCCCAACGTGATTCTCGAAATTCGCCAAGATCTGATCACAAACAAGGCGGGCCAACACAAATGGGCCAATCTTCTTGCGCCACACCTTGAAGCGGCGCGCGCGCATGCCAATCTTTAAACTAACTTCATCTTGCCAAATAAACTCCGGGGTCTGGGGCAGGGCCCCAGTCCGACAGATCAACTAAAGGGACCGCTAAACATGGACGCACAAACCCAACTTGAACTCGAAGCAGCGACCTACCGCCGGATGCGCCAGCACCTGATGCAAGACCGCACGGACGTGCAGAATATCGATATGATGAACCTCACAGGGTTTTGCCGAAACTGCTTGGCGCGTTGGTATCAACAGGCGGCCGCAGAAAAAGGCATTGAAATGTCCAAAGATGACGGTCGCGAAGCATTCTACGGAATGACGATGGATGAATGGAAAGCCAATTATCAAACCGACGCGACAGGCGCACAACAAGACGCGTTCAAAACCGCATTTGCCGAAAACGTCGAAAAAAAGGGTTAAGGCTCAGTCATTTATGTCGCGATCCCAGATTTTGACCTGACCGCGCTGAACCCCAATGACTTTGCGTAAAACAAGCGCAGCAATCAGCGACGCCGCCGCAAAAATCAAAAGCAACACAGACGGCGTTGCAAGCCAGCCCAACAGGCCAAACGCCAAACCAACCCCGACTGTCACCGCGCCCACAGCCATGCCAAGAAACACAAAGGCAGGCACAAAGACTTCAACGATGCTGAACACCAAAGCGGCGGCAATCCAGACCCACCAGTACGTCCAAAGCTCGCTCATGCGCGCCGCTTTCCGGTCAACATACCAAAGGCTTCACCGAAGGCGTCCATCGCGCTGGATGGCAAAACAATGGTCTGCTGCCCTTCGCCGCGCGCAATCTCTGTCACGGCTTCCACTTGTTTTAATGCGACCTGAAACTGCGCAGATTCGATACCATGCGTGTTAATGGCCTCTGCCACAACTTGGGTCGCATAGGCTTCGGCATCCGCCGTAATGCGCCGCGCTTTGGCGGCCTGTTCGGCGGCATAAAGCTCGGCGTCCGCATTCAATTCAACTGCCCGTTTCTGGCCTTCTGCTTCGGTGACCGAAGCCCGGCGCGCACGCTCCGCGTTTAATTGCTGCAACATCGCTTCTCGGGTGGCGACATCAAGGTTCACGTCCAAAATTTCGGCACGCGTCACTTCGATGCCCCAGTCATCTACGGCTTCTTCGACCAACACCTTGATCTGACCGATTAAATGCGTGCGGTTGGATTGAACTTCATCCAGCTCCATCTTGCCGATCTCGGATCGCACAATCCCGGCAATGGTCGTCTGAACCGCACCGTCCACGTCGCGGATGCGATACACCGTACGTTCGGGTTCGGTCACGCGGTAAAAAACACTGGTTTCGACCTGCACAAGTGCGTTGTCGGACGTGATCGCGTCCTGACTTTCGTTGGGCAATTGACGTTCAAGAACCGACACTTTGTGGCGAACAACATCCATAAACGGAACGATAAAGTTGATCCCTGGCCCAAGCACCGCACGCAAGCGCCCAAATCGTTCCACCACATATTTTTCACTTTGCGGAACGATCCGAACCCCCAGAAACAGGCAAAGCACCAAAAATAGCGTTGCCAAAACATAGACCAGGTTTTCACTGAGCAAACTTAAAATCAGCTCTTCGTTCACAAATCGTACTCCGCAAAGTAAATTAATTTCACATCACAACTTGGTGTTCAAATGCCCCGTTTTCAAGACGAAACGCGGCAATTCTTTGCTATCACATGGCTGCTTTGCGGCTTTCATCTAGATAAATTTCGCGCAAACGTGGGGCTACGCGACCCGGTGTGCCATCGCCCAAAGTCGTGCCGTCAATCTCAACCACAGGCATCACGAATGTGCTGGCCGAGGTGATAAACGCCTCATCCGCTTCGCGCGCTTCTTCGATGGTAAAGTTGCGTTCCTCGACCTCCATTTGCGCCTCGCGGGCAAAGCGCAGCACAGCTGTGCGCGTGATCCCCTTGAGAATATCAGGCGAGGCCTCGCGGGTGATGATTTTGTTGCCTTTTACGATGTAGGCGTTGTTCGACGTACCTTCGGTCACAAAACCGTCCTGCAACAGCCAAGCGTCATCCACACCCGCCTTCTTGGCCATCATTTTGCCCATGCTTGGGTACAGCAATTGCACTGTTTTGATATCGCGACGGCCCCAACGAATGTCTTCGATACTAATAACTTTTATGCCTTTTTTGGCAGCAGGATTATCCGCCAAGCCGGGCTTGTTTTGGGTGAACAGTACGATTGTTTGCGGCGTGGTTTCAGGGTCAGGGAACACGAAATCACGATCAGCAGGCGCGCCGCGCGTGATCTGTAAATAAATCATGCCTTCCTCGATACCGTTCAAGCGAACCAACTCGCGGTGCACCTCAAGCAGGTCTTCCTTGGCAATCGGCGAAGGCATATCCAATTCGTCCAAGGACCGCTGCAAGCGTACTGCGTGGCCGTCAAAGTCGATCAGTTTGCCGTCCAAGACCGACGTGACTTCATAGACACCATCCGCCATCAAAAACCCACGATCAAAGATCGATACTTTTGCTTCATTTTCGGGCACATAGTCGCCGTTCACGTATACGGTTCGCATATCTAATTTCCTTTTTGACGGGCACAGCCCGGTATCATTTCGCGGCGCTAAATCGCGCATCACCTGCAATTAATTGCCCCTTCCGCGAGGCATTCGGCGATCCGTCCCAAGACAAATCGACCAATCCATTCCCAATCGAATTCAGCAGCACGCATTTGGTGCCGACCGGTTTTCCACTGTCCCAGAATCCATTGAACATGCACAATAACCCCTGCGCAGTGACGGCCCAGCTGTCAAATCCTACAACCAGAACCCCATTGTTTGTCGATACCAAATGTTCGGCATAGACATCCCCCAACCAAAGGCCGAAGCCCTTGGCCTGAGTGGTCATTATCGTGCGGTTTGTCAGACCTGCGCGCAGCTTTTTGTCTTGGGCGAGGGCGCTTGGTTGTGTAGGTGCCGTTGCAAGTTGCGCCATCGCGCCATCTTTGTTGCCACGAAAATCTAGTGCCGCGCGCCCGAACACAAAGGCCGCCTTGCGCCCATTTAGGGGTTGGTAAACGGTGCTTACTTTGCGGGTCTGCACAACTTGGGGCGCGGCGCGTTTGCCCGCGACTTCGAACAGAATGCAATCGCGCTTGCGAGGCCGAAGTTCGCCCTGACAAAACGACATGGCTCTTTTGGCCGCTTGATCCGCATCTTGGAACCCATGGGACCGACCCCACGCGCCATCAGGGGAAATCGCAAACGCCGTGACTGCTTTCCGTCCTGCCTGCTCAGCATGTGCCTTAGCTTGCTTTGACGTCAACTGAACCGTCCACGCCTCTTGCGCTGTTCCTGCGCTGGCCAGCAGACATGCGCACAGCCCAAACACCCACATCGAACCTTTCTGCAACGCGCTCGTCTCCTGTTTGGCTGGCTAGCCCCAAAGTTCGCCTTTGGGTGGATGTACCCCAGCGTCATCGAAAATCAAAGGCGATGCGCGGTCTTCAGCCAACAAAAGCGGCCCATCTAGATCCACCACGGCTGCACCCTGCGCGACAAGGGTTGCAGGCGCCATCGCAAGGCTTGAGCCTACCATACAGCCCACCATTACGTCGTATCCTTCGGCAAGCGCGGCTGTGCGTAAAGCCAGCGCTTCGGTCAGGCCACCGGTCTTGTCGAGCTTGATATTCACCATATCATACTTGCCCTTTAACGCGGCCAAGCTGGCACGATCATGACATGATTCATCTGCACAAACCGGCACAGGGCGGGCCATGCCGATAAGCGCTTCGTCCTCGCCCGCTGGTAAGGGTTGTTCCACCAAATCCACGCCAAGACGCACCAAATGGGGTGCGAGATCAGCATATACTTCGGCAGACCACCCTTCATTGGCATCAATGATAATCCGCGCATCTGGCGCACCCGCGCGCACGGCTTCAAGCCGCGGCATGTCATCCGGCGTGCCCAGCTTGATTTTTAAAAGCGGACGAAAGCTGTGCTTGGCTGCCTGCGCGCGCATAGTTTCGGGCGTATCTAGTGACAAGGTATACGCCGTGGTCTGCGGCTTTGGGGCGGCCAGCCCCGCCAGTTCCCAAACACGTTTCCCCGCACGCTTGGCCTCAAGATCCCACAGGGCGCAATCCACTGCGTTGCGCGCAGCCCCAGCAGGTAAAAGATCAAACAAATCCTGCCGATTAAAATCAGCAGGCAGGCCGGTTATTTCATTTGTTACGGACTCCAATGTTTCGCCGTACCGGGCATAGGGCACGCATTCGCCCCAGCCGCGATGTTCGCCATCGGACAGCGTCACAGTTAACACCTGAGCCTCGGTTCTTGATCCGCGCGAAATGGTAAACACTTGCGCTAATTTGAACACGTCCCGCGTCACTTCAATGCGCATAAACCACCTTCAATTTTTCAAAAAATGCTGCCCAGCGGCCAACGAGTGGCCCCGCCGTTCAACGGCAGAGCCTTTCCTAGTCCGTCGCGTCACAGATCGACAAGCGAATCCACTAATTTCGCCGCGCCAAAGCGATAGGGATCTGTCGCAGGCAAACCCATGCGTTTTTCGATGTCAGCCAAACAGGCGCGGGCTGCATCCTCATCCAACGCTTTGGTGTTCACAGAAACCCCTGTCACCTGACACGCAGGATTGGCAAGGCGCGCCAAGGGCAAAGCCGTATCGCGCAACTGTTCTAAGCTTGGCAGGCCGAAATGCGGCAAACCACGCATGCTTGTGCGGGTCGGTTCGTGACAAAGAATTAAAGCATCCGGCTGCCCGCCATGGATCAAGGCCATAGTCACCCCGGAAAACGATACGTGAAACAGGCTGCCCTGACCCTCGATGTGATCCCAGTGGTCTGGGTCATTGTCTGGCGTCAAATATTCGACGGCACCTGCCATAAAATCGGCAATCACAGCGTCCAAAGGCACGCCCTTGCCTGTGATCAGAATGCCGGTTTGCCCGGTGGCACGAAAATCTGATTTCATGCCGCGTTTCTGCATCTCTGCATCCATCGACATCGCAGTATACATCTTGCCGCAGGAACAATCCGTACCGATGGCCAGCACGCGTTTGCCGGTGCGTTTGATTCCATTAGCAATCGGATAAGCCACCGACGGCACACGCACATCATGCATGGTGCGGCCATTCACCTTGGCAGCGGCCTGCAAAGCATCTTCGTTGCGCAACAAGTTGTGTAAGCCCGCAGCCAGATCATAACCCATCTGCAAGGCCTGCACCAAAACGGCCTTCCATTCGTCTGAAATAACGCCGCCACGGTTGGCTACGCCAATCACAAGCGTCTTGGCGCCAGCCGCTAGACCTTCTTCAAGGCTCATGTCCGACAGCCCCATATCCGCCCCGCAACCAGGCAGACGAAATTGACCAACAGCGTTTCCAGGACGCCAATCTTTGATCCCTTGCGCCACTTTTGCGGCCAATTGATCAGGCGCATCGCCCAAAAACAAAAGATACGGAGTCTGAATCATCGGATCACTTTCTGAAGTTACGTTTTGGGCAACGTGCAGGAATATTGTGCAGACAGCATTACGAAAAACGGCACGTAGGGTGCCGATTTAGACAGATCGGCACGGTTCTTGCGGTAAATATGCGCATTTCAGACATTTTCGGAGCGGATCGGCGAAAATGCTGCAATTGCACAATCCGACTTGCACCGCTTTGCGTAACTTAATATCAACATCGGTAGATCGTT
>NZ_JBDVGB010000036.1:0-189739 GCF_039940735.1 Tateyamaria sp.
GGCGGCATCTGACGCCATCCCACCGCCCAGACAACAAAATCCACCGTTCCGCCCCGAAGCGCCCCAGCCTATCGAATTGGCCTCGACCACAACAACCGAAGCGCCAGTTTGCCCAAGGTGATAGGCTGCGGATAGCCCAGTAAACCCGCCCCCCACGATCACGACGTCGCAGATTTCTTCCCCCAAAAGAACTGGGTTCGATTCAATTTGGGCGGTTTCATCCCACCAACATCCGTCACGAGGACCGGGACCATAAGCGTAGTCGGAAAAGATCCGTATCATTGCGCGCGCGCGGCGGCTTGCTCATCTCGTTTCGTCCGCAAGGCCGCGTGTTTGCTGGCCAGTGATGCCGCGATAACACCTATCGTGACCAAACCGATCAAGATCGTGCTCAAAGCGTTGATCTCCGGGCTTACCCCTAGCCGTACAGAAGACCATATTTTCATCGGCAACGTCGTCGCAGAAGGACCTGAGGTAAAAGACGCAATCACAAGATCGTCCAAGCTAAGCGTGAACGCCAGCAGCCAGCCGGAAAACACAGCCGGTGCGATAATCGGCAATGTAACCAGACGAAACGCTGTGAACGCGGAAGCCCCCAGATCAAGCGCTGCTTCTTCCAGAGATTGATCAAAGCTGATCAAGCGGGACGACACGACAACAGACACGAAACACATAGAAAAAGTAGTATGCGCCAGCACGATCGTCAGCACGCCACGGTCCATTCCCAGACCGATAAACAGTAACAACAAAGACAGGCCAGTGATGACTTCCGGCATAACAAGCGGCGCATAGATCATGCCCGAAAACAACGTTCGCCCGTAAAACCGCCCACCCCGCACCAAAACATAGGCGGCCATAGTGCCTAGCACCGTAGCGATCGTGGACGAAATGACGGCAACGCGTAAAGTCACCCACGCAGCGTCCAAGAACGCTTCGTTTGACAGTAGTTCACCGTACCACTTCGTCGAAAATCCCGCCCAAACCGTCACCAGCTTTGACGCGTTGAAGCTGTAAATGACAAGGATCACCATGGGCAGGTATAGAAACGCGAACCCTAGCGTCAGCGACACCACATTAAAGGGATTAAGACGGTTCATTTCTCTGCCTCCGCCTGACGTTGTTCGTTGCGCTGGAACAGTACGATAGGGATGATCAGGATCAGCAGAAGTATAACGGCCACGGCCGATGCCACCGGCCAGTCGCGATTGGAAAAGAACTCTTCGAACAGCACCTTGCCGATCATCAGCGTACCGGATCCACCCAGCAATGACGGGATCACAAATTCACCCAGCGCCGGGATGAAAACCAAAAAGCAACCCGCGATAATACCGTTTTTCGAAAGTGGAACCGTCACCAACCAAAACGCTTTCATACGAGAACAGCCAAGATCCTCGGCCGCTTCGATCAAAGATCCGTCCATCCGATCAAGTGCGGAAAAGATCGGCAGAATCATAAACGGCAAGTACGTGTATACGATGCCGATAAAGACAGCAGTGTCTGTATTTAGAATTGTCAGCGGTTCGTTGATCAAGCCGATCCAAATCAGAAACTGGTTCAAGAACCCCTCGCCCGAAAGTATCCCGACCCATGCGTAAACGCGGATCAGGAATGAGGTCCAGAATGGCAAGATCACCAACATCAAAAGCGTCGGCCGCCACTGATCCGGCGCGCGGGCCATAGCATAGGCCATAGGATACCCAACCGCGAGCGTTAGAACAGTCGAGATAAGGGCGATTTGAAGCGAACTTAGGTAAGCTTTCCAATACAAATCATCCTCAGTCAGGAAGATGAAATTTTCGAAATCCAACTGCGACAGCATCGTCCAAATGCCATCTTTGGACGTCGGCGTATAAGGCGGAATTGCCAAAGCAATATCGGACAGCGAAATCTTTAATACGACCGCGAACGGGATCAAAAACAGCGCGAACAGCCATGCATAAGGAACCGCTATGAGGAATGCGCGCCTCATTTGTCCAACAGCACCCCAGCCGTGCCCGACCAACTGACCCAGACGTCGTCCTCCCACGTGATGTCCCGGCGCGCAACGCGACGCGTGTTTGCCGTTTGCGCCTTGATCATCGTGCCACCCGCCAACTCGACATGATAGGTCGACAAGTTCCCAAGATAGGCAATGTCGATCACCTTTCCTTTTAACGCGTTCACCGCTTGTGGCTTTGTTTTCGATATTCCGATCTTCTCTGGGCGCAATGCCAGTTTGACCTGTTGACCGTCCAGCGCTGGATCAGCGTCGACCACAATCAACGGCGGTTCTCCTTCTGCCCACAGGATTTCAACGCCTCCGGATGGCACGTCTAGCGTTGGAACATCGCTTGTTTCTTCCGGCGTCGGGGGCGGCAATTGCCGCACAATATCTTTACGCGGCCCGATGACAGGCGCCAGCACCTTGTCGTGCAACCAAAGACCAAGTGCGTTCGGCTGCGGACCGCGCTTTGGTTTTTCATCTTTCACATCCAGCTCAATAGGCGCAGGTTGACTGCGCATGCGCGCCGTTCCTTCAATCAATGTCACATCACCAATGAAGTCAGCCACATAGGCAGAATTCGGAGCTTCATAGATTTGCGTAGGTGTTGCGACTTGAATGATCTGCCCCTCGTCCATGACGGCAACACGGCTGGCGACGGTCATCGCTTCTTCTTGATCGTGGGTCACAATCACAAAGGTCGTGCCGGTCTTTTCCTGAATGTCCATCAGTTCGAACTGCGTCGCCTCGCGCAGCTTGGCGTCCAACGCGCCCAAAGGTTCGTCCAGCAACAACAGTTTGGGCGCTTTGGCCAAAGATCGGGCAAGTGCAACGCGCTGGCGTTGACCCCCCGAAATTTGATGCGGTTTGCGGCGCGCGAATTTTTCCAACCGAGTCAGCTTCAACATCTCTTCGACGCGGGCAGAAATCGCGGCCTTATCATTGCTTTCGCGGCGCAACCCAAAGGCAATGTTATCCCAAACGGACAGATGCGGAAACAGCGCATAAGACTGGAACATCATGTTCACGGCCCGCTTGTTCGGCGGCACGTGCACAATGTCGCTGCCCGCCAATTCAATTGTGCCAGAGGTCGGATTTTCAAAACCCGCCAGCATCCGCATCATTGTGGTCTTACCGCAACCCGAAGGGCCCAGAAGAGCGAAGAACTCCTGAGCATAAATATCGAGCGTCAGATCGTCGATGGCCGTAAAATCGCCAAAGCGTTTGGTCACGTTGCGAAACCGGATCAAGGGTTTCTGTTCCGGGTCATCCCAGGGGGCGAAAACAGTCTCTGCCAAAGAGGTATCCGATCAAAATAGGTCGGGCGCGAGGAGAAACCCCCGCGCCCAGGGTTCAAGCTTAGGTGCCGGATTTCACTTTCGTCCACATGCGCGTGACTGTCCGCTGAGTGCGGGCGTCATAGGGTGTGGTGGTGTACAGGTTTTCCAGCGTCGCCGCGTCAGGATAGATCGCAGTGTCGTCAATCACGTCTTCCTCAAGAAATTCTTGGCTCGCGAGGTTGCCGTTGGCGTAATAGACGTAGTTCGATGCCGCCGCCATATTCTGCGCGTCCATAATAAAGTTCAGGAACGTGTGCGCTGCTTCTGGATTTGGTGCATCCACCGGGATGGCCATGTTATCAAACCACATCAATGCGCCCTCTGAGGGTGCGTAATATTCAATGTTCACACCATTGTCTGCTTCAGCCGCACGATCGCGGGCTTGCAGGACGTCTCCGGACCAGCCGATGGCCACGCAGATATCGCCATTGGCCAATGCATTGATGTATTCGGAACTATGGAATTTCTGCACAAATGGCGCAATGGTCGCTAGAACCGGTTCGGCTTTTTCGATGGTTTCGGCGTCTTGCGCATCTGGATTTTCACCCACATAGGCCAAAGCCGCCGGGATCAGTTCTGCCGGAGCGTCCAAAATATGCACACCGCAAGATTTTAGCTTTTCCATGTTGGCCGGATCAAAAACCAGCGCCAACGAATCTAGCGGGGCATCATCGCCCAGCGCTTCTTTGACCTTATCGACGTTCACGCCAATACCAGTGGTGCCCCACATGTAGTTGATCGCATATTCGTTGCCGGGGTCATATTTCGACACACGATCAGAAATCACGTCCCACATGTTTTCTATGTTTGGCAGCTTGGACTTATCCAGCTTCTGAAACGCGCCCGCCGTAATTTGACGTTGCAGGAAAGTGCCCGATGGCACCACAACGTCATAGCCCGAAGACCCCGCCAGCATTTTGGTTTCCAGCACTTCATTGCTGTCAAACACATCGTAGATGAGTTCGATCCCGGTTTCTTCTTCGAACTTGGTCAGCAACTCTTCGTCGATATAGTCGGACCAGTTATATACGCGCACTTCTTCGGCGAACGCCGCACCCGCGAGGGCAACGACAGCCGTCGTACTCAGCATCAATTGTTTCATGGTGTACTCCCGTAAGTTGCCCGTTTGCCGGGTCGAAGTGCATGAAATCAAGTTTTATGCCAGCCGTCCAGCATCATCGCATATGCATCATTGACGGCGCGGGCTTTGCTCATATTCTCGGCATATTCTCCAACACCGAGGTCTCCATGCCCGCCATCACCAACCACTTGCCCACCGCCGAGCTTCAAGCCCTGGATGCTGCGCACCATATGCACCCTTTTTCCGCCAATGCCGAATTGGCAGAAAAGGGCACCCGCATTATCACACGTGCCAAGGGCGTGTATCTGCACGACAGTGAAGGAAACAAAATCCTTGATGCCATGGCCGGGCTGTGGTGCGTCAATATCGGTTACGGTCGCGATGAACTGGCCGACGCAGCCGCCCGCCAAATGCGCGAACTACCCTATTATAATACGTTTTTTATGACCTCTCATGCGCCAGTCATCGCCTTGGCTGCCAAGATTGCAGAACTTGCGCCGGGTGATTTGAACCATGTGTTTTTTGCTGGATCAGGGTCCGAGGCGAACGACACCAATATCCGCATGGTGCGCACCTATTGGGCGACAAAGGGCAAACCAACCAAGTCGATCATCATCAGTCGAAAGAACGCGTATCACGGATCGTCCGTAGGATCAGGGTCGCTTGGTGGCATGGCGCCGATGCACGCCCAAGGCGGGTTGCCAATTCCCGATATTCTTCACATCAATGAACCGAATTGGTGGGCTGAAGGTGGTGACATGGACCGCGATGCCTTTGGCTTGGCCCGCGCTCAGGAACTGGAACAAGCGATTCTTGAACAAGGCGAAGACCGCGTCGCGGCCTTTATCGCCGAACCCATCCAAGGCGCAGGCGGCGTGATCATTCCGCCCGATACCTACTGGCCAGAAATTCAACGCATCTGCGACAAATACGAAATCCTGCTGATTGCAGATGAAGTCATCTGTGGTTTTGGCCGCACCGGCAATTGGTTCGGAAGCCAAACACTGGACATCAAGCCCCATATCATGACCATCGCCAAGGGTTTGTCCTCGGGCTACCAACCCATCGGCGGATCAGTCGTTTGTGACGAAGTGGCCGAGGTGATCGGCTCGGGCGAATTTAACCACGGCTACACCTATTCGGGCCATCCCGTGGCCTGTGCCGTCGCACTGGAAAATCTGCGTATTCTTGAGGAAGAAAACGTGATTGGGCATGTGCAAAACGTTGCTGCACCTGCCCTGCATGAAATGTGGCACGGGCTGTCCGATCATCCTTTGGTTGGCGAAACGACGATTGTCGGTATGATGGGGTCGCTGGCCCTGACACCCAACAAGGGAAGTCGCGCCAAGTTTGACATGGAACCGGGCACCGCGGGATTCATGTGCCGCGAACGCTGCTTTGCCAACAATCTGGTGATGCGACATGTTTACGACCGCATGGTCATCTCGCCACCTTTGGTCGTCACTCCGGAAGACATCAAAGAGCTAGGCAAACGCGCTCGCACTGCGCTGGACGAATGCTATGCACAAATGAAAGATCAAAACCTGATTTAAGACCGCACAGCCGCTTGCTGGCATGTCCGTTCGATCCCGCTGCGCATCAGGCCGAACCCGATACCTCCGACCAAGACCATTGCGACGAAGATGAAAATCGCGACGATCTTGGTCACAATGTGCGGATTGTTTCAACAAAAGAACCTGTTACCCAGTACATGGTTGCAATGCAGCGGCAGGGGCGTTCTACTGCGTTCCAGAGTGCCGACGTAAAAGCACCACAATGGGGAGCCTCTTTTGGCCGATAATGCGACTGATCAGGCGTTCGTCGAATTCGAGCGCGTGCAGAAAAGTTACGATGGCGAAAACCTTGTCGTCAAAGACTTGAACCTTTCCATGCCAAAGGGAGAGTTTCTGACGATGCTTGGCCCCTCGGGGTCTGGCAAAACGACTTGCCTAATGATGCTGGCGGGCTTTGAAACAGCCACACATGGCGACATCCGCCTTAAAGGTGTCTCCATCAACAACATTCCGCCACATAAGCGCGGCATCGGCATGGTGTTTCAGAACTATGCCCTATTTCCGCACATGACCGTTGCGGAAAACCTGTCCTTTCCGCTGGAAGTCCGCAAGATCGGGAAATCTGAACGCGAAGAAAAAGTGATGCGCGCGCTGGGCATGGTGCAGATGCAAGACTTTGCCGGGCGACGCCCTGCGCAACTGTCGGGTGGCCAGCAACAGCGCATCGCCCTGTCGCGCGCCTTGGTATTTGAACCCGAGTTGGTGTTGATGGATGAACCGCTTGGCGCGCTCGACAAACAGTTGCGCGAAACGTTGCAATTCGAGATCACGCGACTGGCCCATGATCTAGGCATCACAACAGTCTACGTGACTCACGACCAGACCGAAGCGCTGACCATGTCCGATCGTGTTGCCGTTTTTGACGATGGTCGCATCCAACAACTAGCCGCGCCGGATACACTGTATGAAGAACCGCAAAACAGTTTCGTAGCTCAGTTCATTGGCGAAAATAATACATTGATGGGCGTCGTCGAAGAAATCAAAGGCGACACCTGCATCGTCCGTCTTGAAGACGGCAGCTTGATCGACGCCAAACCGATCAACGTGACGGAAAAAGGGCAACGCACCCGTGTATCAATCCGCCCCGAACGGGTCGAAATGGACAAAACGCGCCTTAACCCTGATGCGCACACGCTAAAAGCCGAAGTTCTCGAATTCATCTATATGGGTGATATTTTCCGCACGCGTTTGCGCGTTGCCGGAAGCGATGACTTCGTAATCAAAACTCGCAACGCACCCGATCAAGTGCGCCTGAAGCCGGGCGAACAAATCGAAATCGGGTGGATGGCAGATGATTGCAGGGCGCTGGACGCCTGAGCATGTCAAGAAGGTTGGGCGAAGCCCGATGCCTGACCTTCAACACTCAAGTTACGGGCTATAACAATGGGAGTACTACTATGAAACTCGCAAAAACCTTTCTCGCAACAACGGCACTGACCGTCGCATCGGGAACTGCATTTGCTGACGGCCACTTGGCCAGCGACATGACACTTGTCAGCTGGGGCGGTGCATACCAGTCCAGCCAACAAAACGCTTATGTTGCGCCATACCTCGAAGCAAACGGCGGCGTTACAGCTGTTTGGGACGAAAGCTCGGCCGAAGCCGTGGCCAAACTACGTGCCATGAACGAAGCCGGCAATGTCACATGGGACGTCGTTGACGTTGTGGCTGCGGACGCGATCCGCCTGTGCGACGAAGGTCTCGCGCTGGAAATCGACCCCGAGGAAGATCTGGCAGCTGCACCTGATGGCACATCCGCCGCAGACGATTTTGGCGATCTGCTGGTCAGCGACTGCTTTATCCCACAAATCGTGTATTCGACCACATTTGGTTATCGCACTGATCTGGTTGGCGACACAGCACCCACCGAAGTCTGTGCCGTGTTCGACACAGATGCGTACCCCGGCAAACGCTCGCTGGAAAAGCGCCCCATCAACAACATGGAATGGGCTTTGCTGTGTGACGGCGTTGCCAAAGGCGATGTGTACGACGTTCTGGCGACCGAAGAAGGTCAAGACCAGGCACTGGCCAAACTCGACACCATCAAAGACGACGTAATCTGGTGGTCAGCTGGTGCGGACACGCCCCAATTGTTGGCAGATGGCGAAGTCATCATGGGCTCGACCTACAACGGTCGTTTGTTCGCCGCCATCGAAGAGCAGGATCAACCCATCGGCATGCTGTGGGACGCGCAAGTGTTTGACCTTGACGGTTGGATCATCCCAGCCGGCCTGAGCCCCGAGCGTGAAGCACGCGCACGGGACTTCATCAAGTTCGCGACAGACACACAACGCCTTGCAGATCAGGCCAAATACATCTCGTATGGTCCTGCGCGCGCATCTTCGGCCCCACTGGTCGGTAAGCACGCGTCGCTTGGCATCGACATGGCGCCACACATGCCGACCGATCCGAACAACGCTGCGAACACGTTCCTTTATAACTACGAGTTCTGGGCGGACTACCGCGACGACATCGACGCTAAATTCCAAGCGTGGTTGGCTCAATAAGATCGTAAGGCGGAGTTAACTCCGCCTTACCTCATAAAAAATACTGGCAAGGCGATACGCCTGTCGCCTTGCCACCCAAAGACCCGGAGAGATGAATGCCCAAAGGTTACATCATCGGCCACATCACAGTGAATGATCCTGACGCGTACAAGGAGTACGTCGAAAAGGACACGCCGATCCTGTTGGGCTTGGGCGCCGTTCCCATCGTACGCGGCGGCCAGTCGCAAGTGATGGAAGGCGAACAACACAACCGGCACGTCATTTTTGAATTTCCGTCTTATAAGGCCGCCCTCGCTGCCTATAACGACCCCGAATACCAAGAGGTTGCCAAAATCCGGCACCGCACCGCCTCCAGCACTATCATTGTTGTCGAAGGGACCTAAGAACCATGGCCGAAGCAATGCTTGCCGCCGATGGCACCCCCCTCAAGCGCAGTCTTGCCCGCGCCCTGCGCCGCCAAAAGCTGCGCGCGCTGGCGTTGATCGCACCGCTTCTGATCTTTGTGGTCATTACCTTTATTGTGCCCATCACATCGATGTTGTTCCGTTCTGTCGAGAACGAGATTGTTCAAAATACACTGCCCAACACCATCGTCGCACTGGCCTCATGGGATGCCACAACAGGCGAACTGCCTGATGACGCCGTCTTTGAGGCGATGTATTTTGACATGTTCCTTGCTGCCGAAGCAAAGCGTCACACGCGCCTTGGCTCGCGATTGAACTATGAAACCACAGGCATGTCATCGCTTTTTCGTCAAAGCGGGCGCAAGCTGGATGACTTAGGTAAGGATATCCAAAAACCTCTCGAAGCGCTGAACCCGGCCTGGAAAGACGGCGAGACGTGGTATGCTATTTTCGACGCGGGCACCGATGCGGTGCAGGCCGACACGGATCTTTTGGCTGCCCAACGCGAACGCATCGCACGTTTGACCAGCAACAACACCGATGGTTCGGTTAACTTCATGCCACGGGCTGAAATGGTCACGCTGTTGCCTAAAACAGCACAGGTCTATTCCGCTTGGGCAGTCTTTGTCGCGACCCAAGACGGGCGTGACCCAGCAACACGCGACCCATGGGAAGACGCCCCTACCGCCCTTGTCGCTGATCTGCAAACGGCTGATCTGTCTGGCTATGACGGCCCCGGCGCTGATCTTTTACGCGAGGCCCAAGCCGCTGATCTGCCAAACCCGGATTTCAAAACTGCTTTTGCAGACATCGACGAAGACTGGGCGACCATGGGTCCTTGGACAACCTTGCAAACCCATGCCAACAAATTCACACAGGGCTATTTTCTGAATGCAATTGATGCACAAAAAACGTCTGATGGCGTGGCTTGGCAGCCGGAAAACAAACAGGTCCTGCTCACGTTGTTTGGACGCACGATCTGGATGTCACTCCTGATCATGTTCTCTTGCATCGCGCTTGGATATCCCATCGCGTGGTTGCTGGCGAACTTGCCAATGCGTACGTCGAACCTGCTTTTGATTCTTGTGCTTTTGCCGTTCTGGACCTCGCTCTTGGTGCGCACATCGGCGTGGAAAGTGATGTTGCAACAACAAGGGGTTATCAACGAAGTTTTGGTCTGGATCGGGCTGGTCGCAGACGACAACAGGCTGCAACTGATGCACAATGAAACGGGCACCATCGTGTCGATGACGCATATCCTGCTACCGTTCATGATATTGCCGATGTATTCGGTGATGCAAACGATCCAACCGACCTATCTGCGCGCGGCCAAATCACTGGGCGCGACAAACTGGACAGCATTTTGGCGCGTCTACTTTCCGCAGTCCATTCCGGGTATTGGGGCTGGTTCGATCCTCGTGTTCATCCTTGCCATTGGGTACTATATCACCCCTGAAATCATGGGCGGAACCAAGGGCGTGTTCATCTCAAACCGGATTGCCTACCACATTTCATCATCTCTCAACTGGGGTCTTGCGGCTGCATTGGGGACGATCCTGCTGGCGGCTGTGCTGGTGCTATATTGGGCGTACGACAAGATCGTGGGCATCGACAACGTGAAGCTGGGATAACGAATTATGGGCCTTCCTCCTTATGCCACGCTGGGTCAACGGATCTGGTATTACAGCTTTCGCGTCATTTGCGGGTTGATCTTTTTCTTCCTTGTGGCGCCCATCGTGGTGGTCATGCCACTGTCCTTTAATGCGCAGGATTTCTTTACCTTCACGCCTGAAATGTTGCGGCTCGACCCGGCGGGCTATTCGCTCAAACACTACGAAGACTTTTTTACCAACCCACAATGGCAGCTGGCGATGAAGAACTCGCTGATCATCGCACCCATCGCCACGATCATATCAGTCAGCCTTGGCACTCTTGCAGCCATTGGCCTCAGCCAAAGCCACGTACCATTCAAGGGTACGATCATGGCCATTCTGATTTCGCCGATGATTGTCCCGTTGATCATATCAGCGACAGGCATGTTCTTTTTCTATTCGTCTCTTGGCAACTGGATGGAAAACACCCTTGGGCTGGGCAAAGATTTCGTCGGCTATGTTAAAGTCATTCTTGCGCACGCCGTACTTGGCATCCCGTTTGTGATCATCACCGTGACTGCGACGCTTGTTGGTTTTGATCGCTCGTTAACGCGGGCAGCTGCCAACATGGGTGCAGGCCCGGTCACCACGTTCTTTCGGGTGCAAATGCCGCTGATCTTGCCCGGCGTGATTTCAGGCGGGTTATTCGCCTTTATCACCAGTTTTGACGAAGTGGTTGTGGTGCTGTTTGTTGGCTCCGCCAGTCAAAAGACCCTTCCGTGGCAAATGTTCATCGGCTTGCGCGAACAGATCAGCCCAACGATTTTGGCCGTCGCGACAATTTTGGTGGTCATCTCTATTGGGTTGCTAACCACGGTCGAATTGCTGCGTCGTCGCAGCGAACGATTGCGCGGAATGTCACCCGGCTAATCATTTGTCGTGCCGAATGGCAGCAACGTCCGAGGCGCAGCTTCAACCTAGCGCAGACGATTTAGCAAGCTAAGGGATGAATACCCGTCGGCAATCAAACCGTTCGCGCGTTGATACCCGCGGACGGCCTCTTGGGTCTTAGGGCCGATCCGCCCGTCGACACCTTCGGTATTAAAACCAGCCGCCGTCAGACGTTGTTGCAGCTCTTTGCGTTCGGATGATTTTAGCGCGCGGTCACTGCGTGGCCAGTTCGCGGCAATGGGCGGCCCGCCTGCGATCCGGCCACTGAGGTGACCAACACCGATCACATAGGCATCGGCTGCATTATATCGTTCGATCACACTGAAGTTCTTAAAGATCATAAATGCCGCACCCTGACTGCCCGCTGGCAACAGAATCGACGCAGGGCCATGGTTCGCAATGGTCTGCCCATTGACACCAACAACACCCAATCGCGCCCATTGCGCTGGCGTGCGTTCGACCTTGCGGCTGGCACTGGCATAGTCGAAACCACTTGGAAGTTTCACTTCAACGCCCCACGGCTGCCCCTTTGTCCACCCAAACTTTGCCAAATAGGCAGCGGTCGACGCCAACGCGTCTGTCGGATCATCGGACCAGATATCACGCTTGCCATCGCCGGTGAAATCCACCGCATATTCCAGATAGGATGTCGGAATAAACTGCGTATGCCCCATCGCCCCGGCCCAAGACCCTGTCATATTGCGCGGGCTGGTATCGCCATTTTGCAAGATCCGCAGGGCTGCAACCAACTGCTCTTCAAAGAATGCGCCGCGTCGCCCATCATAGGCCAACGTCGCAAGGCTGCGCACTACATCACTGCCACCGCGAAAAGACCCATAGTTGGTTTCAAGACCCCAAACCGCCACAACGACTTCTTTTTCGACGCCATACTGGGCCTCAATCGCATCAAGAGTACGTTCATGATCACGCACCGCAGCCCTACCATTTGTGACACGGCCGTCAGAAACCGCGCTGTCCAGATATTGCCAAATCGTTTTAGAAAACTCTGATTGGTTTCCATCCAACCGGATCACTTCCGCATCATATGTCACACCGCGAAAGGCACGATCGAATGTGTTCGCATCAATACCTTGCGCACGCGCACGGCTGCGAAACTGATCTATCCAACCATTAAATCCAGCCTCATTGGTTGAAACCGGCGCACGTTCGGCCACGGTGGTCGGGCGCAAAAGTGGGCGTAAAACTGGGGCAAGGTCTAACCCCAAAAGGGGTGCCGGACCCGCCCGCGAAACCTCGTCTTGGCTTGGCCGCAATTCGGGCCGCGTAGACCCTGATATGGTCTGCGCGCTCGCTATTTGTCCTAGGATCAGAGTGCCGCCAATGGCCCCCAAGGTGACTGCCCACCGCATAGTATGCCTCATGTTCGCTGTTCCCGCGTTGTTTCCAACTTAGCAACAATTGACCTATCGTGAAAGGTGTCAGTGTTCGGTCGCGCGATCCTTTGCCACAATATGTTTTTCCGCACGTATGCGTGCCATGTAGTCGCGCAAAAGCGAAACGCGATGAGGTCGAAAGCTATCATCGGTCACATTCAAATCATCCATACGATCCAGTCGGAACATGCGAAAGTCTTGTCGCAAGTGACACCACGCCAGCAACACATTGCTGTTGTCCATGTAAACAATGCCCAACGGTTTCACTGTGCGTTCGGTTTGATTGCCTTTGCCATCCGCATAGGCAAAGCGCACGCTAAGTTCATCCCATGTCGCTTGCCGCAACACCGCCGCATCAATACGAGGCGGTTCCGGGCTCCAAAACCGGCGGGCATCTAGGACGGCATGTTTCAGACGGTGTGCCTGTTTTGGGGGAACACGCGCCTGTATTTTGGACAACGCAGTAGTCGCCGCTTTGGCCAACACAGGGTCTGCAATCGCAGCTACCTCGCGCAAGCCAAGAACCAGCGCCTCCAGCTCGTCATTCTCGAATCCCAATGGAGGTAAGGTCGCGTCTTCGATTAGGGTAAAGCCAAATCCGGCCTCGCCGTCGATAATCGCCCCAAGGCCGCGCAATTCATCCACATCGCGGTAAATCGTCCGTAACGACACATCCATCTCGTAAGCCAAAGACTGCGCCGTGATGGGCGGTGTCATGCGGCGAAAAGTTTGCATAAGTTGGAACAGGCGGTGTGTGCGGGTCATAAAGCATCATAGCACGAGTGCTGACAGATTCCGTCAGCAGTTAACTCAACGTGTGCGGCTCACCTTGCGCTTTGTCTTATCATTGCGCCGCTTGGATTTGACGGCTTTACGCCGAGGACTGCGCCCTGCCGGACCGCCGCGCCCTTTGGGCAGTGATTTGCCATCCAGTGACAACAGATCCAACGTGATGCCCCCAGTGACGGGTGTCGCTTCGGCCAATCGGACGGTTGCGCGTTGTCCAATGCTGATGGTCAACCCAGTATCAGACCCTAAAAGGGTGTTTGTCTCGCGATCGAAATGGAAATATTCCGCCCCAATCGCGCGCATTGGCACCAGACCATCCGCGCCGCTATCATCCAGTTTGACAAAGATCCCGAACTTGGCGATTCCCGCAATGCGTCCCTCCATCTCGTCACCGACGCGCTCGCTCAGATAGGCTGCCAGATAGCGATCTGTTGTATCGCGCTCCGCAGCCATCGACCGCCGCTCAGTATCCGAGATATGCGTGCCCGTTTTTTCCAGCGCCTCGGCGTCGTCGGCGCGCAGGCCATCTTTGCCCCATCCATGAGCCGCAATCAGGGCGCGGTGCACGATCAGGTCGGCATACCGTCGAATGGGCGAAGTGAAGTGTGCATAGTTTTTCAAGGCAAGTCCAAAGTGCCCAAAGTTGACGGGTCCGTAATAGGCTTGAGTCATCGACCGCAACGTCGAAAGGTTGATCAATTCGGCATCGTCGCTGTCTTGGGCCTGTGAGAGCAGGCGGTTCAAATGCGCCGTTTTCAGGACTTGCCCTTTGGCCAAATTCAACCCGGCGGCCTGTGCGACCTCTCGCAAGCTTTCCAGTTTTTCAGGTGCGGGTTCTTCGTGATTACGAAACAGCAAAGCTGACTTTTTCGCCACAAGTGTCTCGGCGGCAGCCACGTTGGCCAGAACCATGAATTCTTCGATCAATTTGTGCGCATCAAGGCGATCCTTGAAATTCACCGACGATACGACGCCATCTTCACTTAGAACGATCTGTCTTTCGGGCAGGTCCAACTCAAGCGGTTGGCGCAGATTGCGCGCCTCAAGTAGCGCCGCATAGGCAGCATAAA
This sequence comes from Tateyamaria sp., assembly GCF_039940735.1. Lineage (GTDB taxonomy): Bacteria > Pseudomonadota > Alphaproteobacteria > Rhodobacterales > Rhodobacteraceae > Tateyamaria. Next base: position 14,684 of record NZ_JBDVGB010000036.1, read on the forward strand.
GCGGGCGCAAAACAGGCTCTAACAAGGGCGCAGTGCGATCATTTGGTGTGCCGTCAATGGCTGCTTGAACTTCCTCGTAATTCAAGGACGCGGGCGATTGCATCAAACCGCGATGAAAGTCATGCGCGATTTTTTGACCCTGAGCATCGATTTGCATGCGTACCGCAATGCAAGCGCGCGGCACACCTTCGTGCAAAGAACATAAATCGCCCGACAGCCGATCCGGCAGCATAGGCACCACACGATCTGGGAAGTAGGTCGAGTTACCCCGTTTTTTCGCCTCGCGATCCAGCTCTGATCCGGGTGTCACAGCCGCGGCAACATCAGCAATCGCGACCCAAATGACGTGCCCGCCTTTGTTCTTTGGATCATCGTCAGCATGGGCATAGCATGCATCATCATGGTCGCGCGCATCCCACGGGTCGATGGTGATCAACGGCATGTCGCGCAGGTCGGTGCGCCCTTTTAAACCCATCGGCTTTTGCGCGTCGGCTTCTGCCACGACGGCATCGGGGAAAGTGTCAGGGATGTTATGTTCGTGAATTGCGATCAGCGAAACGGCCTTGGGTGCGCCGGGATTACCAAGGCGTTCGACCACGCGTGCGCGCTGCAATCCGATGCGCGTTTTGGGCCCGGCCTGTTCGGCCTCGACCAATTCGCCATCCTTGGCGCCACCTGTGGCATCGGACGCGACGGACCATTCGTTGTGATTGCCTTTGTTCACCGGCAAGATACGACCGCCTTCGGCAGATTTACGGAAAACACCCAGCACCCGCGCCGGATTGGTGCCGATACGACGGATCAACCGCGCCTCGTAATGGTGATCGTCAGCCTTGACCAAAGTAAGTCGCGCAAGGATGCGATCCCCTGCGCCCAGCGCCGGATCAGCAGCCCGCGGGATCACAAAAACACGCGGTTCGACGCCCGTGCCATGCCACTCCATCGGACGCGCAAACAGATCACCATCATCATCCGGGCCAGAGACCATAAGCACACTGACAGGCGGCAGGCGATCAGGGTCTTGATAGGTTTTCTTGCGCTTCTCAAGGTGCCCTTCTTCGGCCAATTCCTTAAGGATGCGCTTCAGATCAATCCGCGCAGCCCCCTTGATGCCAAAGGCTTTGGCGATGTCACGTTTCGCCGTAAGGGTCGGATTGTTGGCAATCCAATCGAGGATTTCGGGCTTGGTCGGAATACGGTTCATGCACCATCAGGTAACACGCGCGCCTAATGGCGTCATGGCAAATCGTCGATTGTATCCACATCAGCCAAAGTCGCGACCAACGCGATCTTTTTCCCGGTAAATGCCGCGCGAGTGTCCGCAAGTGCGTGTTCGGTCGACCAACGGGCATCCTTCAACATTTTGGGTCGCAAAACAGAGCCTAACTTGGTTCCTATCAACCAAAAACCCCCATCAGGGGCCGGCCCAAACACGGCGTCATGATCCCCGAGGGCAGCAAACCCTTTGGCAATATGGCGGCGCGTGATGCCCGGTATATCAGCGCCGATGACGCAAACCGGCCCCCCAGCGCGACGCATTGCGCGGATCATCCGGTCACCCAAATCACCACCCCCTTGCGGCCAGCGCATGAAATGCTGTGGAAAACAACGAGTCGTCATCCCCTCAATGTCGGGGGCGACAGCCAACACAACATGCCATCGCGGGTCTTCGATCCGACGCAAAAGCCGCGCGACTTGATGGCGGAACCACCACGCAGCGGTTGTCATTCCGACATCGCGGCCCAACCGGGTTTTAACACGTCCAGGGCGCGGTACTTTTACCATGATAACAAGGGTTGGCTTCACAAAGTGCGTTCCATGTCGCGATGCGGGATGCCAGCGTCGTCGTAGACAGGACCAAACGCGGTAAATCCCAGTTTTTCATAGAAAGCGAGCGCATGGGTCTGTGCACCCAACTTGGCCTTGGTGACGCCGGGTTGCTCCCTTGCGACATCTAAACAGGATTCAATAATCGCCGCTCCCAATCCAGTGCCACGCGCCTGTTTCAACACACAAACGCGGCCAATCTTGGCGACACCTTCTGCGATCAGGATACGAGCGCACCCCAACGCCTTGCCATCCACAGTCGCCAGAACATGAAACGCTTCGCCATCACGGCCATCTACCTCTTCGGCCTCGCTTACGTTTTGTTCTTCAATAAAAACGATACGCCGCAACGCATGACACGTGGCAAGGTCATCCGTCTGTGAAATCAACCAATTCATGCGAAATAGTCTCGCAAAATACGGCTATAGACCGCCTTTAGCTGTCCGATATGATCGACACGCACATGTTCATCCACCTTGTGCATCGATTGGCCTACGAGACCGAATTCGACCACAGGACAGTGGTTTTTAACAAAGCGCGCATCAGAGGTGCCACCGCTCGTGCTAAGCACAGGGTCGATCCCTGTTTCATCGCGAACGGCGCGTGCCACAAGGTCAGACAAAGCACCCGGAGGGGTCAGAAAACTCTCGCCCGACACTTTGATCTTCATATCAATTTTCACGCCATATTCGGAAGCAACCGCATCAGCCTGCGCAGTGAGCCACGCCGTCAGGCCTTCGCCGCTGTGGATGTCGTTAAAGCGGATGTTGACGGTGGCGCGGGCCTGCGCGGGGATCACATTGGTGGCCGGATTGCCTGTATCGACAGTGACGATCGCAAGAGTCGAGGCATCAAAATGATCGTTGCCCTGATCCAACTCATGCCCCGCCAGTTGGTTCATCAAACGCATCAGCGGCGGCAGCGGATTGTTGGCCCGGTGCGGATAGGCCGAATGCCCCTGAACCCCTGTCACCGTGAGCCATGCCGTCATCGACCCACGGCGCCCGATCTTGATCATCTCGCCCATTGTTTCAGGACAGGTTGGTTCACCAACAAGGCAAACGCTCATCGCTTCGCCCGTCTTATCCATGTATTCAAGCAACGCGGTGGTGCCGTCGGTTGCGTCGCCTTCCTCGTCACCGGTGATAGCCAAAATGACAGCCCCGTCGGGGGGCGTGTCGCGCACGAAATCGATGGCCGCAGCAGCAAAGGCAGCGACACCGGATTTCATATCCGTCGTGCCGCGCCCGTACATCACACCGTCTTTGACTTCAGCCCCGAAGGGCGGCATCGACCATGCAGCAACGTCGCCCACAGGCACCACATCTGTGTGTCCATTAAAGCCAAAGCTGCGCGCGTGCCCTTTGGCACCCCAACGTGCATAAAGGTTTCGGATGCCACCACGATCCGCCCATGCACAGTCAAACCCGGCCTCGGACAACAGATCATGCAAGATGTCCAACGCGCCTCCATCCGCAGGCGTCACGGATTCGCAGCGCACCAGCGCGGCAGTCAATGCGACAGGGTCAACTAAGGCCATGACATCTCCATTCTTGGGTTGTGGCGAAAAGGGCGCGATCACATCGCGTTAGCACATCAAGCTAGTTAACAGCAGGTCAATTTCTATGCTAGGCTCAACGCAATAATATGACCCGAGGCAGGGCATCAGCAGTATCGCCGTCAACGTACGGCCTGTGGCGTGCGGGAATTTGCACGACCTGACACGCATTTGATCTGCGTGCGCTGCACCTTCGCTGTCTCAGAATAAGTGTTGAGCAGGCGATGTTTTCAAATTCGGATTTCCCTATTGGGGCAAAACGCAAGGGCAAAGGCTGTTTGCCAATAGCGCGGGCCGTGGCATGAGCTGGATTGGCCTCACGGATCACACGGATGGACGGTTCGCCCCTTCAGGGTTAGCAGGCGATTATAGCCCCTCAACTTTGCCAGACGTTCTTGATCGCGGAACACTGATGTTTGAAACCCATCTTCCTGAGCACACGCACCAACATGATTTGTTCGGTGGGGGTAAGGAAGGAAGTGGCCGTTCAATAATGTTTCGTGGCGCATCCGACATTGGCATAACCATGGAACAACGTCATCAAAGCGACGTCTCCCACGCGGCAATCAGGTTGGTTAACGAAGGGCGTGCACAAACCGTGCGGGTGACGTATGCGTGGGATGTTGCGTCAGGGTGGGCGCGGCTTGCATTGGAACAGCCCGAAAGCCCACGTCCCATCACCACTGTGATGCACGCCCCGTACCCGCACAAAACCAAAGATCTAAGAGATCTAATGCTGGGGTATAGCAATCGCACATTGTCCAAAGACGTGCTGTTTGCGGCTCTTTCGACTGAAATTGTGCCGATTGGAACCATGCCCACGCTGCACCCAGAGACCCCAATTGCGACTCCGGATGGTTATCGTTCCGCACGCGACCTACGGCGCGGCGATACTGTTCTGACTGGTTCAGGCGACATCGTGCCTGTCCTTCATGTTGTACTCAACCGCCTGCCCGCGCGCGGCAGCTTTGCCCCAATCCGTCTGCATGCCCCTTACTTTGGATTGACGCAGGACATCATAGTCGGGACAGAACAACGGTTGGTTATGCAAGGATCAGAAGTCGAATACACTTTCGGACAAGAGGCTGTGCTGGTCTCCGCCCGCCACATGGTCAATGGGCATGCAGCCACGTGGGTCGCACCCGGCGCTATCGCTGAGTATGTGCAGATCGTCCTGCCCGGTCACGAGGTGCTTATTGCGGCGGGATGCCCATTGGAAAGCCTCTTTGTCGGGCGCCTACGCCGCAACAAAGAAAAACTGGCTGCCAGTGTTTTGGCCGATGTACCAAGCCGATTGCTGCCGGAACATGCCCAGCCTTACCATCAAGTGTTACGCCCCTTCGAGGCTATCACGTTGCTGGATCAGCGCGCGGCTTAGGGACCAGGACCTTAAGCGCCATCAATGTCGGGTTCGTCACCAAAAAATGGCGTCATCTGCGCAACGATCACTGAATTCTCATCCAGTGCCCGCTGCATCAAACCACGTTCGTCATCGCCGATCTCATGGCCCTCAGCTTCACGATCTGCCAAGGTGCCATAACCGGTAACATCCAACGGCGCGGTGTCGGCCTGCTTAAGTAACGCAACCGTTTCACGCACCGCTTCTGCCTCGTCCACACCACTGGCAAAGCACATCAGTGCAGCACCTGTGGCGTCTTTCGGCAGGCCATCACCCGCCTTGCGCCCGATCTGCACCACAAGGGTAAAGACCTGCTGACGCGACGGTTTCTTTGGCTTTTTGCCCTTATCAGTCACGCAGCAACTCGTTGATGGACGTTTTGGAACGAGTCTGTGCATCGACCTTTTTCACAATAACCGCGCAATACAGGTTCACGCCGTTCTTGGATGGCATCGACCCTGCAACAACGACAGAGCCGGCAGGGACTTCGCCATAGGTGAATTCACCTGTCTCACGATCCACAATCTTGGTCGATTGGCCGATGAAAACACCCATTCCCAGAACCGAACCTTCGCGGACGATGCAACCTTCGACCACTTCGGAACGCGCACCGATAAAGCAGTTGTCCTCGATGATGGTTGGGCCTGCTTGCATAGGTTCAAGCACGCCGCCGATGCCAACGCCGCCCGACAGGTGCACGTTTTTACCGATTTGTGCGCAGGACCCAACAGTGGCCCAAGTGTCGACCATCGTACCTTCGTCCACGTAGGCGCCAAGGTTCACAAAGGACGGCATCAGGACCACGCCGGGCGCGATGAACGCAGATTTACGAACGATACAGTTAGGTACAGCGCGAAAGCCCGCGGCCTTCCACTGATTATCGCCCCAGCCTTTAAACTTGCTGTCGACTTTGTCCCACCAGCCACTGCCTTGCGGGCCGCCATCTTGCTGTTCCATGTCTTTGATGCGGAAACCCAAAAGCACGGCCTTTTTGGCCCACTGGTTCACATGCCAATCACCGCTTGCTTGCTTTTCCGCCACACGCAGCGTGCCGCTATCCAGCGCGGCAAGTGTTTCTTCGATAGCGTCCCGGGTTTCGCCAGTGGTCGCGGACGTGATTGTGTCACGGGCGTCCCATGCGGCTTCGATGGCAGTTTCAAGCTGTGCGTTAGACATGGTTGTCTCCCCTGATTTGTCGCCGCGCTTAGACAACAATCCGTAGCGCCATGCAATCATATCTGGGCAAGTGGCGCCCTTCGCGATACCTCTTTGTGCAAAGCGAAGGAGCTACCGAAATGAAAGACGACCGCCACAGCCCGTTCCGAAACGCCCATACCGACCGAAAAGCGGTAGAAGGCGCGCCAGACACACCGCAAACCCGTTCGCCCGCCTATGCGCTGGCCTTTGCAGACGATGAATTTATGTGCCGCGACGAATTGCGCCCCGTTCGACTGCAACTGGAATTGCTCAAACCTGAAATGATGATGAACGAAGCCAATGTGGCATCGACCATTGTCATGTTCGGCGGCGCGCGCATTCCCGATCCAGAACACAAAGAAAAGGCACGCACTCAGACACTGTCTGATCTGTCGCATTTCTATACCGAGGCGCAAATTTTCGCCAAGCTTATGACCCAGAAGTCGATGGAAAGCGGTGGCACAGAAAATGTTGTTGTGACGGGCGGCGGTCCGGGCGTGATGGAGGCCGGTAACCGCGGCGCTTATGAGGCCGGCGGACGCTCAATTGGGCTGAACATCGTGCTGCCGTTTGAGCAGGCACCCAATTCCTATGTGACGCCAGATCTGGCGTTTAACTTCCATTATTTCGCGATCCGCAAAATGCATTTCTTGATGCGAGCGCGGGCCATCACCGTTTTTCCCGGTGGGTTCGGAACATTGGACGAATTGTTCGAAGCACTAACGCTGATCCAAACAGGCCGAATGGAGCGTGTCCCGTTCCTGCTATTCGGCCGCGCGTTTTGGGAAAAAATCATCAATTGGGATGCGCTGGCAGATGCCGGCACGATTTCACAGGACGATCTTGACCTGTTCCGCTTTGTCGATACCGCCCAAGAGGCGATTGACATCATTGATACATGGGGCTCAACCGAAAAGCGCGGCGAAGTTCCAGGACGGTAAATCCGTTACACGGCGCGAGCAGAAACGCACTGCGGTCGTCCACCAATGCAGCAGTGTCGGATCAGGCCGACATTGCTGCAGGCAAAACGCAAACTTCGACGTGGTGTGGCAGTGTTTCCACAATATCACCCGCAGACGTTTCGCGAATGCTGTAGCCGTAGCCTGCAAGGCGGTGCATCCATTCGCGACGCGAAAGAGCTTTACCGCGCTCGCGTGTGACTAGGTCAATGATCTGCGCTTCGATGAAGCTGTCTTGTTTAACGATTATGGACATGGTGTCTCTCCGAATTGAAATTGCTTAATGAGTTCACCATTGCGGACCACTGTGGCGAGATTCGCGCACGAATTGGAAATTATTGGGATCAATTGTGACGAACAGAGTTCCGTCAAATTTACCGAACCCGATCCGCAAATCACTTTCCGCTGTTGATATTTTCACTGATCTGCTCACAAACTGGTCCAATATTTGTTTCTACCGAGCGAACAGTTAGTTTCCTAAACCCAGCACAATCTGACCAAACTTTGACGCATTGCCTCATTAAAAGTGCGCTGAACAGAACTTTCGAGGGCATCATGGCTGCAAACACTGACGGAACATTCGACGACACCCACGCAGCAGGATGCGGATGCGCAGCTTGTATTGACGCAACCGACGGAGACTCGCCCACACCCGGTGCCGCTGCCGAAGTGACAGACTACACTGCTCTTCTGTATTATCCGGACCATGACTCATTGCGCTGGAACGGCCTAACCAACGTTGGAACGCCGGTCGTTGTCACATATTCCTTCACAGAAACAAATGAACTGGGCGACGCAAGCGTTGTCGATCCACATGGGGCAACTGACTATTGGGCTTATAATGCCGCGCAACGTGACTTGTTTCGTCAGGTCACCGAACAATTCGAAGCCGTCAGCGGTGTGATCTTTGTTGAGGTCGAAGGCGACGCGATGATCAACGTCTATGGATCTTCCGGTGGCAATGCGGGCGGCTGGGCAAACATATCTCAGGCGACATCGTCCTACACAGGAAGTGGGGACCTCACCAACAATTACATGAGCATGGATGAAGGCGATTACGGCTATCAGGTCAACTTGCATGAACTGGGTCACGCCATGGGCCTTCAACATCCTCATGATGGGAATGTTGTGCTGGCAGACAGCGTCGACAACCAAACAAACACTGTGATGACCTATAATATTGGACGCCCCTATGTAACCGAGCTGGGTACGTTCGACGTGCAGGCCCTTCAAGATATTTACGGGACAACAGACAGTGTCGACGGTTGGACCGTCACTGCGGACGCAAACGATGTTGTAACGATCACCGCAACAGACGATGCAAACACCGTATTGGCGACAGGCCAAAACAGCGAAGTGTTCGCACTCGGGGGTGACGATCAAGTTTTCGGGCGCGAGGGTAACGACCTACTGTCCGGTGGTGCTGGTTTGGATAGCGTAATTGGGGCCAACGGCAGTGATACCATTTATGGCGGTTCCGGCAGGGATTATCTGGTCGGGGACCTCACCGCTGATGATTATTCCGGTGATGCGACCGACAACGACCGTATCTTTGGTGGCAACGGCATCGATACTTTGTTCGGTGGTGATGGAAATGACAGCCTGTTTGGACAACGGGATGAAGATGAACTGTATGGCGGCGATGGCGACGACCGACTTGGGGGCGGCACCGATCAGGACAGCTTAATCGGTGGTCGCGGCAGTGACACACTCTACGGCGGAAAAGGCAGAGATTATCTGGTCGGGGATTCGACGGCTGATGACTATTCCGGCAGTTCCACCGACAACGATCGTATCTATGGTGGGAACGGACGCGATTCTTTGTTTGGCGGAAACGGCAATGACAGCCTGTACGGTAGTCAGGGCAATGATGTACTGAACGGAGGTTACGGCGAAGACGTTCTTACAGGCGGTAACGGAAACGACACGTTGTTTGGCAGCGATGGGGCCGACGTCATGACTGGCGGCGGCGGCGCGGACGTTTTCCTGTTTGGTAGTTTAGACGCTTTCGAAACCAACAGAATCCTGGACTTTACGAGTGGCTTGGACATCATTGACGTGTCGGATTTTGGGTTTTCGACCCTCAATCAATTCTCACTCAGCACCACGGGCAACGACACGACGCTGTCCTACAGCAATTGGTTCGAAATCGAATTGGCAAATTTTTCCGGTACCCTGACGGACTCCGATTTCATCTTCGCTTGACGACCGCCACAAGTCATACGCAAGGTCGGCACGCCCCAGTCGATGTGGGGTTACAACCCTGCGTCGGCTTCGATCTGCTTGCGCGACTTGCGCGCACGTTCCGTTGCGGACTTTAGCTGGCCGCAAGCTGCCATAATGTCTTCGCCACGTGGTTTGCGCACAGGGCTGGCATAGCCGGCCTGATAGACGATTTCGGAAAAGGCACGAATGCGGTTGTTCGAACTGCGGGTGTAAGGAGCGCCGGGCCATTCGTTAAATGGGATCAAGTTAATCTTTGCTGGAATGCCTTCGATCAGTCTCACCAAGCGATGTGCATCTTCGTCGCTGTCGTTCACCCCATGCAACATCACATATTCAAACGTGATCCGTTCTGAGTTGGAAACTTTAGGATACGCGCGCAGCGCATCTAAAAGCGTCTCGATGTTCCAACGCTTGTTGATGGGCACCAATGTATCGCGCACCTCATCTGTGGTGGCGTGAAAGGACACAGCCAACTGGCATCCGATCTCTTCAGCTGTGCGGGCAATCTCTGGCACCACACCGCTGGTGCTTAGGGTAATGCGACGGCGCGACAGTTGAATACCTTCGGCATCCATCGCGATTTTCATCGCGTCACGCACGTTTACAAAGTTGTACAATGGCTCGCCCATGCCCATCAGCACGATATTGGACAATAGGCGCGTCTCAACATTGCGATCACCAGGTGTGGGCCACTCCTCAAGATCGTCGCGGGCCATCATCACCTGACCGACAATTTCACCCGCGGTCAGATTGCGCACCAGCTTTTGGGTGCCCGTATGGCAAAATGAACACGTCAACGTGCATCCAACCTGAGAAGAAATACACAGCGTCCCTCGCGAGTCCTCGGGAATGTAAACAACCTCGACCTCGTGACCACCTGCAATACGCACCAGCCATTTGCGCGTGCCATCAGTGCTCACCTGCTTGGAAACGACCTCGGGAATTTCAATGACAAAAGTCTCGGCCAACTCGGCGCGATATGTTTTTGACAGGTTCGTCATGAGGGCAAAGTCACGCACGCCCCATTGGTAAATCCATTGCCAAATCTGGCCCACGCGCATTTTGGCCTGTTTTTCCGGCGTCCCTTGGGCGATCAACGCGTCCCGCATCGCATCGCGTGTCAGGCCGACAAGGTTCATAGGCCCCTCCGGCAATTTCCGGGGGATCGTCATTACGTCCTGCGTGATTGGCGCGTTAGCCATGGCATAAAATCCAAATGGTAAGGTGATGCGCCCCTATATAGGGAAATCGCGGCCGATCAAAAGGATTCGCGCAAAATGATAAAAAGGGCAGCCATCACAACGGCCGCCCTTCTTCATCTTGCCAAATAAACTCCGGGGGTCTGGGGGTTGGCCCCCAGTGCCCAACGCTCGATTACTCGGCGGCAACTGCTTTGGGTTTCCAAGCAAAAGCAGCAAATGCTTCATCCGTCGGTGTGTCAAAGATCGCATTCGTGTAGTTCGACATAATTTTCTGAGAAACAATCAGAATAACATCCAGAATGGCCCGTTCGCCATAACCTGCCGCCTCAAAGGCTGCGACAGCATCCGAGCTGGGATGCCCATGGGTGTCGCGGATGGCCAAAGTAAAGGCACGCAGCGCTTCCAGCTTTTCTGGCAAAGGCGTCTCATTGCGCAATGCATTCACAACATCGTCGTCAATCTTTTCCATCTTGGCGATCGCAGTGTGGGCGGGCACACAATAGTGGCATGCATTTGCAACATTAACAGTCATCCATACAACTGTGCGTTCTTCCGGAGTGAATTCTGTACCGCTCATCACAAGACGGTGCACCTGCTGATAAGCTTCCAACAAAGCAGGGCTGGTCGCCATAACGGCATGCAAACTGGGCAGCCGACCAAATGCTTTAATTGATCCTTCAAGCAACGGCTTGGACCCTTCAGGGGCAGACTCAAGCGTGTGTACAGTGGTGGTAACCATGGCAGTATCCTTTCGGGTTTCATTGAATACGCATTTAGTGCCTGATCTTTCAGGTCCCAATCTTCGCAAATGTAAAAGCGGCCGTGCATCTCTGCACAGCCACTCTCGTTAGTTTGAAAAAAGATACAGCGCTTTAACCGCCGCAGCGTGCCGCCGCATCATCGACGGCTGCTGTAAACCCAAGCAACGAAAACGTGTCCTTGGTCGTCGTGCCGCGACCCGAAACGCCAGTCACAACCGCGTCAGCCCCGCGTTTCATAGCGGTCACGATCTTGCTGTCATCCGCAGTTGTCGCAGGCCACGCCCATTCGCCGTCCGTGAACAGTTCAAATTCGTTGCCACTGATATTCAAGTTAACGGTCGACCCAGACCGAAACGGATACCCACCGGTAAACGCCACCTGACCTTGAGCACCGGCACTTGGACGATAAAATACCATCAACAGGATTTGGCCCCGCGTCGCCGCAACAACGCGGCCTTCTCGCGTGTTCACCGTCTCCTTAGGAGTGGCGACACCCCAACACTCAGTCGGATTGTCTTCAACAAAAACACTCCAGTCTGTGTTGGCCGCAACGCGGTTTGTGCTTTGCTCTTGCGCCAGCGAAGACCCTGCCATCAACGACACGAGCCCCAAACCAAGCATGAATTTCGACGTTATTCCCATTCTTACAGCCTCCAAGCTGTCCAAACCTCAATCGCAAACCGTACCTCTGGCACACCGTTTTTGGCGCATTCTCTTGCAAGGACGGCAATTCTTCTCGACAAGTGGCACATTAGCGCGAAATTCGCGACGCAGGAAAGCTGAATTGGCAGTTTTTCGCGCAGAAGTGAGGGGAAATATGACGCATCCAGCCCATAACGCCGTGACTTTAGCTGAAATCTGGCGTGGACCCTTCTTGGAAAGCGCGCATTCGGGCCATGCAGTGGTCTGTGATGACACCGGTCAGATCGTGGAATCGTGGGGGGAACCGACAGCCGTTGTGCTGCCTCGGTCGTCTTCAAAGATGCTACAAGCCCTGCCGTTGATCGAAAGTGGAGCCGCTGCCGCGCACAACCTCACGTCCGAACACCTCGCACTCGCTTGCGCATCGCATCAAGGTGCCGCGATCCACACGGACAAGATCGGTGCATGGATGGCCCACATCGGCAAAACAGACGATGATTTTTGCTGCGGCACACAAGTATCCCGCGATCAAGACATCCGCGATGCGATGATCCGCGCGCATGAATCTCCTTGCCGCATTCACAACAACTGTTCAGGCAAACATGCTGGCTTTCTAACGCTTTCTGCCCACTTGAACGGCGGTCCCAACTATGTCGCCAGCGACCACCCCGTGCAAACCGCTTGCTTGGACGCTTTTGAGCGGATGACCCAAGAAACATCACCCGGTTTTGGGATCGACGGCTGCTCCGCCCCGAACCACGCGTGCACGTTGCACGGTATGGCCCGCGCAATGGCCGCATATGCTGCGGCAGATAACGACAGCCCCCAAGGGCAGCTGCGCAACGCAATGGCCAAACATCCTGATCTAGTCGCAGGTGAAGGCCGCGGCTGCACGCGCCTCATGCGGGCCGCGGGCAACAACGTTGCAATAAAAACCGGGGCCGAAGGATATTTCGTCGCGATACTGCCGGAACAAAAAATGGGCGTCGCGCTTAAGATTACAGACGGTGCCACGCGAGCCAGCGAATGTGCTATGGCCCAAATTCTTGTCCGGTTGGGCGCACTCGACCCCAATCACCCCGAAGCGCTTGCCTATACCAACGCTCCGATCAAAAACTGGGATGGCCTAGAAACCGGATATCTTCGCGCAGCGCCCGTTCTTCTTTAAGGTATCAACTTCATCTTGCCAGAAAAACTCCGGGGGGAAGCCGCAGGCTGGGGGGCTGGCCCCCTATGCGCCGGCGAATTCGGACTTCGCGTAACCTTGCAGGTACAACAGCGCTGTCAGATCACCAAAGTTCACCCGCACATCACACTGCGCCGCGACACTGGGCTTGGCATGTAAAGCCACCCCCATGCCCGCACGCCCTAACATCCCAAGATCGTTGGCACCGTCACCCACAGCCAAAACCTGCGAAGGTTCCAAACCAAGACGCGTAGTGATTTCTTCCAGCGCATCAACTTTTGCCTGTTGCCCAAGGATCGGCATGCCGACGTCTCCGGTCAAAACACCGTCTTCAACAATAAAGGTATTCGCGCGATTTTCGTCAAACCCAAGATGGCCCGCGACGGCCGAAGTAAAGGCGGTAAACCCACCGGAAACCAATGCCGCATAGGCACCGTCTCGCTTCATCGTCGCAAGCAAAACCGCGCCACCAGGCATGTACGTGATCCGCGTTGCCAGAACTTCGGAAATGACGCTTTCAGGAAGATCTTTAAGCAATCCGACCCGTTCACGCAAAGCGGCCTCAAAATTCAGTTCACCGTTCATGGCGCGCGCTGTGATGCTTTTGACTCGGTCACCGACGCCAGCAACATCTGCAAGCTCGTCAATGCATTCCTGCTGGATCATGGTGCTGTCCATGTCCGCCAGAAGCATCGCCTTGCGCCGTCCTGCCAACGGAGTGATCACTAGATCGACGCCCAACTTTTGCACGTCGGCCCAAACCTCCCACCGATTGTCTGGCATGACATTCAAGGAAAACGCGACCGCCTCATCTACAGCCAACCACTGTGCATCCCCTCCACCCCACGCATTGCGCAAAGACTCAACCAAAGCCGGGTCCAACGAAGGTTTCGATGGGGACGTTAACAAAGTGCAAACAAACATCAGGCAAAAGTTCCGAAAAGGGGCGGGCGCACCGCGCGTAAAGCTCTAGACGGCGCTATAACGACCCTTCGCCTACGACACCACCCTGACCGCAGTGCAGACAATTGTGGCGCGGCAGATTTCGTCGCTCCATCATCCGCCGCCCAGATTTGCCGTTTTAAAAGACAAAACTGTCAGCGCTAAGTTCATCCGCATTAACTGCCATCAAAACAATCCGGTCACCGTCTTGGGCCCCGGTCAGCATTTGAAGATCGATCACAGTCGCCCATCCATGATCAATTGTCACGTCACTCACCGCGCTAAACGTCGTGCCAAAGTGCGACAGATCAATAAGGTCAAACTCAGTTTCGAAATCATGGATGTAATCTTTGCCAGCGCCTGCCGAAAACACAAAGGTGTCCGTGGTTACGTCATCCACCCAATTTCCGCCCCAAAGGTTGTCGTCCCCTTTGCCACCTTCGATGGTATCGGATCCAGTCCCACCAACAATCTTGTCGACACCTTCGCCGCCAGACAAAACATCGTCGCCGGCTCCACCATGAAGATAATCGTCACCTTCGTCACCGTTTAATACATCATCACCACTTTGACCAAGGATCCTGTCATTCCCGACGCCGCCTGACATCCAATCATTGCCAGTGCCACCGTTCAATCGATCATCGCCATCGTCGCCGAATAATTCGTCGCCACCCGATCCTCCGTGAAGGGTATCATCGCCGCCGTTTCCGTGGATTTCATCAACACCGGCGCCGCCACGTAGTTTGTCATTGCCACCGTTTGTCGCCACAAGCGTGACTTCCTGAATAAGAACTGCGGCATCTGCGTCAATTTCAGAAAACACGTCAGAAGACCTGGGATCAACTGCGCCATCATTGGATCCAGTTGAAGGGGCCTCGGACATAAATTCAGCATATGCCTGACCCGTTTCCCAATCCATGTTGACCTTGAAAATCGCACCTTCAACGTCGGTTGAAGAATCCAAATCATGATCACCTTCGTTCAGACCAAAATAAAGGTTGCCTTCACCGTCAAGGAAGACAGCGCCATAGGCACCTTTGGCAAGGCCGGCTTCCATGGTGTCGCCGTAAAGCGTTCCGGTGATAGCAATCTCTGAGAAAACTGGCATCCCGCCATCAGCAACTGTGCTGACATCGATCGCCACGACCTTGCCGTCTCCTCCATTGGTGCTTGGGGCCACAATTGCATAGAATTTTCCATCTTCAGCATTGAAGGCCATGTCGAACGTCCTGTCGGAAAACAGGTTCGTCGGGAATTTAAAATGAGAGATTTCTGGATTACCATCAGCGTCTAACCGATCAACATCCACCACGCTCAGACGGTTCAGGCTCGAATGGAATGTCCACAAGTTCCCATTGTCGTCGAAATCACCCACGTAATCCGCGTAGAACCCTTCTCCGATGCGAAAGGTCGAACCTGAGGCGTCAATCATAACAATATCAGAAACGCTTACTGCGTTGCCCAATGAATCCGTGCCATTGGATTTGGCGACCCCGTAAATCAGATCATCCTCAATGTTAAACCCTACGGAATTGATTTTGAAATCAGGTTGATCACCGATCGCAACATATTCTTTAGCGTCGACATCAAAGATATTCAGTTGCCCGTCAATGACTTGGTATAGTTGTGCCTGGCCGGGCGCAAATGCCTGAACGGACACGTCTTCGCCACCGATAACCATTTCGGTTTCATAGGTCACGATCGGGCCGTCAAAGTTGTAATCAACACTTGAATCAGCTTCGACAGAACAGAAACTTAACTCACCTTGGCTGCCGTCACTGATGACTTCGACTTCAAAGGTCTCGTAAGCACCCGAGGTGGCTTGAACCGTGTCGATGACTTCACCGTTCCAGATTACTTCAACCGCACCTGATGAATGACCACCCGCCAAGTTTGCCGCAAGACTGAAGGAAATCGTGTAGCTTTCTCCAATTACCGTTTGTGCGGATTGAGAGATAACGGATGTACCAAAAGAGTCATTCATCGTCCAAGTGCCCGTTTGAGCAAGAGCGTCGAACGTTGTCGCGGACCCATTGAAATCAGAAAGCAGGTTGTCGCCTTTGACATCGCCAAAGATCACGTCATCGCCTATTCCGCCGTTGATGATGTCGTGACCAACACCGCCTTCGGCATAATCATCGCCATTTTCTAGGTTCAGAATATCATCGCCGTTTCCACCGAACGCGATATCGTCGCCTCTGCCGCCATTCACACGGTCATTGCCGTCGCCAGCATCAAGGCTGTCGTTGCCGCCGTTGCCCAGCAGAACGTCGTTCCCTGCACCAGTCGTGATCGTGTCGTCGAACGATCGATTCAATCCATAATCGGACACGATGACTACGCCGTAATTGTAAATCCACTCCCCGTTCACAAACGTCCATTCATCACCAACCATATCACCTGCGCCAAGGTCATTGGCATCGGTGCTGACGAGCAAATCATCGCCTTCCAAACCGTTTACCTTGGACACATCGGTCGTTGTGATCACGTCGTCTTCGACTGTTCCAAAGATATCGTTGGTCGTCTGAGTGAAATCGGTTGCCATGCTACGTCCATTCATTTTCGTGCGTTCAGGGAGGCCATTGGAGGGGGAGGCGACCCTGAACGCACCGGGTGTTGAGATAGACTTTGTTTCGCAGGACTTGGAATAAAATGCTAAAGGTCAAAGAGACAAACGATGCCCCAAACGGATAGGCCCTGAACACTGCTGGCTATGACTGAAGGCAATAGGTGTACAAATTTATCGCGAACTTCGCGTCGAGATCGCTAGCCGGTTTCGGATGGTTTAGGTTGCACCCTCGCAAAGGCGCGCATCAAGCAAGGCGATGACCTTGGCAATAGAAGTACCCCAATTGGCACCCGTGACGAAAGTTTCCATCGCTAAAAAGGTCCGTGGCCCAAGGAATCCGTCTACGGGCCCCGGATCTTGTCCTGCCATCACTAAAAGGCGCTGCATTGTGGCGACATCGGTGGCCTCGTTTAACGCTGCGCTGCCACAAGTTATGTCGTCCTGGATGACCAACGCCTGTGTCTCTGCTGTTTCGTTGGCATTAGCTAAATCTTGCTGTGGGGGCACAGGAAGGGTTGGCGCGACCGTCTCGTTTTCTATGCCAAGTAAGCACTGGCCAATGTCTTGCGCCACAGCAATGGCATCTGCGGGTGGTAACCCTGTGTTAACTGATGCGCACGCTTGTTCAGAAGTATCGCAAGTAAGTGCGATGGCCCAATACTGATTTGGATTCATCGGGCGCACCGTTGCCTCAGCGGTTGCAAACATCTTGTACTTGAACCCGTCAAAATTGCCTTCCTGCCAAAAAGCGGGAAAATAAGCCGACGGCACATCTGACACATATGAAACGACATCCGTCGCCCCTTCGAGCGGACGATCAAAGGTGGCTGAAACACAAGGGTCCGCGATAGCTGCAGTGCCCAAGAAGCTTAACGCCACAACACAGGGATATGTAAAATACTTCATGGTTGTTTCCGGATTAAGGGGCCATGGGCGCGAAATGCCAGTGCGGCCAAGACCACTGCGTTGGTGTTGACGGTGACCGACGTGTTGGTCGTGCCGTCAATCTCATAGATGCCTTCCGGCCAACCACGTTCCGCATCACCCAAAGGGGCGATCGCGGTCAAAAGTTCACGTGTATACTGCGTGCCGAATAATGCATCCCAAGCAAAGGCAACTTTTGTCGTTACCGTGCGACGGCTATCCATACGATCACCGCTAAAGGTCATCACCGCCCAAGGCGCACCGCCGCCCCAAACGGAAGAATAGATAAAATAGGGGGCGACATTGATGTGTGACTCGCTAACGGCCGTTAAAATACCAGTCTCGCGAAACCGCGCCTCTTGAGCCGCGTATATCGATGTGGCGAACCGGTGCGAACGTGCGTCGAACCCAAACTCTAACCCATCAAACAAGTATGGTTCGCTGACGGTGAATGCGGGGGTAATATTACGGTGCAGGCGCGTATCGACTGGAATCGCATGCCCTTTGACGTCACGCACCATCAGATGGTTTTCCGCGTCATAGGCGCGATACATATCAAACCCAAACAGCATCATCGCCTTAGCGGCGTATTGTTCATATCCAACGCGACCTTCTTGATCGCGACGCAGATTTCCGTCGATCATGTTGCCCCCAATAAGTTGGCCATCTTCCACCATGCTAGAAAGGCTCCAGCGTTCCATCAGGGATGACGTGTCGAGGGCCAGTTCCGGGTAATTTGCTTCGACGTGGCCGAGCGCACCAACCATGCGAGCAATATCTAAAGCTGACCATCCCAAACCCCTTTCGACCGGTTCGTTCGCATAGTTGACCAAATCGCCCGTGCGCACATCATAGGCTTTGTTCGGTAAAATCTCATCAAACAGACGCATCTCTTGAAGCGTTTCCAGTGCCTGCCCAATCCGCGCCGTTGCTTCTGTGCGTTCAATGATATCCAGTCTTTCCGCCGAAATCGTCGCGACGAAATAAGACCCCGTTTCCCACATCGTCGTAGAGGGGTAGTTGTCGGTCGAATTCACAAGGCCCGTGTTGGGATTTGTGTTGTTCTGAAAATATCGCCAAGCGACGCGGGCGTATTCAAGGTCTGTCTCAGACGATGCGCCAGTGACCGCCAAAGGCAACGGAGTAATGTCTTCGAACTGTGCCATTTGCGTGCCTGTATTTGATGCAATCGGGTCCGTTTCAAGACGGCGATCAATAGAAGTCACCAAAGCCAGACCACACCCTAAAGCGACCAGAAAGATGATGTGGCTACGTGCGTTAATGAGGTTGTTTTTAAAGCCCATATCCGTCGGTCCCTTCGTCTAATTTCGGCACCCAGAGTGCGGCAGCGATTATGCCAAACATGGCCAAGCAATTGTTGAATCCCCAAAGGATGTTTGAAATTATGCCCGTCGCCGAATGTGTTGTTGGCCCTAGCAAAAGTACACTGATGCCCCAAACCGACGCCAAGGCGGTCAGCCCGACAATTGCCATTTGGGGCCGAACAAGTGCTAGAAAGTTGCCCGATTGACGTGCTTTCGGAGTGACTTTGAAAGATATCTTTTGTCCCGTGATCACAGCCCAGATGGCGCGAAGCCCCAAAGGGAAGAAAGACAAATAACTTGATTTGGCGGCAAAGCCGGAAACACCCCATGTTCCGACCATCATGGCCAACTCAAGCGTCACAAGAAATGGGATCAGATGCCAAAAGAAGTCCGCCGAATAGGCCGACACGGGCGATACACCTGTGAACAGATAAATGATCGGCGCAACAAGAAAGATCACATTCCAGATTGGCGCAAGATAGGAATAAAATGTTGTCGCATACATTACGCGTTGGGAGAACGTCAGACCACGCCGAAACAACGGGTTGTCATTGACCAAAATATCAAGGCTGCCACCCGCATATTTGTAGCGTTGGACAGTCCAAGTCAGCAGGTCTTGGGGCGACAACATCTTGCTTTCCACAATGGGATGCATCTTGGACTTCCAACCGCGTTCGCGGTCCGAATGCATCAAGATAGAGGTATAAATATCTTCAGAGACATGGAACTTGTAAGGCGTCAAAATTTCGGTTGTCGCTGCCTCGGTTCGAATAGCGTCCATCAAATCCGGTGCAATATCGCGTTCTTTGTTTGTAACCGTAATTATTTCTTCAGTCGCATGTGTGCGCGTCTCAACCTTGGTGCCAAAGCTGCGAAGCGCGGTCTCCATGACAGCCTCGCGTCGGTGGATGGATCCGGCCCCACAACAAAACGAACCGTTAGCCCAATTTCGACGCCGTTGAATGATGTCATAGAACATCTTGGGATCACTCACGAACGGATCATTACCCACTTGCACAGGGCCAATAACGTTTTGAATGCCGCGCCCAATCGTGGCCCCGACTTTGCCAAACCGTTGACCCATGGACGCGTCAAGGCTTTCGCCCTCAGGAAGGTCATAGAACCACTGTGGGGTCTGCACCCATGCGATTTTTGGGTCCGTGAAATAACCCAAAGTGTTGCGAAGAATTGTAGGAAATGGTCGCGTATCTGCGTCGCAAATGATCAATAAATCACCCGAAGTTTGTTCCATTGCATGGCGCAAATTTCCCGCTTTGAAACCTTCATTTGTGGCGCGTGAAATATAACTTACACCCTCATCCTCAGCCACTTTGCGCATCTCGTTCCGACGTCCGTCATCCAGCACATGAATGCGGATATCGATCGGGTGCGGATAGGTAATTTTCTTTGCATCTTTAATACCAAGGCGCACCAATTCGGGGTCTTCATTGTACGTCGCAAACATGATGTCGACGATCAAAACACGATCACCGTCAGGGTTGTCAGTTGCAATGTCGCGCAGGGTCACAGGTGGCTCTGGCATTGCGATGGGGTCGTCTTTCCAAAGGTTGAAAACGAACAAAATCAATCCAAAGAAAGCACAGGTTTCTGCCACGGCTAAGGGGATCGCAAACCACAAGGCTTCGGTGTTCAACGACCCAGTCCAGCGCCACCAAATATACCACGCACCTACAACAAGCGCGAAGACCGCCAAAAATTGCCACAGCAATTCACGCGTCGCCGAATAACCTAACGGCGGTTCCGGTGTGCGGTCTTCGTATTTGCGAAAATAATTATCCACGGTTATGCGCTTTCCTGCTGTAATCGTGCGACATCCCACGGCGTTGGTCCAAGCCCGATAGTCCATGCGAGCGATCTGAGTTTGGACAAACCCACTGCCAATCCGAACGACATCGGCAAGGCGAATGCAAATCGACTAATCACGACAAGCGACGGCGTCATATGATCCGACAAGCCCGTTGTGAAAATCGCCACGTCAAACAAGTCGATGATCAACGGATGCACAAGGTAAACACCAAACGAATACTTAGCGAGCAAGGTCCACCGTTCAGACCAGTACAGATATTGCCCCCCCATAAAGATAAAAAACACAAGCACCGGCAAAAGGAAATGCCCGTAAAAGTCCCATCCAGATCTTATGCCCCACGCACCAGTTTCGAACGCAATGTGGAAAAATGGAAGTGTCGCCAAATAGGCAAGAACGGCAAAGTACAGCGCTACGCGACGTATCAAGCGGGACTCGCCGCGAGGGATTCCATCGTTCCAGAGCCCGTAAATCGCAAAGGCCGCCATACCATACCCAACATAGCCAAATATCTTAACCATGCGCAGGATGTAGTCGCGCAAGGTGGCATCAATGTCCAAGCCCCAAATGAACCCATGAAGATTGTTCATCACTCCGATGGTGATGACGACCGTAAGGCCAAGGATGGGATACCGCGTCGCCGATCGCATAACTGGATAAAACAGAAGTAAAACAAACAAAGTCGGCAGAAAATGCATGTGATACTGGGATTTACCTAAGATCAGATAACCAAGCCAACTTTGCACCTGACCAAGCTGATCCCAGATGTATGGCGCATAGTTAAACGCGTCTGCTTTGATCAATCTGAAAAACGCATAAAACACTGCCCAAAACAAGAATGGTACAAGCAGGCGATGGGCTTGTGTGGCGATTGCGCTGCCGTAGGTTGGCATTTTTTTATCCACGCGCATGGCCATCAAAAACAACGAAAACATGAAGAACATTTCAGAACCTGAAAATTCCCCGATTGAGCGTAGGAACACCGGAACAAAGCGTTCCCCTTGCGAAGCTTCGGGGAACACCTTGCCACTGAAATCCGTTGTCGAATGAATCAAGACAACTCCCATCGCGGCGAACGTTCGGTTTGCGTCAAACCAGATCAGGCGAGGTTTGGACGACGACGTCATGGCTTGGACGCCGAAATTGAACAGCTGGATGGCAAAACCTGACGCACCTTCGGCAGATCTAGGTTATGTTCTTTAGTGCTGCACTCGGTCGCTGCGACTTCTGTTGAGCCAACAAGTGGACGACAATACAGGAACTCTTCCACTGGAATGACGGGGGGAATGGTGTTCCGGTTGGCGCAGGCGCAGCAAGGAACTTCTTCGACCATGCGATTGGGATGGCATTTATTGTCACGAATGTCTGTGCCGATGAATGCAGTGTCCCACACTTGGGTGTTCTGGTTCACATGTTGCAAAATGGGTCCCTGCACTTTGTACAAAAGTGCGGCAAGGATCACCCCATTGTTGTTTGCCGTTTGCAACGGGATGAAACCATTGCCGTTTTCGTACAGACCTTCATAAAACCCGCGATCCGGTTGAGAAAGGTCAGCGACAGTTTCAAACAACAAATCGGTATAATCCGTGTCCCAAAGGGCCCAAAGGCCGACGGCAGCCTTCGCAGATACCGCCGCACGATCGGGCTGGTATTCGCCCGTCGGGTCCAGCGTATTCCATGCATATCCTCCCGCAAAGATGCTGTCGTAAACAAAGTATGGGCTGCCTTCGACCTGATGTTCAGACCGTGCAGTGATGATGCCTGTCTGTTCAAACCGTCGTTGCTGGACAAGATAGATGCGTTGAGCAAATTCAGCGCGCCATCCGTTGCTTGCGACCATACCGTCATTGCTGCCATCGTCCGGCAAATCCCAACCCATTTCCAAGCCATCTAGAATGTAACCTTCGGTCAGCACGTAATTCTGGCTGCGGAATACACGCGGGTCCCGCCCATCATAAGGCACTCGAACGTCGTAGATTGTCGCATATTCCAGTGGTTGGGGCGCCATCGCACGACCCATATCAAAGCCCCAAAGCGCAAAACCTTTGGCGGCATATTCTTCATAGCCTAGGCGGCCTTCTTGAACGTAACGCGTTTCGCCGTTGCTTTTCGCAAAGGATCCGAACATGCGCCCTTCTTCGCCAACCAGATTGCAAAAATTCCAACGCATCGGCACGTTGTCCACACTGTTTGCAAGGTGCGGGTGACGTTCTTTGAGGATTTTCAACCAGACCAATAGACGCCCAATATCATTGGCAGACATACCGATTTCGCCTGGTTTGTTGGCATAGTCAACCATGGCACCTGTGGCTGAATTATAGACCTTGTTCGGTGCTTCGCCCCGGTACAACGGCAAGTTCCGCAGTGTTTTGATAAGTTGAGACGCGCGACGATCGAGCTCGCGCTTATCGATCACGCAAAGCTCATATGCGGCAACCAAAGCACTGATATAAGATGCGGTGTCCCAAAGGGTCGTCGAAGGAAAATTCCCGACCGCATTTACTAAACCGGTATCGGATTGATAGAATTCTTCGAAATACGACCACGCCGTTTTTGCCATCGCGAATTCGCGTTCATTCAACACTCCATTCCTGCCGAAATGTGCAGAAGATTGCGTTCTTTCACCGCGGATGCATTCCGCCATAACCGGTTCCGACCCAGTAATGGTCAGGGGCGTTTGAGATGAAATAGTGACACGACGGTAATCTTCACCATTCAAGGTCACACCATCGATGGTCACCGCCGTTGATCCGTCAACATCCTGAGCCATAGCTGTTCCTGTCGCCGACAACCCGAACGTTGCGACCATGGTTGCAAGCAACCAGTTAGATACGGTGTTGGTCTTCATTCTTGTTCTCCAAACTGCTTATCAATTGGGGTGGTTAAGTGGGGCACTTGAGGCCCTTTTTAAAGCTAAGAACCAAACGGTTTCGGCCCTTAGACATTCCGTAATCAACGGTGTCGGCGCAGTGCATGATCAGGCCAAGACCCCGTCCACTTTCAGCAAGGGGATCGACCGTTTCCAAATCGGGCGCGTGATCACGAAGATCGAAATACGCGGCACCAACAGGATCAAACACCGTCATCAAAAGAGTATCTGTTGTTTCGGTTAAGGTGACTTCAATTTGCCCGTCCAAAGTAACGGGCTTTGCGTGTTTAACGATGTTCTTCAGCGTCTCCGAGGCGCAAACCTCAAACCGGAAAGCCACTGAAGGTTCTAGGGCTCCGCAAACGCAATCCTTCAAAGACATCACCATCGGATCGACGTCCTCAAGCGCGTTTTTCATATGATAACGGTGCTCGATCACCGCGCTTCCACCATCATCCGGAGAGCTTCTTCCGCGTTGCTGTACACGGTGAACACGCGATCCATCCGGCAAATGCGGAACATCTGCTGCACATCGCTGTTAAGCCCCGCCACAACAAGGTCTCCGCGATGGCCTATCTTTTTTAAGACCCCGACCAATGCACCAAGACCAGATGAATCCAGAAAATTCACCTCTTGGAAATCAATGACAATTTGCGTCGCACCACCATTAATCAGGGCCGCAACCTCGTCCTTAAACGTCTTTGCATTTAGGGCTGTTAAGCGTTCGACGCCGGGCCCAATGACGGTAATGTTTGTCTCAACTATTTTTGTGTGGATCATTGGAACTTCCTTTCTAACGCGACAACCGTCAAATCGTCTTCTAATGGTGCGCCGTCACGCCACGTCTTCAGGGCATGGACAAGTTTTGCTGGGATATCTTTGATGGCGACCGCAGGGAAAGACTGTGCAAATTCTCGGACACGCGTTGTTCCAAAAGGTGCACCATTTAAGTTGTCGGCTTCGGCAGCGGCGTCAGAACAGATGATCAACGCGGCGCCGACTTCAAACTGATGATCGTTGTTTTCGTAATGAGCGGTATCGATCATACCCACGGGAAATCCGCCATCACCGATCGTCATCGTTTGGCCCGCCTGATCGACATAGTACGCTGAAGGATAACCAGCCTGACAGAAGTCCATCTGACCGTTCGTTGTGTCGATGATGCAGCAGAACATAGTAAAGTAATCATCGTTTTCAGAAGCACTGAAACGCGCGTTCAAGGTTGCAACCATGGCGGCAGGATCAGGTCGACCGGCCTCGTTGAATGCATGTCTGTGAAAGTAATCTGGCGTCACCAAATGACCGATCGCAACGGACAAAAGCGATGCATGCACGCCGTGACCCGACACATCGACCGCGTAAAAACCAAGTTGGCTTTCACTTAAGGGAAAACAACCAAACATGTCGCCCGACACAATAGCGGAAGGCACAAACGCGGATGCGACTCCGAAACCAAGAATATCGTTTTGCAAATTTGGCAAAAGCTGGCGTTGCGCCGTTGCCGCAGCGCGCAGATCTTCCTGAATGCGGTCGTTCGCTTCTTTGATTATGCGTGTGCGTTCGGCCAACTCCGCCGCATGATTGATCAGGCGCGTTGCAGTTCGAATGCGCGCCTTAAGCATTTGCGTGCTGGACCCTTTGGTGATGAAATCATCCACACCTGCAAGTAGCGCCTTGTCACGAATTTCGGTTTCATCTGCACCCGTCAACATGATCACATGGACGTAGTACTCCAGATCAAGGGCTCGGATTTCTCGGGTTAGACCAATGCCGTTCAATCTGGGCATGGCCAGATCGCTAATCACAATTGACGTTTGAGAGCTTGTCACAAGATCCAAGGCCGCCTGCCCATCTTCGGCTTCAATGGCGTCGTAGCCAAGGCCATTGATCATGCTGCACAAATACAATCTCTGGACCTCGCTGTCCTCAGCAACAATGATCCGAAGCGGCGAGGTTTCCGGTGCATGCACGTGGCTTGATTGCGGTTGCGGATTCTGCTGACATGCAGTTTTTTTGACGACCATTAAATTTGTCATTGGAAACGTTCTTGGCCGGTATGCTCGACAAGCCTATTTGATTGAGCACTGAAAACTGCGGGGAGCTCTGGCGCAACCGCATCACCCATGCCGCGAAAAGAAATCCCCGAGCGCATAGGCGAATGCGTCAATCTGATCGATCGTATAGTTTGTGAACTCTGCGGGGTCATCTTGTATCTCCTTAAAGTGGAAATACAGAGACCCAGGACACTTTGCATCTACGCGGACGGGTCACCTTAAGGGTATTGGTGTCGCGACCCCATCCAAATGGATAGGTTCTAAAACAACCCTGCTTCGCGGGCGATCAGCGCTGCTTGCGTTCGATTGGCAGCCCCCACTTTGCGGTAAAGCGTTTTCATGTGGAGTTTGACTGTCGGTTCAGAAACATCCAAATCGCGGGCGATTTCCTTGTTGGCCTTGCCTTGCGTCAATCCCTTGAGAACCTGTAACTCTCGGTCGGTCAAATTCTCGGCCAAGGGGTTGGTTTCTGCTTCGTCCGGCGCTGTCATAAAGTCGATGGGTGCATATTGCTCTCCCATTGCCATGAACTTTACAGCGTTGACAAACGACTTTGCTGGCAACGATTTCGGAACAAAACCAGACGCCCCGGCCTCAAGCGCGGCTTCGGCAATTTGTTTGGTTGCTTCACCCGAAATAAGAGCGACCTTCTGACCGTCGCCCATGGCGATCGCGGACTTAAGCCCATCCAGACCATTCATCCCGGGCATATTGTAATCAAGCAAAATGAGATCATAAGGCGCGTCGGTCTCAATGCGTTCCGCCGCTTGCGAAAATGTTCCTACGGCGGCAATTACCATACTGCCTTCGTTTTCTAGAAACATGACCAGCGTGTCTCTGAGCAGGTCATGGTCATCGGCAATTAGAATTCTCATCACACTTTCCTCGTTACCTGCAGGCACATTATGAGACAGGACTATGACCAATCAATGGCGCAGGCGATAGGGGGAATGGGGCGTTCCGTCACCCATTGGGATAGCTTAGCCCTTTGTTCGATTGGATGACCCACGTCCAACAGAATAGGTGACTTATCCGAACGGATAGGACCGTATCCGTATGCCCAGATGCCGGAACTTTCGATCGACGGCATAAGATCGGCATCGTCTTAAAGGATAGTGATATGTTGATTTGCACCGCTAAAAGGTCTCTTGGCTTTGTGTTGGCCGTCGGTCTTTCAGTCCCAACCATCGCGCACAGTGCCGATGTTCCAGCGGGGGACGTTTTGTTGTCCATTTCTGGCGACATCACCAAAACAAACATTGAGGACAAGTTTGTTCTGGATCGCGACATGCTGACAGGGTTGCCCGCAACCTCGTTCGAGACATCGACGATCTGGACAAATGGCGTTCACACCTTCACTGGCGTCTCGCTCGTGGATCTTGCCGCCGAAATAGGGGTTGAAGAAGGACAGTTTCTAGCAATAGCCATCAATGACTATACCGTCAAAATCCCTAGCACAGACGCCGTGGAAAACGGCCCGATCATTGCTTATCTGATGGATGGCAAAGAGATGTCTGTACGAGACAAGGGACCACTGTGGGTCGTCTACCCTTACGACAGCAATGCCAATTACCGCACAGAAGTGATTTATTCTCGAAGCATCTGGCAACTCGACAGGCTGGATGTGGTTAAGTAGCCCTATAGGTCCGTCGGCCAATGCAAGCTTAAGAGGTTTTAGGGTGCTAAACTCTCAATCATTACCCAAGAGAAAGGGCCGCAAGTTCGCAATCTTCGCGGGCCTTGTCGCGATATGCGCCATTGCTCTTCTTGCGTACAATGTCTCGTGCGAGATCAGATTGCTTGGCTCTGCGCGGTCCGACAATGTACAATGGACTTTGGTTCAGACCCAAGTCGAGTTTCTGGAATTTGTTCAGCAGGTGGACAACGTCCCAGTTGAACCGGCCAAGCTTCGACAAGAATTCGATGTGTTTTTCAGTCGCGTCAAGACGGTGCAAGAAGCAACAATTTTTGAAGCTCTGCGTGCCGATTCCACGGCCCGCGAACACATAAACACATTGGCCGCCTTTTTTGACGAAACTGTCCCATTGATTGATGCGCAAGACGCGGAATTAATAGAGCAGCTTTCCCAGTTGTCTCAAATGACACACGATATCGCACCAACGGTTCGCGCTCTCAGCAATTCAGGGTTAAACGTTTTTGCCGAAACCGCTGACGCACAACGCCAAAACGTTGCGCGCACAATGACGCAGCTGGCGATTGCGCTCACTGCCCTGATTACTGTGCTGTTGATGGCCATCCTGTTTCTAAATCGTCTGAACATGCAAATTTATCGGCGCGAGCAAGAGAATAAACAAACGTCGGCCCGGATGACCACGGTCATGAGCACTTCTTTGGATGGGGTGGTTGTGTGCGATTCCAACGGGCTCATTTTAGAATTTAGCCCCGCTGCCGAGGGGATATTTGGGTATTCGGAACGCGACGTACTTGGCAAAGATATTGGATCCGTAATCGTTCCTGACCACTTGCGTGATGCGCATGACGCAGGGATGAAGCGCATGCGTGACCAGGGCGAAAAACATGTCGTTGGTAAAGGCCGAGTTCAATTGGAAGCCAAGCATCGCGAAGGCCGTATTTTTCCTGTCGAATTGGCCATTCAATCAGCGACAACAGACCAAGGCGAAATCTTCATCGCGTTCTTGCGTGACATTTCCCAACGCGTCGCTGCCGAAGCAGAATTGGTGGCTGCCCGCGACGCGGCCCTTGCCGGAGAAAAGTTAAAGACTGATTTCTTGTCAACGATGAGCCACGAAATTCGCACGCCACTGAACGGTTTGTTAGGTAACTTAAACCTTCTGCAAGACACTGAACTTAACAGCAAACAAGACCGTTACGTCGGACACATGGAAACCTCAGGCCGCCTTCTCATGAACCATATTTCCGACGTCTTGGACATCACGCGCTACGATGCTGGCAAGCTCAATACGCGGTCTGAACCTGTGAACATTTCTGCGTTGTTGCAAGACATTGTAGACAATCAAAACAGCACAGCCTCAAAGAACGAGACATCTTTGACTTGGCTATGGCATGGCCCCCGTATGGACTGGGTCATGTCCGATCATGACAAGTTGCAACATGTCATCATGAACTTAGTCGGCAATGCGGTTAAATTCACGCGACGGGGTAAGGTCGTAGTGACCATTGAAAACGTTGGCGAACAAGATGCCGCCGAATTGCTCATCAAGATTACCGACACAGGCCCGGGTATGTCTGAAAACCTGACCAAGCGCGTTTTCGACGACTTCGTGACGGGCAACACTGCCTATGATCGCGATGTTGGTGGGACTGGACTAGGCTTGAGCATCGCCAAGCGGTTTGTGAACGCTTTGGGCGGGGTTATCGGTGTTGAAAGTGTCGTCGGCGAGGGAAGCACGTTTTGGGTTAAAATGCCGGTAACCCAAGCGGCCGCGCCAAAAGAGGTCGAAACCGAGGTCCTTTCAACACCGCCAAGCCGACGATTGAACATTCTTCTTGTCGAAGACAACGAAATCAACCGCATCGTCGCCAGCGAAATGCTTCAATCCGATGGCCACACTGTTGTTGTGGCCCACAACGGGCAACAAGGTGTCGAGACATCAAAGGCGACCACATTCGACTTGATCTTGATGGATATCAGCATGCCCGTCATGGACGGGCGCACTGCAACACGTACGATCCGCAGCCAAGAGGGCGCCTCGAAAGAGACGACCATTGTTGCCCTCACAGCGAACGCTATGGTCGAAGAACAGAAAGAATTCCTAGCCGATGGGATGAACGGAATTCTCACTAAACCCCTATCCCGTGACGCATTGCGCGAGGTCCTACGTCAAAATGGTGAAACAGAAGGAACTTCTGATACGCCCATGTTCAACATAAACCATATTGCTGAAACCCGTGAGGCTTTAGGCGAAGTGACCTTTGCCAAACTCAGGTCCCGATTTGTAAGTGAGACAGATGACTTTCAGGATTGGTTGAGGACACAAACCACTCAGGATTACCTTGAAATCGCCGCACGCGCCCACAAGGTCGCTGGCAGCGCGGCAGTATTCGGGGCAGATCCATTGCGCAGTTCACTCAAAGCCGTTGAGAATGCCGCAAAGGTCGGAGACGCCGAGGCGATCAAGGACGGAATTTCGCACTTGGACAACATTTGGAAACAAACAAAGTCGCAGCTTTCAAACTAATAGAAAGTTCATTTTATATTCCCATGCTCCGATGACTTACCTTCCGGTAACCTTCGTGGCGCTGTTCTTGAATACACTCAAAAAGGCCTAACGATCTGTTTAACGAAACAGAACAGGCACCTTTTACGAAGGATGGAATGTGAGACAGGGATCATTCGCGCAGCATTGAAGTTCGTTCGCTGGCAAGTCAACGGCGGCGTTGTATGTGAACTGGTAGGGTCGTTGCTTACAATTCCGAATTTTACCGCAAAAGCCGTGAAGTCTTCTCAGGGATGCGGGGGTAAGTTGTCTAGTTGCCGAAACTGACCCCCGGCTGGGTCAAGACCAAGACTATGCACGACTAGGTTTGTGCCAATAGGAAACATGCGTTCCTAGGGAATTCTACAAAAGGCAGCATTTATCGGCAAGCTGCGTCCCTTTGTCTGTTGCTGTTTTTTCAAGGGTTCCGTATGTCCGGCGGTGGGACACCCTTCCCCAACGAAGGGCGATTATCTGTAAGGATAGCAGAAATGACTATGAATCAACCGGGCGCGCGCCCGGCAAACCCGCGCTTTTCTTCTGGCCCATGTGCCAAACCCCCCACACACAACCTAACCGCATTGTCCGACGCGCCTTTGGGCCGTTCGCATCGTGCAGCCGTCGGCAAGGCGAAGCTGAAACAGGCAATCGAAGAAACCCGCGACATCCTGGGTGTGCCTGACAATTACCGCATCGGTATCGTACCTGCCTCGGACACGGGCGCTTATGAAATGGCGATGTGGTCCTTGCTGGGTGAACGTCCCGCTGAAATGGTTGCTTGGGAAAGTTTCGGCGCAGGCTGGGTCACCGACGTGGCCAAACAGCTAAAGATTGAACATACGGTCCACACCGCCGCTTATGGCGAAATTGTCGATATGGCCGCCCTGAACTACGACAACGATGTTTGCTTTACTTGGAACGGCACGACATCCGGCGTGCGAATGCCAAATGGTGACGCGATCCCAGCAGATCGCAAAGGGCTGACGCTTTGCGATGCGACTTCGGCTGCATTTGCGATGGATTTGCCTTGGGACAAGTTGGATGTGACCACGTTCAGCTGGCAAAAAGTACTGGGCGGCGAGGCCGCACACGGTATGTTGATCCTATCGCCACGCGCAGTTGAGCGGTTGGAAAACTACACGCCTGCTTGGCCGATGCCAAAAATCTTCCGCCTAACCAAAGGTGGCAAGTTGATTGAAGGCATCTTTGTCGGTGAAACGATTAACACACCCTCGATGCTTGCCGTCGAAGACTATCTTTTTGCACTCGATTGGGCGCGTTCGGTCGGCGGGCTCAAAGGTTTGATTGCACGTGCGGATTCCAATGCAAAGGCAATTGCGGATTTCGTCGCGACGCATGATTGGATCGACAACCTTGCGGCTGACCCGGCGACGGAATCGACGACGTCTGTCTGCCTCAAGTTCAGTGACGATCGCATCACGGATGGCGCGGCATTTGCCAAAGCCGTGGCAAAACGTCTGGCGGACGAAAACGTGGCACTCGACATTGGTGCATATCGCGATGCCCCTCCAGGCTTGCGCATCTGGTGCGGTGGCACGGTTGAAACGTCAGACATCAAGGCCATGTTGCCTTGGCTCGCTTGGGCTTTCGAAGCCGAAATAAGCAGCTGACTTAAGGCGGAGAAAACTCCGCCTTACCCTTCCTTTCATTCCCGTAAGGCGGAGTTTTCTCCGCCATCCGACATCCAAAAGGACCAATATAATGGCCCCCAAAGTACTCATTTCTGACAAGCTCAGCCCCGCCGCAGTTCAAATTTTCAAAGACCGCGGCATCGAAGTCGATTTCCAACCCGACCTTGGCAAAGACAAGGAAAAGCTGGCTCAAATCATCGGCGACTACGACGGTCTTGCCATCCGGTCTGCCACACGCGTCACGCCCACGATCCTCGAAAACGCCAAGAACTTGAAAGTGATCGGCCGCGCCGGCATCGGCACGGACAACATCGACAAAGAGGCCGCCTCCAAGAACGGCGTGATCGTCATGAACACGCCTTTCGGCAACATGATCACAACGGCTGAACACGCGATTGCAATGATGTTCGCAGTCGCCCGTCAAATCCCAGAGGCCTCCGCTTCTACGCATGCGGGCAAATGGGAAAAATCCAAGTTCATGGGCGTCGAGCTGACTGGCAAGACCCTTGGCGTGATTGGTGCCGGCAACATTGGTGGCATCGTCTGTGATCGCGCGCGCGGCCTCAAGATGAAAGTCATCGCATTCGATCCCTTCCTGAGCACCGAAAAAGCCGAGAAGATGGGCGTAGAGAAAGTTGAACTCGACGACCTGGTCAAACGTGCCGACTTTATCACCCTGCACGTGCCCAAAACCGAAACGACCGCCAACATGATCAACGCCGAAAAGATCGCAATGATGAAGCCCGGCGTGCGGATCATCAACTGCGCCCGTGGCGGTCTTGTGGATGAGGTCGCACTGGCCGAAGCCTTGAAATCTGGTCATGTCGCTGGTGCTGCTTTTGACGTCTTTGCCGAAGAACCGGCCAAGGAAAACCCGCTGTTCAACTTACCCAACGTCGTTTGCACCCCACACTTGGGCGCAGCCACCACCGAAGCGCAAGAAAACGTCGCACTTCAAGTCGCGGACCAAATGGCGAATTACTTGCTGACCGGTGCGGTTGAAAACGCGTTGAACATGCCGTCGGTAACGGCAGAAGAGGCCAAGGTCATGGGTCCGTGGGTCAAGCTTGCGGGTCACTTGGGCAGCTTCATTGGTCAGATGACGGACGAACCTATCAAAGCGATCAACATCCTTTATGACGGTGTCGTATCCGAAATGAACCTCGAGGCGCTGAATTGCGGTGTTGTCGCTGGTATCATGAAGCGTGTGAACCCCGATGTGAATATGGTCAGCGCCCCTGTTGTCGCTAAAGAACGCGGCATCAAAATTTCGACCACCAATCAGGATAAATCCGGCACGTTTGATGGTTACGTCAAAGTGACCGTCGTGACATCCAAGCGCGAACGTTCGGTGGCTGGCACTGTGTTTTCCGACGGCAAGCCACGGTTCATCCAAATCAAGGGTATCAACATCGACGCCGAAGTTGGCGCGAATATGCTGTACACCACGAACGAAGACGTGCCGGGCATCATCGGCCTGCTGGGTAACACCATGGGCAAGAACGGCGTAAACATCGCCAACTTTACTCTTGGCCGGGATACTGTCGGCGGCGAGGCAATTGCCTTGCTTTACGTCGACAACGCGGTAACCCCTGATGTGTTACAAGCACTTGAGGGCACCGGTATGTTCAAGCAAGTGAAACCATTGGCCTTCGAAGTCGTCTAAGGTTCATGAAAGTAAGGCGCACATCATGTGCGCCTTACCTCTTTACGGAAATCGCCATGCTAAACCTCAAATGGGTTATGTATGTCTGACGTCCAAAACTGTGGGAACCGCATCCCGCCCCGCTGCGGCAAGGTATTTTGACCCAAAGCTGCCTAAGCTAATAGGTCCGCGGGGACGTCGACGCCCGACTTTCATCGCCTGGCTGTAGTGTAATACACCACACTGCCACGCACCGCGTCATGATGCCAAATCGCGCATGCCCCAATTTCCACAATCAAAGCGCTGTTGAACTCGAAATCTGCGGATGCAACTAGGATTGCCCAATTTTTAACGGATACAGGAATGCGTTAAGTTCAATCAGGCCATGCATCTTACATCCAGTCCTGAATTCAGTTAAGCGGCAAGCGTCTCTCATTTCGGAATTGGTTTTCTATGTCACATCCCATTTATGCCATTGGCGATATTCACGGCCAGAAAGCCGAACTTGACCGCGTATTGGCGCTGATCGAAGCGGATGGCGGGCAAGACGCTGATGTCGTGTTTCTGGGCGATTACACCGATCGTGGCCCGGACAGTCGCGCGGTTCTGGACACATTGGTCGACGGGCAACAAGACAAACGCAACTGGACGTTCCTTAAGGGCAACCACGATCGCATGTTTGAATGGTTCATGCAAAAACCGCTGCAACATGATCCGTACTTGATGGTCGAGCTTTATTGGTTGCACCCGCGTCTCGGTGGCGACACAACGCTGGCCTCTTATGGCGTGGATGCCAGCGGCAGACGACGCGAAAAGGATGTCCAGGCGGAGGCTCATGCAGCCGTGCCCGCGTCGCATATCGCTTTCCTTCAAGGCTTGCAGCTAAGTCACGTCGTTGGCGATCTGATGTTTGCACACGCCGGCATTCGCCCCGGTGTCGCAATTGAGGATCAAACCGAAGAAGACCTGCTATGGATTCGACAAGAATTCCATAGTTTCACCGAGGCATTCCCAAAACTGATCGTACATGGCCACACACCCGTGGACACCCCAACGCATTATGGCAATCGGGTTAACCTCGACACAGGGGCTGGATATGGCAAGCCGCTGACAGTCGCCGTGTTTGAAGGCACCCAAAGTTGGTTGTTGACCGACAAGAGCCGGGTGCCGCTGGGCGCTTAAGTCCAGTCAAGCACCACCTTACCGGACGAACCAGATTTCATCGCAGCAAAGCCATCGGCAAAGTCGCGTGCATGAAAACGATGTGTGATAACTTGGGATACATCCAAACCGTTCTGCAACATGGCGATCATCTTGTACCACGTCTCGAAAATCTCGCGGCCGTAGACACCTTTGATGGTGATGGCCTTAAAGACGATGCGGCTCCAATCTACGGGTGACTTACCGGGCGGAATCCCGAGCATTGCAATGCGTCCGCCCATGGTCATTGCCTCGACCATCTGATCCAAAGCCGCTTGATTGCCGGACATCTCAAGACCCACGTCAAAACCCTGCGTCATCTTCAGCCTTGGCATAACGTCCCGCAAATCGTCTTGCGCAACATTGACGGGCACCACATCTGCAACCTGCGCAGCCAACGCCAAACGATCTGGGTTCACGTCGGTGATCACGACGTTGCGCGCGCCCACGTGCCGGGCCACTGCGGCTGCCATAATCCCGATAGGCCCAGCGCCTGTGACCAACACATCTTCTCCGATCAGATCAAAGCTAAGCGCGGTATGAACAGCGTTGCCAAGCGGATCGAGGATCGCCCCGATATCGTCACTGATTTCATCCGGCAACGGGACCACGTTAAAGGCCGGCAATCGAAGGTATTCGGCAAAGGCGCCTTGTTCATTTACGCCAATCCCACGCGTGGCAGGATCTAGATGAAACTTGCCGGCACGTGACTGACGCGACGACTTGCCAATCAGATGACCCTCTCCGGAACATCGTTGACCAAGCGTGAAATCCTGCACGTTAGAGCCTAATTCGACGATCTCGCCCGCGAATTCATGGCCTGTAATCATGGGCGTCGGCACTGTGCCCGCAGCCCAATCATCCCAATTCCATATGTGAATATCGGTGCCGCAAATCCCGGTCTTGGTGATGCGGATCAAGACATCATCAGGGCCAATCTCGGGCACCGGTGCTGTCACTTGCCACAACCCTTCGCGAGGGTGCGTTTTTTCCAGCGCGATCATTTCATTGGTCATGACAAAACTCCTATGGCTTTGCCTGCGACTTCGAAGGCCTTAAGCCCACGATCCAGATCATCCCGCGTCAACGCAGCATTCATCTGCGTGCGAATACGTGCCTGCCCACGTGGCACCACCGGAAAGAAAAACCCCGAAACATAGACGCCTTCGTCAAACAAACCTGCCGCCATGTCCTGCGCGATTTGCGCATCACCAAGCATCACAGGAATGATGGGGTGTTCACCCGGCAGCACATCAAAACCCAACCGCGTCAAACCGGCCCGCCAATAAGCTGCGTTGTCGAACAATTGCGCACGCAAGGCGTCACCTTCTTCCACCAGCCGGATCGCTTCGATACCAGCGGCGACAATCGCGGGCGGCAAAGAATTCGAAAACAGATAGGGGCGCGCCCGTTGCCGCAACAAGTCGATCACGGGTTGCGGCCCGGCGATGTACCCCCCAATCGAGCCACCCATTGCCTTGCCAAGTGTTCCCGTCAAGATATCGACCTCGACCCCTGCATGCGCGGGCGTTCCAGCACCTTTGGGGCCCATAAAGCCCGTGGCGTGACAATCATCAACCATAACCAAAGCATCATATTGCGCGGCCAGCGCCGTGATCTCGGTTAACTTTGCCAGATACCCATCCATTGAAAACACGCCGTCTGTTGCGATCATGATGTGGCGCGCACCGGCAGCGCGGGCGGCCTGCAATTGTGTCTCTAATTGTGCCATATCGTTGTTTGCGTAACGAAAGCGTTGCGCCTTGCACAACCGAATGCCGTCGATGATCGATGCATGGTTTAGCGCATCTGAAATGATGGCGTCCTCCGGGCCCAAAAGGGGTTCGAACAGACCACCATTGGCATCAAAACATGCGGCAAACAGAATGGCGTCGTCCTTCCCTAAGAATGCTGCCAATCGGTGTTCAAGTTCGCGGTGCAAATCCTGTGTTCCGCAGATAAAACGAACAGAGGCCATGCCAAAACCATGACTGTCCATCGCACCTTTGGCAGCCGCAATCAGATCTGGGTGATCCGCCAGCCCTAGATAATTGTTGGCGCACAAATTCAGCACTTCGCGCCCGCCTACATCAATTCGACCAGCCTGAGGCGAAGTGATCATGCGTTCGCGTTTGGTCATCCCATCCGCATCAATTTGCGCCAGCGTATCCGTGATGTGCGATAGGAAATTCGTCGTCATGTCAGGTCTCCTTTAAAGGATGTCTAACATAACGGATTTGATTCCTGAATGGAGGAAGTCAAAATACCGGACAATAATCCGTGAAGTTGGAAACTATGCGTCCTGCACCACCAAAAACGCACGACTTGGTCGCGACGCCTCGATGCTATGCGCCACGTCTGCGGCATAACGCGCTGTATCGCCTTGCCCCATTTTTTGACTGGTACCGTTGCTTGTCACGGTCAGCTTACCGTCGATGACAGTCAGATGTTCACGCGCGCCTCGCCGATGCGGTTGGCTATCGAGCACGCCACCTTCGTTAAAACGCAGTTCATACACCTCGTGCCGCCCGGCATCTTCGGGTGGGCTAAGAATGCGAATGGTGCATCCTGCACCACGGTTTTCGATGCTTGGCACATCAGCAGCGCGCAGCACCTCAATGTTGGATTCAGGCCCATCTTCAAGCAAGCCTGCAAAATCCACCTGAAGTGCGCGCGTCAGATTCCATAACGTCGCAATGGTGGGCGAGGATTCGCCGCGTTCGATCTGGCTAACCATGGATCGGCTGACACCCGACAGTTTTGCGACTGCCTCAAGCGACAGGCCTTGCACCCGCCGCGCTTCTTTCAAGCGAGCAGGCAGAAGGGATAAGATAGCGTCTGTTTCATCCGTCATGACGGAGAGATGCCCGTGCCGTTGCGTCTCTGTCAAGGTGTGGGGCTTTCATTGCAGACACTGCGGCGTCATCATGACGCAAATTGAAAGGATCATTATGACCAATGACATCGTCATCTTAGGCGGCGCGCGCACCGCCATCGGCACATTCGGCGGATCGCTTGCAGGCACGACACCTATCGATCTTGGTACAACGGTCGCCAAAGCGGCCCTTGAACGGTCCGGCGTTGAAGGTGGTCAAATTGGGCATGTCGCCTTTGGCCATGTGATCAACACTGAGCCGCGCGATATGTATTTATCTCGTGTCGCGGCGTTGCAAGCCGGGGTGCCAGACACTGTGCCTGCAATGAATGTGAACCGTTTGTGCGGGTCTGGTGTGCAGGCGATTGTGTCAGTTATTCAGTCTTTGATGCTGGGGGATGCCTCGTTTGGCCTTGCTGGTGGTGCCGAAAACATGTCGCGGTCCCCGTTTATCATTCCCGATCAACGCTGGGGTGCAAAAATAGGCGACGTGCGCACGCTTGATATGATGCTTGGCGCGTTGAATTGCCCATTTGGAACAGGACACATGGGAGTGACGGCTGAAAACGTTGCCGCGGAACATTCAATCACGCGCGAGGCTCAGGATGCTTTCGCTATGCAAAGTCAGCAGCGCGCGGCGACCGCGATCGCGGACGGGCGGTTTACCAGCCAGATCACCCCAGTCGAGGTACGCGTAAAACGCGATACAGTCGCGTTTGAAGTTGACGAACATCCCAAGGCAACCAGCCTTGATGCTTTGGGCGGTCTGCGTCCGGTGTTCCAGAAAGATGGAACCGTCACAGCAGGTAATGCTTCGGGCATCAATGACGGTGCCGGAGCTGTCGTTTTGGCCACGGCAGAAGCAGCAGAAAAAGCAGGCCTGAAGCCGCGCGCGCGCGTGCTTGGGTATGCGCATGCCGGCGTGCGCCCCGAGGTTATGGGCATTGGTCCGATCCCCGCAGTGCGTAACCTGCTTGAACGAACAGGGTTGTCAGCCAGCGACTTTGATGTCGTGGAAAGCAACGAAGCTTTTGCCGCCCAAGCACTCGCTGTTTCCAATGATCTTGGTTTTGATCCAGCCATTGTAAATCCCAATGGTGGCGCAATTGCTTTGGGTCATCCCGTCGGGGCGACGGGTGCGATCATCACCGTCAAAGCGCTTTATGAGCTTGAGCGGATCGGCGGGTCAAAAGCGCTGATTACCATGTGTATTGGTGGCGGTCAGGGAATTGCGCTTGCGATTGAGCGGTGAGCTTAGATCGATCGGCGAACTGGGGCGCTGCCCCAGACCCCGGCATATTTTAAGAACAATGAAGGGCGGGTCGAGCTAGGTTAGTCCGCTCACCAAAAGAGTCAGCCCACCGCCTGCACATAGACCGATCAACCCAGTCACAACGATCCAACGCCAGAACCCCTGCCGTTTGGGAGGGTGTGGATTGGACTGCGCAATCAGGGCTTGTTCGACCAATGCAGGCAGGCGTGGACCAAAGCGGGTCAGCACCCGCGCGGTTTTATACAGATCACTTACAACAGCTTTGGGGCCGATGGATTTTTGAATGTAGTCCGTCACCACCGGTGAGGCGACTTGCCAGATATTCATGTTGGGATTGAGGCTGCGTGCGACCCCTTCGACGACCACCATCGTGCGTTGCAGTAGGATAAGTTCAGTGCGTGTTTCCATGCCAAAGCGTTCGGTCACTTCGAACAAGTAATTCAGTAGCCGCCCCATCGAAATCTTGGACGCGTCCATGCCAAAGATCGGTTCACCGACGGCGCGCAGGGCGCGGGCAAATTCATCGACATCTTTGTCGGCGGGGACATATCCGGCCTCAAAATGCACCTCGGCCACGCGTTTGTAATCTTTGCGGATAAAGCCAAACAGAATCTCGGCATAGACGCGACGCGTGTATTCATCGATGTGGCCCATGATCCCGAAGTCATAGGCGATAATGTCCCCATTCCCGGCCACCTTCAGGTTGCCTTGGTGCATGTCGGCGTGGAAATAACCATCGCGCAGCGCGTGCATAAGGAATAATTTCAGCACCCGTTCGGACAGATCAACGCGGTTGTGCCCCGCTGCATCAATCGCATCGTTGTCACCCATTGGAACGCCATCGGCCCATTCAAGTGTCATGACGCGCCGCGCGGAATATTCCCAACGGATTTGCGGCAGGGAAAAGCCCGCGTCATCCTTGGTATTGGCCGCAAATTCCCCAGCAGCAGAGGATTCCAATCGCAAATCTAATTCGCCCTGCACCACGCCGTCGAAATGTTCGATGACTTCTAGCGGGCGCAAACGGCGCGCGCCGGGGGCAAAAATTGCAGCGATCCGCGCGGCAAAGTAAAACGCATCAACGTCCTTTCGGAACGCCTTTTCTATGCCGGGGCGCAGGACTTTGACGGCAACCGTGTCGCCCCCATCAGCCAAGCGCGCCTTGTGCACCTGAGCAATCGATGCCGCGGCAACCGGTTCGCTGAATTCGGAAAAGATGGTGTCCGCCGGCTCGCCAAGTGCGCGTTCCACTTCGGCTTTGGCTTCTTCGATTGTGAAGGGTGGCAGTTTGTCTTGCAACACGCGCAGCTGTACGGCCAGTTCATTTCCCACCACATCAGGGCGGGTCGAAAGCACCTGCCCAAATTTGATATATGCCGGGCCCAGTGCTGTCAGTGCGCGGGTTGCAGGCGGCATAGACGGGTCACCCTTGTACCCCAACCATTGAAACGGTTTGCCCAGCGCTTTGGCGACAAATCGCAATGCAGGCGGGGCCTCGAATGCGTCTAACACAAGGTTCATTGCGCCTGTGCGTTCAAGCGTCGCGCCTGTGCGGATTAACCGTATGATATTGTGCGGGCCGCGCATGTTATATTTTCCAACCTGAATGCAAAGCTGCAATGCCCATAGTTAGGTTGCGATACTTGGCTTGTTCAAAACCTGCATCGCGGATCATGCCCAAAAACGTATCCTGATCGGGGAAGTTGCGAATTGATTCCACGAGGTACTGATAGCTGTCGCGGTCACCGGCAATCATCTGCCCCATGCGTGGGATCACGTTAAAGCTGTAAAGGTCATACAGTTTTTGCATGCCCTCGTTTGGCAGTTGGCTGAATTCT
This sequence comes from Tateyamaria sp., assembly GCF_039940735.1. GTDB lineage: Bacteria > Pseudomonadota > Alphaproteobacteria > Rhodobacterales > Rhodobacteraceae > Tateyamaria. The sequence goes on from NZ_JBDVGB010000036.1 coordinate 54,831, forward strand.
AGCACCATCAAACGGCCACCGGGTTTAAGAACGCGGTAGGCTTCGGCCAGCCCATCCTGAGGGCGGGTGACATTTCGTATGCCAAAACTGATAGTGTAAACATCAAATGTGTTGTCCTCGAACGGCAACGCCATCGCGTCGCCAACAACCCAATCAAGGCTGTCGACCATCTTTTCCGCCTCGGCCCGCTTGCGCCCCTCCACCAACATGGGTTCGGTCAGATCCAAAACAGTAGCATGGCCGTGACCTGCGCGATTAAGGAACTTGAACGACACATCCCCAGTGCCCCCAGCGACATCCAGCAACTTTTGACCCGCACGTGGCGCCAGCCAATCCATCATCGCCTCTTTCCAGATGCGGTGGATTCCCGCGCTCATCACGTCATTCATAATGTCGTATTTTGAAGCCACCGAATTGAACACACCCTGCACGCGCCCGGCCTTTTCGTCCTCGGGTACAGTTTCAAATCCGAAATGCGTGGTTTTATCGTCGCTCATGGCTCTGGTCTTTCTGATCGCTTCAACGTTGTTATAGAGCGCAAGCGGGCATACACAACGTAGCCCTTTTGACGCAGGACCGATCTCATGCCTGAATTGCCCGAAGTTGAAACCGTACGTCGTGGGCTTGCGCCCGCCATGGAAGGCGCCGTGATTGCACAGGCCGACGTGAATCGCCCAGACTTGCGCTGGCCATTTCCTGCGGGCATGGCGGAACGCCTGACCGGGCAACAGGTGCTGCGCCTGCGCAGGCGGTCCAAATACATCCTTGCTGATCTCAGCAGCGGAGAGACGTTGTTGATTCATCTTGGCATGTCCGGGCGCATGTTGGTGTCTGGTGATCCGCTTGGGCAATTTGCCCATGAACACCCGCAAAAGGAAAAACATGACCACGTCGTGCTGCATTTGGAAAACGGAGCGCGCATTACGTTCAATGACCCGCGTCGATTCGGGGCGATGGAACTGTTGGATACAGAATCGGCAGACCAGCATAAGCTGCTCAGCGTTTTAGGCCCCGAACCTTTGGGCAATGATTTTCACGAGGCGCACTTGATTGAGGCCTTCAAAGCAAAAAATTCTCCAATAAAGTCCGCCCTTCTTGATCAAAGAATCGTCGCGGGATTAGGCAATATCTATGTTTGTGAGGCATTGTTCCGTGGTGGCATCTCTCCTGCCCGCAAGGCAATGAAGGTTTCCAAACCGCGCGTCGCGGCCCTTGTTCCAATCATTAGGGATGTGCTGAGTGAGGCGATTGAGGCCGGTGGTTCATCGCTCAAGGATTTCCGGCAAGCCGATGGAGAGCTTGGATATTTTCAGCACAGCTTTGATGTATACGGGCGCGAAGGGCTGCCCTGTCGCACACCAAATTGCGGTGCAACGATCAGCCGCATCGTTCAGTCGGGGCGGTCTTCTTTCTATTGTACGACATGCCAAACTTAACTTGAAACGCACGCCGCGCATGTTAATGCTCCGGCCTCAACGACAACAGCTGGACTGCATCATATGGCCTATGAGACGATCATCGTCGAAGTCGAAGACCACATCGCAAAGATCACCCTAAACCGCCCGGACGCGCTGAATGCGCTGAACGACCAACTGCTTAGCGAGCTTGCCGATGCTATGGCGGCGGCGCAGGCAGATCACAAAGTGCGGTGCATCGTGTTGACCGGATCGGAAAAGGCCTTTGCCGCCGGGGCCGACATCGCGATGATGAAAGATAAAACCTATGTTGAGGTCTTTACCGAAGACCTCTTTGGTCCAGAAACCGAAGCGATCGGACGAATCCGTAAGCCGATCATCGCCGCTGTGTCTGGCTATGCGCTGGGCGGTGGGTGCGAACTGGCGATGATGTGTGATTTTATCATTGCGTCGGAAACCGCCAAGTTCGGTCAGCCCGAAGTGAACCTTGGTGTAATGGCAGGAATCGGTGGCACACAACGCCTGACCCGCGCCGTTGGCAAGGCCAAGGCAATGGATATGAACTTAACGGGTCGTTTTATGGACGCCGCCGAGGCCGAGCGTGCCGGATTGGTCAGCCGGGTCGTGTCACCCAAAAAGTTCATGGAAGAAACCATGAATGCCGCCCACAAGATCGCGGAAAAATCCATGATCTCGACCATGGCGATCAAAGAAGCGGTGAATAAATCCTTTGAGGTGCCCCTTAGCGAAGGGCTGCTTTTTGAACGGCGCGTCTTTCACTCGCTTTTCGCCACCGAAGATCAGAAAGAAGGCATGACCGCCTTCCTCGAAAAACGGCAGGCACAGTTCCGCGACAAATAACAAAGCGCATTTGAATAATCATCCAAGAGTGGCGTAAGCGGCTGCGGCGCCCCTTCTTTGGGTGGATCAGGTTGACAGACGACCGAGTCGCGCCTAAAGACGCGTCTTCTGTAACTACCGCACCAATATTGGGACGAGATAATATGGCAAACACGCCTCAGGCCAAAAAGCGGGCCCGTCAAAACGAAAAACGCTTTCAAGTAAACAAAGCGCGTCGTTCGCGCATCCGCACCTTCCTGCGTCGCGTCGAAGAAGCGATCGAATCGGGTGACAAGGATGCAGCAAGTGCCGCCCTTAAAGCTGCGCAGCCTGAATTGATGCGCGGCGTGACGAAGGGTATTTTCCACAAAAATACCATCTCACGCAAAATGTCGCGCCTATCGGCACGCGTGAAAGCAATCGGTTAACACAATTTTAAATTGTGTTGTGAAGCGTCGCAGAAATGCGGCGCTTTTTTCGTTTCTGCCGTGAAAACAAAGGCCGCAGAGATTCTTTTTTCAAAAACTATGAGTCAAGTCGCAAGATCAGTAGACGGCCCGCGAACGAAATTGTTACCACCGAACAGCGATCAGGAATCGCCTTGGGGGAACGGGCTCAGAATGGGTGCACAGGACGGTGCATCGATAACGAGTTTGGGGAGTGCTTTCATTAGCATGACTTATATTCTGGATCAGGCATGTATGCTTTGACCGGACCTGTGGACATAGTTTGGTGTGCGGACCGCGCGTGAGAACATCCCATTTGTGGGCGTTCAAATGTGTCCGCTTTGTAAGGCCAACACGTAACCGACCCCTACAATCTGTAGGAGGCTTGGTCGGTTCATCCCAAGAACAAAAGATGGGTGATATCGGCGAACCTGCGATCGCCGAACTAAAGTTTGTAATAGGGACGTCAGGGCGCGCATGACACAGAATGAGTGGGGACAGCTGAGACAACGGCTGCTCAAGACAGTAGGTCAGAACAATTACACCACATGGATCGAACCACTGGAATTTCGTGCCCTGGATGATGGGATTGTCACGTTTGATGTCCCGACCAACTTTATGGGCAACTATGTTAGCCAGAACTTCTCCGATCTGATATTGCGCGAGTTGAAGACTGAAGACGATACCGTGCGCCGTCTGGCTTTTTCCGTCCCTGCCAATACTCAGCCGCGCCCTACGACTTCGGACACAACAACCGCACCTGTGCAAGCACCCGCACCCAAGCGGCAATCGACTGCGTCAAACCTGACGGCTGCAGCACTTGATAAGCGCTTTACTTTCGACAGCTTTGTCGTCGGCAAACCCAATGAATTGGCCCATGCTGCCGCGCGCCGTGTGGCCGAAGGCGGGCCTGTAACTTTTAACCCGTTGTTCCTGTATGGCGGCGTTGGTCTTGGTAAAACGCACCTGATGCACGCCATCGGTTGGGAATTGCGCAATCGCCGCCCTGACATCAATGTTCTGTACTTGTCTGCCGAACAATTCATGTATCGCTTTGTACAAGCTTTGCGTGATCGCAAGATGATGGATTTCAAAGAAATCTTTCGCTCTGTCGACGTGTTGATGGTGGACGATGTCCAATTCATCGCCGGCAAAGACAGCACCCAAGACGAGTTCTTTCATACGTTCAACGCTTTGGTAGATCAAAACAAACAGATCATCATTTCAGCTGACCGCGCCCCGGGCGAGATTAAAGACCTTGAAGAGCGCGTGAAATCGCGTTTGCAATGCGGTCTGGTCGTTGATTTGCACCCGACAGATTACGAACTGCGCCTTGGCATTCTGCAATCCAAAGTCGAACAGCAACAAGTTTTCTATCCTGACCTCAGCCTTGAGTCGGGCGTTTTGGAATTCCTTGCTTTGCGCATTTCCAACAATGTCCGCGTGCTTGAAGGCGCATTGACCCGGCTTTTTGCCTTTGCTTCGCTTGTGGGCCGTAAGATCGATCTGGACCTGACCCAAGACTGCCTTGCCGACGTGCTGCGTGCCTCTGAGCGTAAAATCACCGTCGAGGAAATCCAGCGCAAGGTGTCGGATCACTACAACATCCGTCTGTCCGATATGATCGGCCCCAAACGTCTGCGCAGCTATGCACGACCCCGCCAAGTGGCGATGTATCTGTGCAAGCATATGACGTCGCGATCCTTGCCTGAAATCGGCCGCCGCTTTGGAGGCCGCGATCACACGACAGTCATGCACGGCGTAAAACGCATCGATGAGTTGCGCCAGCAGGATGGGCAGATTGCCGAGGATCTGGAATTGCTGCGTCGCGCTCTCGAAGCGTAATTGATCAGAACCCAAAAGACGGCGCCTTCGGGCGCCTTTTTTGTGGCCGGTTCAAATATCGTTGGACACGGGGGTATTCAGTAACTCCTCAAGCCGAGCATTGAATGCCTCAACCCCAACAGAGGGGTCCAAATCGGTAAGCGACCGTAAGTCTATGGTCACATGACGTCGTCCTTTTTTAATGCCGATGAAGCTCCAAAACCGATCATAGTTGGCAGCCTGAAACTGGCCCAATCCGTCCAAGCGTAAAAGCAAAACGGGGGTGTTGGGCTCAGCGCTTAGAATTTCATGCACGCCAGATAGGTAGGCTGGAACCAATTCTTCCTTTTGGCGGCGCACCTTGCCGGCAGGAAACAAAAGCACGGCGTTCTCTTTGCTCATCACTTTGTGGATGATGCCCATCACTTTGGCTTTGCGTGCTTTGCGTTTTTCATCGGGCCAGGATTTAGGCGAGCTCATTGGAATCGCACTAATGACATACATGGCCAAGAACTGCGCCCAATTGTAATATTCGTCATAGTGTACCGTGGGCCGGATACGCATGGTCGGATAAAGCACCGCGGCAATCATCGGCCCATCATGGCGGCTGACATGTGTGGCAAGGATCAACGCGCCCGATTGGTTCTGCAACAGATGTTTTCCAGAACTGCTGATATTGTAAAACAAGGCATAATAGGTGCGGACTAGAATAAACAAAAAGTGCCGGATCCATTTGCCCAGCGTCCTATCAAACAATCGCATCATACCGACCGGCACCTTATTAACTTGTGAAACATCAATCGCGTTAACCTAGGCTAGAATGTGTGACCTGCTTTGTCATTGTTCAATCTTTGGCTGGTTCATCTTGTGATCAATGGCGATTTAGTCGCATTTTTTCCCCAAAAGTGGTTCAGTGTGCGGCAGACACGCATACAGATCGCATGTTTCGGCAATGCATGTGCCGCGCCGACTTGACGCCCCCGTCGATCCGACAGACAAACCAAACAAAATACTTGTGATGCAGCGTGGGTCGGCTAGGGTGCCCATCCCTGCACTGCAATCAGGGTCGATGGGAGACGGACAATGAAAATCAGTGTCGAACGCAGCGTGCTTTTGAAAGCAGTCAGTCAGGCGCAATCTGTCGTTGAGCGTCGCAACACCATTCCGATCCTTGCCAACGTGCTGATCGAAGCCGAAGGCGAACACGTATCTTTTCGCGCCACAGATCTAGATATCGAAGTTGTGGACAAAGCACTGGCGCAAGTTGAACGCGCCGGATCGACCACCGTTGCCGCAACGACCTTGCATGAAATTGTTCGTAAACTGCCCGATGGTGCTTTGGTTGCGTTGACGGCCGATAGCGCGGCTGGCCGTTTAACGGTCGAAGCGGGGCGTTCGAACTTTTCGCTCGCGACGCTCCCGAAAGAAGACTTTCCTGTGATGGCGACCTCTGAGTACGCGTCGAACTTTTCGATCGCGGCACCCAAATTGCGGCGCTTGTTCGACAAATCTAAATTCGCGATCTCGACCGAGGAAACGCGTTACTATTTGAACGGCGTCTACATGCACATCGCTGATGGCGACGAAGGCAAGGCCCTGCGCTGTGTGGCAACTGATGGCCACCGTCTTGCGCGCATCGACAGCGATATGCCCGAAGGTTCAGCTGACATGCCCGGTGTAATTGTGCCGCGCAAAACCGTGGGCGAACTGCGCAAGTTGCTGGATGATGACGACATGCAAATCGCTGTGTCTGTGTCGGAAACCAAGATCCGCTTTGCCACACCTGATATCACGCTGACATCCAAGGTTATCGACGGCACGTTTCCTGATTATACCCGCGTTATTCCTTCGGGAAACACGCGCAAGATGGAAGTGGATGCATCTGATTTTGCCAAAGCAGTGGACCGCGTTGCCACCGTGTCTTCGGAACGTTCGCGTGCCGTAAAACTGCAACTTGACGAAGATCGCCTGATCTTGTCGGTAAACGCCCCGGATTCTGGCGCTGCCGAAGAAGAACTGGTTGTCGCTTATAACGATGAGCGCCTCGAAATCGGGTTTAACGCCAAATATCTGCTGGAAATTGCGTCTCAGGTTGATCGCGAGAATGCGGTGTTTCTGTTCAATTCTTCCGGCGATCCGACGTTGATGCGCGAGGGCAATGATCTAAGCGCGGTCTATGTCGTCATGCCGATGCGCGTTTAAATTATCGCCTCCGGCAGGCATATTTTTAGAACAATGAAGGGCTGGTCATGGCGCTGCATTTGACGTCGCTGACCTTGTCGCATTTTCGATCCCACAAGCTGGCGCGCGTTTCGACTGATGCGCGACCTGTGGCGATCCATGGCCCTAATGGTGCGGGCAAAACCAATATCCTAGAAGCGGTTTCCCTGTTTTCCCCCGGTCGTGGTTTGCGTCGGTCTTCGGCTGAGGACATGACCCGTCGCCCGGAGGCTGTGGGTTGGAAATTAACAGGCGTGTTGCAATCGCAGCATCTGACCCACGAGATCGAGACGTGGTCCGAGAACGGCGCTGCGCGGCAGGTCAAGATTGATGGTAAGACCGCGGCACAGACTGCCTTGGGGCGCATTTCGCGCGTGTTGTGGTTGGTGCCATCGATGGACCGACTGTGGATCGAAGGGGCCGAAGGGCGGCGTAGATTTCTAGATCGCATGACCCTAAGTTTCATACCTGATCATGCGCAAGTGTCGCTTGAGTACGAAAAAGCTATGCGGGAACGCAATCGCTTGCTCAAGGATATGGTCCGTGATCCACATTGGTATGCCGCGCTTGAACTGCGTATGGCCGAAACCGGCGCAGCCATTCATGCCAACCGTTTGTCTGCGCTGAAACAGCTTTCTGATGCTCAGGCAGGGGCGCGGACGGCCTTTCCTACTGCAACCCTAACACTACAGCCGGGTGAGTTGGGCATGCCGGACACAGCAGGGGAGCTACGTGATGCGCTGGCCGATGGTCGTAAACGCGATTTGGCTGCGGGGCGTACACTGATCGGGCCGCACCGCGCGGACTTATATGGCGTTTATGCGGCCAAGGATGTCCCCGCCAAAGACTGTTCAACAGGAGAACAGAAAGCACTGCTTGTGTCTTTGATACTCGCCAACGCGCGTGCACTTGCGCAGGATTTTGGCGCGTCGCCCTTACTGCTATTGGACGAGGTTGCTGCTCATCTCGATGCGAACCGACGTGCGGCGCTTTATGACGAGATTTGTGCGCTTGGCGCGCAAGCGTGGATGACCGGCACTGGCCCGGAACTGTTCGACAGTTTGGGGGAGCGCGCGCAATACCTGCATGTGACGGATACAGACGGCATCAGCGCGGTGTCTGCTCCGTGACGTTATCACCTTGGGATATTGCACTTTATGCAGGTGCACTGACGGTGCTGTTTCTAACGCCCGGACCTGTCTGGGTCGGATTGATCGCGCGCAGCCTGTCCGGTGGTTTTCACGCCGCTTGGCCATTGGCATTGGGCGTTGTGGTCGGCGACGTGCTGTGGTCGTTACTGGCGATCTTTGGCATTACATGGGTGCTGTCTGTTTATGGCGGTTTCCTTGAGGCGCTTAAATGGGCCGCCGCGTTGATGTTCATTGTAATGGGTGTGCTGGTGATCCGCGGCGCGGATGCACAAATCAATACCGATGGGCGCCTGACCCGGCCCGGCATGTGGGCCGGGTTTGTCGCGGGTTTAGTTGTGATACTTGGGAACCCCAAGGCGATCCTATTCTATGCTGGGATGCTGCCGGGATTTTTTGATTTAACTGTTTTGACGACACTCGACATCGCCATCATCGTCAGCCTGTCGATGGTCATCCCCCTATTTGGCAACCTTGCGATGGCGCTATCCATCGACCGCGCGCGACGCCTTTTGCAACGTCCCGCCGCCCTGCGCCGCATGAACATCACAGCGGGCATTTTGCTAATTGGCGTGGGCCTTGTCATCCCTCTGACCTGAAACGCAAAATCTTGTGCCAGCGGCGTGACATTGCCTGCAAAAAACCTTATATTTAGGGCAATCAAACAAGGGCCCAAAACATGGCAGATAACGAGCAAACCCCCGAAGAATACGGCGCGGATTCTATCAAGGTTCTCAAGGGGTTGGAAGCCGTGCGCAAGCGGCCCGGCATGTACATCGGCGACACCGACGATGGCAGTGGTCTGCACCACATGGTTTATGAAGTCGTCGACAACGGCATCGACGAAGCGTTAGCGGGTCATGCGGACGCAGTGACCGTCACAATTCACGCAGATTCCAGCGTATCCGTCAGCGACAACGGTCGCGGTATTCCGGTCGGCATCCACGAAGAAGAAGGCGTATCTGCCGCCGAAGTCATCATGACCCAACTGCACGCGGGCGGTAAGTTTGACAGCAATTCATATAAAGTATCTGGCGGTCTGCACGGCGTGGGTGTGTCGGTTGTAAACGCCCTGTCTGTCGAACTTGATCTGCGTATCTGGCGAGACGGCAAAGAACATGTCGCCAAATTTTCGCACGGTGACACCGTTGAACATCTAAAGGTTGTTGGCGAATGTGGCGACAGAACCGGAACCGAGGTTCGCTTTCTGGCGTCGACCGACACGTTTTCCAATCTCGAATACTCTTTCGAAATCTTAGAAAAGCGTCTGCGCGAATTGGCGTTTCTGAACTCGGGCGTGCGTATCATTCTGGTCGATGAACGGCCCGTCGAACATCTGCGCTCTGAACTGTTTTACGACGGCGGTGTGCGGGAATTTGTCAAATACCTTGATCGCTCTAAGGCGTCGGTCATGCCCGAGCCGATCTTTATCAATGGTGAAAAAGACGACATCGGCGTCGAAGTCGCGATGTGGTGGAATGACAGTTACCACGAAAACGTCCTGCCCTTTACCAACAACATCCCGCAGCGCGATGGCGGCACGCACATGGCCGGTTTCCGGGGTGCGCTGACGCGGACCATCAACAACTACGCCCAAGCCACTGGCATCGCCAAACGCGAGAAAGTCAGCTTTACGGGCGACGATGCCCGCGAGGGGCTGACCTGCGTGCTGTCTGTCAAAGTACCTGATCCGAAATTCTCGTCTCAGACCAAGGACAAGTTGGTTAGTTCCGAAGTGCGCCCCGCCGTCGAAGGGTTGGTGAACGAAAAGCTGTCCGAATGGTTCGAGGAAAACCCGAACGAGGCTAAGATCATCGTTGGCAAGATCATCGAGGCCGCAATGGCCCGTGAAGCTGCCCGCAAGGCGCGTGATTTGACGCGGCGCAAGAACCCGATGGACATGAATTTCCTGTCCTCAAAGCTGAAAGACTGTTCTGACAAGAACCCCGCCAACACCGAAATTTTTCTGGTGGAGGGCGACAGCGCTGGCGGTTCTGCCCAAACAGGACGCGACCGTAAAACCCAAGCGATCCTGCCCTTAAAGGGTAAAATTCTGAACGTGGAACGTGCGCGGTTTGACCGGATGCTGGGCAGTCAGGAAATCGGCAACATGGTCATGGCGCTAGGTACCGGGATTGGCCGTGACGAATTCAACATCAAAAAACTGCGCTACCACAAGATCGTCATCATGACCGATGCGGACGTCGACGGCGCGCACATCCGCACGCTTTTGTTGACCTTCTTTTATCGCCAGATGCCCGAACTGATCGAAGGCGGATATCTCTATATCGCGCAACCGCCGCTGTACAAAGTGGCACGTGGCAAATCCGAGGTGTACCTCAAGGACGAGGCCGAGATGCAGGATTACCTGATCCAACAAGGCATCGAAGGCGCCATGCTGCGTCAAGGCAATGGCGAAGAAATCGCGGGCCAAGACCTGGTGCGTGTGGTCGATGAAGCCCGGCAAATGCGTCGCGTATTGCAAGCCTTTCCCACGCATTATCCGCGACACATTCTGGAACAAGCCGCGATTGCAGGTGCTTTTGTACCCGGCGCGGTTGATGGCGATTTGCAAGGCGTGGCCGACAAGGTCGCAGAACGCCTGAACTTGATCGCGCTGGAATGGGAACGTGGTTGGGCAGGCCGGATCACGCAGGACAAAGGCGTGCGGCTGGCCCGCATCTTGCGCGGCGTCGAAGAAGTTCGCACACTTGATGGGCGCATGCTACGCTCAGGCGAGGCGCGCAAAACCGGCACGTTCACGCAATCCCTGCAAGACGTCTATGGCACGCCTGCGACGCTGCAACGCAAAGACAAAAGCGTGAATATCATGGGGCCGATGGACTTGCTGGATGCCGTTTTGGCCGAAGGCGAAAAGGGTCTGTCGCTGCAACGTTACAAAGGTTTGGGTGAAATGAACCCCGACCAGCTGTGGGAAACCACCCTAGACCCAGATGCGCGCACCCTGCTGCAAGTCCGTGTCGAAGACATGGCCGAGGCCGACGATCTGTTCACCAAGCTGATGGGCGATGTGGTCGAACCGCGCCGCGAATTCATCCAACAAAACGCATTAAGCGTTGAGAACCTGGATTTCTAAGCCATGGCTGGACCGACACACACACCCTTGCAAATGCGCGCCCATGTGACCGACGAAGAGATGTTAAGTCGGGCTCAAAACTATTACGCGGATATGGCCACGCGGCGCACCATCCGCGAATTCGATACAAAACCCGTGCCCCAATCGGTCATTGATGCCTGCGTTGCCGCGGCTGGCACGGCGCCTTCGGGTGCCAATCAACAGCCATGGCATTTTGTGGCCGTGCGTGACCCAGGTGTGAAAAAGCAAATCCGCGCCGCCGCCGAGGAAGAAGAACGCAAATTCTATGCTGGTGGCGCTAGTCAAGAATGGCTTGATGCGCTTGCCCCTATTGGCACTGACGCTGACAAACCGCACCTTGAAGACGCGCCTTGGTTGATCGTCGTCTTTGCCCAACGCTATGGGTTGGACAGTGACGGCGGTCGCGTCAAACATTACTACGTACCCGAAAGCGTTGGAATTGCGACAGGCATGTTGATTACGGCGCTGCATGTTTCCGGCTTGGCAACCCTAACGCATACGCCCAATCCGATGGGATTTCTGCGCGAACTTTTAGAACGGCCCGACAATGAAAAAGCGACGATGATTATCGCTGTCGGCCACCCGTCCTCTGACGCAACGGTCCCGGAAATGGCCAAGATCAAAAAACCCCTCGATGGCATTTTGACGGTACGCTAGAACAGTGCGACTGATCGCATCCATCGCCTATTCACTGCTGACATTGATCTTGATGGCTGGTATTGGGGCGGTGCTGTTGGCCTTTGCCCCCAACTCTCCGTTGCCCGCAGAATGGAACCCGACGAAATCACTCAACGTCACAGACCCCATCACACCCGTCACGCAATTCAAACTGCAACGCGCGCTGGCCGACGGCCCAAGTTGTTACACAGCCCTCGCCACGGGCGCACGTTTCGACAGCCTTAACGATCTGATCACATCGCCCCAATGTGGCATTGCAGACCGGGTGTCGTTGAATAGAATTGGGAGTGCCAGCCTGCGCCCCGTGGAAACCCGGTGTCAAACCGCATTACGTTTGGCCATGTGGTTTGAACATGGGATTGAACCAGCGGCCAAACAACACTTCGGTCAATCCATCTCGCAAATCCAACACAGTTCTAGCTACAGCTGCCGTCAAATCCGTTCCACGAACGGCAGCACCGGACGCATGAGCACACATGCCACAGCGGACTCCATCGATGTATCAGGCGTCACTCTTTCGGATGGGCGTAAGCTGACCCTGCTCAGTGGTTGGCTTTCAGGAGACGCCCGTGCGCCATTCTTTCGCGAATTGCGCAACAGTGCCTGTAAATGGTTTCGCGTCACACTTGGCCCCGACTACAACAGCCTGCATGCAGACCACTTTCACTTGCAGCACACCGGGTGGGGCCTTTGTCGTTAAAGATACCTAATTTAGGAAAAGTGGAATACGCAAAGCAACCCGCACAAGTCTCAACTGCACATTTCAAGGCCGGTTAATTTTGATCTCTTGAGGCTGACCTGCCAGATCATCCACGTCTTCGTTATTGCCCGATGAGTCACCGATAACAAAGCTCATACCCGCAACATAGAACGACTTGGGTTCTGTCAATTCAGTGGTGTACTCAACCCATTCGGGGGAAAAGGCGTTTTCCCAAATTGTGGGGTAGGCGTGCACAAGGTTATGCATACCTGTTAATCCTATCCAAATACCCGCTGCTTTGCAGGCCAAATGTTCTTTGGATGTCATTTTTAGTGCGGTTCGCAATACAAATGCGATAGCTGCGGCGAGGGCCCCGTCGATCAGCATAGTCAGGTCAGCATCCGCATCCGCGCCCGGCACACCATTTAAGTGGAACACCACGTAGCGCGACATCAAAACGGTCAAGAAGCCAAGCACACCAGCCAACAACATCGAACCGGGATAGCCAAGGTTGTGCACCCATTCCGGAAAGAAACCCCGTTCAGCTTGCGCGGCAATAACCTGTTCTTCTTTTAACTGGTCATGCGCGCTGTTTAGGCGTGCCAACCGTGCTGCAAAAACGTCCTGGGACATGTTGGGCCTCTTTTCTTTGTGCTCTTGTACCTGAATGTCACAAGAAAAATCCGGCGAAATTCAGTCACAACTGGTAAAATTCAATGTCTTTTACAATACGTGAAATGCCCGACAAAAGATTCCTGCGGAACGCTTCAAATCTCAAATAGAAAAATTATTCAGAAGTTTTGATACCAATTGTCGTCAAATTCGTAACAATTCCACATCCCTGCCCTTATTCTGCCTCGCTTCAGCACAAAACTGTAGCTGTTATTGTAGTTAAAAAGGGCAGAGCATTATGACCTGGCAAGATGAAATTTTTGTCGAAAGACTGGTCCGTTTGGATCAAAACTATTCGCGGATGGACAAGTTACGCATGCACAGAGGCCTATGGACACGCGGCGCAGTTCCACGTTGGACGCTAGACCTTGGTCGGGCACTTTCGGTACTTGGGGCCGGCCTGATCGGATTTGTCGCCGTGCCGCTTTCCAGATTTGCGATGTTTCAAAGTCGCGGGTTGGGCAACCCTGTTGATAACCCTCATTTGGTCATGGCGACCGATGGAATATTTGCATTTTGCATCGCATTCTTTCTGGTTCGCATGATGCTTGTTGCGTCGTCCAAAGCGCATATGTTTTCTCAGGTTGCCGGCATCTGGCTTGCCCTGACAACAATGCATAATTTTGTGCATGCGCAACCCAATCTCTGGGCGCAAGCCTTTTCCACAGAATGGGTTAAAGTCATGGTCTCCACGACTGAACCCGGAACGATCTTTTTGTTCGGTACAGGCTTTCCATAACGCGGATTTTGTCAAAAGCAGCGCGTCCTTTGATCGCGCTACTCTCCCTTTCTCGGAAGCATTAACCGTTAAGGGGAAAAGGATGTGCAAAATATCCTTGGTTTTAGCCCTGTTACTGGCTTAACCTCGCGCTACAGGCCGAGGTTTGGCTGAAATTCAACAGGTGGGAGACCTAAAATGGGTAAACGCGACGAACTTATCGCGCAATATGCGGACGATCTGAAAAACAAATGCGGCATGGCACCAGACATGGCTTTGCTGACCAAAGTGACGATCGGCTGCGGTCCCTCAATCTATAACGCCGACGCTTCGACTGTTGCAGGCAGTCAAAAATCCGAACTTGAAACCGTCAAGAACAACTTCTTGATGAAAAAGCTTGGCCTCAGTGATGGCCCCGAGCTGATGGAAGCCATTAACAAAGTTATCGAAGTCTATGGCAAATCCGAGCGCAACAAATACCGTGCTGTGGTCTATTATATGCTGACCAAGCACTTTGGCAAAGAATCCGTCTACGGTTAAGGCACCACCTTATTGCGATCTTGAAACACCCGCTGGTTAAGCGGGTGTTTCTGTTTTGAGTCCAATGCAACAGACAATCAAATTGCAATTTTCGCCTATTCGGCCTAAACCTAAGGTGTCAGACCAGAATGGTCAGACCCGATATTTTTGCACACGTGCGGTGGCTCTTGGGAGTGCGTGCCGGGGGTAAAAGGGTTCTGATCAATACGGGTTAGAACCCTTTTTCCATTTTACAGCAGCGTCAAAACAGCAGCGATGATGGTACATCCACCCGTCGCATAACCGCCGTCGATCAAGGTCAACCGAAATGGCCGACCGCCGAATGCGTAAAACGTCGCAATCCACGGGCATATCAAGAACAAGCCGATGCCAAAGCCGGCCACAATACCGCTTCCGACTGCGTCAATTCCGCTTAGCACAAAGACATGACGCATCATGCCCGCGACAACAATGGCACCAACCAAACTAATAATATATGGAACTGGATTGGACCGGTTTGCAGGCTTACCACCGTCATCAAGGGTTACACCCGATGCCGCAATCCAGGGCTTTGACATTGCTGTGTACCAAACTGCCCCAAATATGAATCCGGCAATCCCTGCGACAATAACTGACAAAAATCCCATGCGTTCCTCCGTTACACTTTTATGCAAATCTACCAGAGGTACGACAAAGCACCCAGAAATTCATAAAGTGACACCTGCCAACGCGCAAACAACCTGCCATTCTTCCGCTGTCACGGGCTGCACCGACAAACGCGAATTTCGGATTAGCGCCATGTCGGCCAACCGTTCGTCTGCTTTCACCATCTCTAATGTGACGGGGGTTTCAACCGGGCCAATTGCTTTGATATCCACGCAATCCCAACGTTCGTCATCTGTCGTGCTGTCTGGGTGAGCTTCGGCTATGACTTCGACGATGCCAACCACAGCCTTTTCGGACTGCGAGTGGTAGAAAAAACCGCGATCGCCTATGGCCATCTCTCGCATGAAATTGCGTGCTTGATAGTTGCGCACGCCGTCCCATTCTTCGCCCGCATCGCCCTTTGCGACTTGGTCATCCCAGCCCCATGTCGAGGGTTCAGATTTAAACAACCAGTATTTCACGCACCCATGACCTGTTTCCATGCGGTGATCTGCACATCGCGAAACAGCCCAGCCTTTGCATATGGGTCATTGTCAGCCCATGCCTGCGCAGCAGCCATGTCCGGCACATCCAGTACAATCAGCGACCCGCAAGGTTGCCCTTTTGCATCCAAAAATGGCCCGGCTTTTTGTACCACGCCAGTGCTTTCTAGATAGGCCAAGTGATCGGGCCGGTTTTCCATGCGAACGTCCAATGCGCCGTCTTTGTCCCAAGCCATCAATGCAAACGTCATCTCATTCCTCCTTAAGGGGGCGCGCCAGCAATTGTTCCATTGCGCCCTTCATGTCTAACTGCCCGTCCACCAGATCCGCGACTGTGGCGCAAAGGGGCAATTCCAGCTTATGCGCGGCGGCAACATGGCGCAAAGCACGCGCTGTCGCAGCCCCTTCAACGGTGATCCTTGCATCAAATTCTGTTCCAGCCCCAAGGGCAAGGCCCAGTCGATAGTTACGCGATTGATCGCTTGTACATGTAAGCGTCAAATCCCCAAGTCCGCTCAGGCCCATCAACGTCTCGGCCTCGGCACCAAACGCCGCCGCAACTTTCTGCATTTCCGCAAAACCGCGCGTCATCACAGCCGCCCGTGCACTGTCACCCAAACCTGCGCCGATCACCGCGCCGCAGCCTATCGCAATGACGTTCTTCAACGCTCCACCCAATTCTGCGCCGACCACATCTGTGCTGCGATAAAGCCGCAAAGTGGGCGTCGACACCCGAGATTGCACCATGCGTCCAGTGTCATCATTCGAACAAGCAAGCGTCAGCGCCGTCGGCAATCCACGCGCAATATCGGCCGCAAAACTTGGCCCCGTCAGCACCGCCACGCGGTTTGCCTTGTTTAAAACAGCCGAGGGGCCGCGGATTGTGCTCAAATCGATCCCTTTGCAGCAAGCAACCACAGTTTTTCTGCTCAGATCAACCGAGGCCGCAAAGTTTGAAAGCGCCTGCATGGGCACGGCGATCAACACGATGTCCGCCTTTAAAGCGGTCTCTAACTGGTCGGACACGATCAAGTTATCCGGAAATGTAACACCTGGAAGGCGCGCCACATTTTCCCGCTTCACGGCCATCCCGCCGACATTGCGCGCCCATAACGTCACGGACGTTTCACGGGCCAATGTCACAGCAAGCGCCGTGCCAAAAGCCCCTGCTCCGATCACTGCAATGCTCATGCTTTTGCACCTTTTTTGCCTGACCCCAACATTGCAGCACTGTTGGTGTCCAAAGGCATCCGAGGTCGTGCCGACAGGTCCATGCCATCCGGCGCACGCAATGCCATCTGTTCAATCCCAGCTGCTGCGATCATAGCCGCATTGTCAGTACATAAAGCCAAGGGAGGCGCTAAAAATTGTGTTCCGGCCTGCGCTGAAACAGTTTCTAACCCAGATCGAATGGTCATATTTGCAGCCACACCACCTGCCACGCAAAACGAAGGGACCGCCGGCGACAGCGCCAAATAGATGTCCAATGCGCGCGCTGCTTTTCCCGATAAACTATCGCTAACCGCTGCTTGGAATGATGCCGCCAAATCCATCTGATCCTGCGTAAGCAAACCGCCATGCGTTGTCACCAAATCATCGCGCACCCGCAACACCGCAGTCTTCAAGCCAGAAAAGCTCAGATCACATCCCGGTTTGTTCGAAAGCGGGCGCGGAAAGGCAAAGCGCCTTGGGTCACCGTTCTTGGCTGCCGCTTCAATCGCCGGACCACCGGGTTGGCCCAAAGCCAACAACCGAGCGACTTTGTCGAACGCCTCGCCCGGTGCGTCGTCAATCGTACCACCCAACCGTTCAAAGCGATCTGCACTGTGAGCGATCAAAAACTGACAGTGCCCGCCGGATACCAAAAGCATCAAATAAGGAAAGGTCACGCCATCCGACAAGCGCGGCGTCAGTGCGTGCCCGGCCAAATGGTTGACGCCATACATCGGTAAGCCCGTCGCTGCCGACAACCCCTTGGCCATCATAACGCCGGACACCACGCCGCCAATCAGCCCCGGCCCACACGTCACAGCGATTGCATCCATGTCACTAAGAGTAACACCGGCCTGTTCCAAAGCTGCCGCTACGCTAACATCTAACCGCTCAGCGTGGGCGCGGGCCGCAATTTCTGGCACGACGCCACCAAAATCTGCGTGCAGGTCAGACTGGCCAAACACAACGGAGGACAGCACTTTCATATCCCCCGGTACACCGCGCACGACGGCAGCGGCGGTATCGTCGCAGCTACTTTCTAATCCCAGTAGAGTTTTGACAGAAGTCATGAGGCAAGATCCGTTGCACGTCAGTCCTGCGCGAGGTAACACTTTGCACTGTGGCAAACAATGCATCCTCCGAACCCATCTCCCTGATCCTAACGCGACCCCGACTGGCGTCAGAGTTTTTTTTCGCGAACTTGCCTGCGAATTTGCGCGATGTGTGCACCCCAGTTTTCAGTCCTTTAATCGAAATCGTAAATCTCGATGTCACTGTTCGAATGGCGCTTGAAGATGCGGCGATTTTTACCTCTGCAAATGGCGTTTTAGCCGCACCAAACGGACAAGGCCGCCGCGCCTATTGCGTTGGGCCAGCCACGACAGCAGCTGCAAAATCGCGCGGTTGGTCGCCGGAACAGGCGGGAACAGATGCGAAAAGCCTGCTTGAGGCGTTGAAGGATAAACGCCCCATGCAGCGATTGTTTCACTTATCTGGTCAGCACGCGCGCGGCGAAGTCGCCGGGCAATTGACGCAAGCAGGGCTGAACGTGAAACGAGTCGTTCTTTATGATCAGCGTCTTTGTGATCTGACCGAAATGGCCATAAACACCCTTCGACGGGAAAAGCGGATAATCGTTCCCCTTTTCTCGCCGCGAACAGCGGCGCAGTTTGTCGCAGTTGCACCACAGACCGCATCAGTCCACGTTGTGGCCATAAGCCGCGCTGTGGCAAACGCACTTGGAACAGCACAACTTGCAAGTCTTGCCGTCGCAGCGCGACCAGATGCGCAAGCAATGAGCACCGCGCTAAACGAACTAACCAAGAAGACCTGATTGCACCGCAGTGGGTTGAGGGTACGCGGGGGCCAGAGTAAACTATGCGACGGCGTGATACACGTTGCAGAATCGGAAGGGAGAGAAGGCCTTGGCAAAACGCAAAAGTCCAAAGAAAGCGACCAAGGATGTTTCAACCCCGGTCTCCGCGGAGCCAGACGCAGTTGAAGTAGTGGCCGTTGATGTCAACGAAACGCTTGTTCCAGAGCCTGAAGGTGAAGCAATCGACGTGTCGGTCAGCGAAACAGCCGTGAATGAAGAACCTTCAGAAACGTTGGCGGAAGTCGAAGCCGACGTGGTTGAAGTTTTGGAAGTCTCTGACGAATCGCTCGCGCCTGAGGACGCCGACATTGTCGTTGCAGCGCCGATCCAACCGGAACCCAAACAAGCTTCGGTTTTGCCGTTGATTTTTGCGGGCATTCTTACCGCCGCGCTGGGTTTCATAGCAGCACGCAGCGATTTTCTTTCTGAAAGCCCGCCCATACCAACACCGCAAATTGACCCGGCCATTGCCGAAGGTTTGGCCGATGTCACCGATCGCCTTGCAGCGCTGGAAACAACCGTCGCAAAAAGTGCTGATCTTGACCCGCTCGCCACGGAAATTGGTGATCTGTCCGAACGAACAGCAACACTAAAAGCCCAAGTCGACGCTTTGGCCGAGCGCCCGCAGGTGGTCGACGTTAACGTCCCCGAGGATGCTTTGAACGCAGCTTTGGCTGATTTGCGCGTTACCGCTGACAGTCAACAAGCAGAAATTGACAAACTGCTTGCCGACGCGCGCCTAATCCGCAGCGATACCCAAGCCGAAGCAAATGCGACCTTACAACGTGCCGCTCTTTCGCGCATCATGTCCGCCGTTGATACGGGTTCGCCCTTTGCGGCCGCTCTTGGTGATCTTGAACAGGTCAGCGAAAGTGACGTTCCCGATGCGTTGAAATCTGCGGCGGATGAGGGTGTGATTCCTCTTGCCACCCTGCAAGAGTCATTCCCTGATGCTGCGCGAAATGGCCTTGCTGCTGCACGCAACAACAGCGAAGAAAGCAGTGGGTTAAGCGGGTTTCTGCAACGCCAACTTGGCACCCGGTCCGTTGAACCGCGCGAAGGTTCGGACCCTGATGCCGTATTGTCACGGATGGAGGCCGCCATGCGCGCCGGTCATCTTGGGGACGCTTTGGCTGAGGTGGACCAACTGCCCGAACCCGCACGCGACGCTTTGGCGACGTGGTTAGAACAGGCGCAATCGCGCTATGACGCCGTATCTGCGGCAAATGCACTGGCTGACCGCCTGTCGGCACTCTGAAGGGGCCTATTTAATGATCTGGTCATTGGTTAAAATCATCATTTTTGTTGTGGCTGTTGCCGCACTCGCACTTGGCGCTGGCTGGCTGCTCGAAGCAGAGGGTGGTATTCGTATCATCGTCGGAGGTGTCGAAAGAACACTTGATCCCCTTCTGTCGGTGATCGCTCTGATCCTGCTTGTGCTGGCCATTTGGATCGGCCTCAAGGTGTTGGGTCTGCTGGTCGCCTTCTGGAAATTCCTCAACGGCGACGAAACGGCGATATCACGCTATTTCGCCCGGAACAAAGCTTCCAAAGGGTTTGATGCGTTAGCCGAAGGCATGATGGCGCTGGCGTCAGGCGAAGGCCGTCTTGCTTTGGCCAAAGCTGAAAAAGCCGACAAATATCTAAACCGCCCCGAGTTGACCAACTTGTTGACAGCCCAAGCGGCTGAATTGGCCGGGGACCACAAAAAAGCAGAAGAAACATACCGCAAGCTGGTTCAAAACGACGCCACGCGCTTTGTCGGGGTACGCGGTATTCTAAAGCAGAAGCTGGCGGACGGTGACACAGACACGGCTTTGCAATTGGCGCAAAAGGCCTTTGCTCTAAAGCCCAAGCACGAAGACACCCAAGACGTTTTGCTGCAACTGCAAGCCGACAATGAAGACTGGTCTGGTGCACGCCAAACTCTGTCAGCCAAGTTGAAGCATGGCCACATGCCGCGTGATCTGCACAAACGCCGCGATGCGGTTCTTGCATTGAGTGAGGCCAAAAAAATCTTTGAAGCGGATCAAACCATTGAAGCACGCGAAACTGCAATCGCTGCAAACAAACAGTCGCCCGATTTGATCCCTGCGGCTGTCATGGCCGCACATAGTTATATCGACCAAGGACAAAAGAAATACGCAGTGCGGGTCCTGAAAAAAGCATGGCAAGTTCAGCCGCATCCTGATCTTGCAGCCGCCTATGCTGCGATCGAACCGGCTGAAACGCCCGCAGAGCGCCTAAAACGCTTTGCCCAACTGACGCGCACGCAGCCAAACGATCCAGAGTCGCGTATGTTGATGTCCGAACTGAATATCGCAGCAGAGGATTTTCCCGCCGCGCGACGTGCACTCGGGGACTTGTTCGAGACGGACCCGACAACACGGTCAGCCGCGCTGATGGCTGCCATCGAACGAGGGCAAGGTGCCAGCGACGCCGTGGTGCAAGGCTGGCTGGCGCGTGCCTTGTCCGCGCCGCGTGGACCGCAATGGGTATGTGACAATTGTCAAAACATCCAGGCTGAATGGACACCGACCTGCACGAACTGCGCATCTTTTGACACGTTGTCTTGGAAACGCCCTCCTAGCGCTGATCTAGCTATGCCGGGCGGCACCGAAATGCTGCCGCTTTTGGGGGCTAAACCAAACGATGAGCCAGAAGATGTTGTGGTGGTTGTCGAAGAACCTACTGCTGATGTCATCGAGGCAGAAACCCTAGACAGCCCCAGCAAATAGAAGGCTCCGGGCACCTTCTATTGTGATTCGGCAACGCTTTCGGCGATGAATTGCCGTGTTCACACGATTTTTTTGACCTATAGGTGTTTTTCCCAGTAATACTGTTGCAAAACTAATGCTGCTTAAGCGGCCCCAGAGGCATAACGTGCAAAAATTTTTGAAATTGCTCGCCACTTTCGTGGTCTTGTTCACAGTCAGCGCCTGCTCTTTGCCGCGTGGTGCCGCAATTGAAAACGAAGTAGTCCGAAATCAAGATGATGAAAACGCGGCATTCTCAGTCGTGCCTGTCACAGCGGGCAGCATCGCTCAGGTAAGCCAGTGGCCTGCAACCGGTTGGGCCGGTCATTACCATTGGTTCAGTGGAACAAGCGGGCCAAAATCAAACGTCATTCGACCCGGCGATCTGATTGATCTGGTCATCTGGGACAACCAACCATCATCACTTTTGACGTCTGAATCCGAGAAAAGTGTTCAGATGAACGGATTGCGTGTTTCGCCGAATGGTACAATCTTTGTACCTTACATAAACGAAGTAGCCATCGGTGGCCGAACACCTGATCGGGCGCGCGCACTCATCGAAGAACGCCTGGAAATTGTTGTTCCTGACGCACAGGTGCAATTGTCGCACACCGCCGGGGCGGACAATTCTGTAAACGCCGTCCGCGGCTTTGCATCGCCCGGAACCTATCCGTTGCCAAGCCGCGACTTTTCAGTTCTCAGCCTGATTTCGCAAGCCGGTGGTATATCGCCTGACCTCGCAAATCCATTGGTCCGTATTTCCCGCTCTGGATCAAACTACGAAATTCGGGCCGACACTTTACTACAGCGTGCGTCTGCAAATGTTGTTCTGCGCGGTGGGGATCAGGTCAGTGTCGAAGAAGACAGCCGTTATTTTGTTGCTCTTGGCGCAACCGGTTCTGAAACCATCGTGCCATTCGATCAGGAACATATCACAGCAATCGAAGCACTTGCGCTGTTGGGTGGCATTAGCGACACGCGCGCCAATCCAAAAGGCATCCTGATCCTACGCGATTACTCTCGCAAGGACTTACGCAGCGATGGCACCGGACCTGTAAAAACACAGGTCGTATTTAGCATCGACCTGACCTCGGCCGAAGATATCTTTGCTGCGCGTAAGTTCCAAATTAATCCACAGGACCTTGTTATGGCCACTGAAAGCCCAATTAACTCGATACGTACCGTATTTGGGTTGATCGGATCTGTGGTTGGCGTTGGGAATGCGGTTTCCGGAAATTGATCTAACAATTTAATCTAACACGAGGAACCAGGATTGTTTCGTGTGTTATTCGTTAACTTGGCAGACACCTTATGGGCGGAGGCAACTTCAGCCAGGTCGATCGAATGTAGTTCGTCAAACGGATGTTTTTAAAACAGGCACGTCAGCAATTTCGCTTCAGAACCTTCCGTTGAAGCGCGACACCCTCTAGAAAAAAGGCCCCGGCGATTCACGCTCGGGGCCTTGTTTTTCCACTGGTAAGGCGGGGTTGTACCCCGCCACCCTATTTTAATAACGATAGTGTTCGGGTTTGAACGGACCTTCAGGTGTAACACCAATATAAGCCGCTTGGTCGCTGTCTAGTTTGGTCAGTTTTACACCGATACGATCCAGATGCAGGCGCGCGACTTTTTCATCCAAATGCTTAGGTAAGATGTAAACGTCGTTCTTATAAGTGCCTGTGTTCTCCCACAGCTCAATCTGGGCCAGCACTTGGTTCGTGAAGCTGGCTGACATCACAAATGATGGGTGGCCTGTGGCATTGCCAAGGTTCAACAAACGCCCTTCGGACAGCAAGATCAAGCGGTGCCCGTTGGGCATCTCAATCATGTCTACCTGTTCCTTGATGCTGGTCCACTTGTGGTTCTTCAGCGACGCAACCTGAATTTCATTGTCGAAGTGGCCGATGTTGCCAACAATCGCCATGTCTTTCATCTCGCGCATGTGCTCGATGCGAATGACGTCTTTGTTGCCAGTTGTTGTAATGAAGATGTCAGCCGATCCAACGACGTCCTCAAGCAACACAACTTCGAACCCGTCCATCGCCGCCTGAAGCGCGCAGATAGGATCAACTTCTGTCACCTTCACACGCGCACCTGCACCGCTAAGTGAAGCGGCAGACCCTTTGCCGACATCGCCGTAACCCATAACGACCGCAACTTTACCGGCCATCATCGTATCCGTCGCGCGGCGAATACCGTCGACCAGAGATTCCTTACAACCATACTTGTTGTCGAACTTCGACTTGGTAACGGAATCGTTCACGTTGATCGCAGGGAAAGGCAGTTGCCCATCGCGCACCAGTTCATAAAGACGGTGCACGCCTGTCGTTGTTTCTTCGGACACGCCCTTGATCTGGTCACGCACTTTGGTGAACCAGCCAGGTGTTTCCGCCATACGCTTGGCGATCTGCTTTTTAATCGCCTCTTCCTCTTCCGAGCTTGGAACAGGAATGATGTCTTCGCCAGCTTCGGCGCGTGCACCCAGCAAAATGTACAGCGTCGCGTCACCGCCATCATCCAAAATCATGTTGGGGCCATCGGCAAACTGGAATGATTTATCCAGATAATCCCAATGTTCTTCCAACGATTGACCTTTGATCGCGAAAACAGGCGTCCCGCCTTCCGCGATTACCGCAGCAGCATGGTCTTGCGTCGAGAAAATGTTACACGACGCCCAGCGCACATCTGCGCCCAGTTCGACCAACGTTTCGATCAAAACAGCCGTTTGAATGGTCATGTGCAGCGACCCAACGATGCGTGCGCCGGACAATGGTTTGGTTGTGCCGTATTCTTCGCGGCACGCCATCAGACCAGGCATTTCTGTTTCGGCGATGTCCAGTTCCTTGCGGCCAAAGGCAGCCAGCGCGATGTCTTTAACGATATAGTCGTTTGCCATGATTCCATCTTTCGAATGATTGGAGTTGCGGCAGCGCATATCAGCCAAAATGGGTCGAGACAATGCGGCAAGACTATCCGCAGGTCCACCAACACGAATGGCCGCGCATTACCTCTTTCCTCACAGCTTGTGCCGTGAAAAAATAAAGCGTGATAACAACGCGAGCGTGATCAATGGCAAAACAAATCCGTGCATGGCAGCGTATGCTGTCTGGCCGTCGACTGGATCTGCTTGATCCCACGCCCATGGACATCGAAATCGAGGATATTGCCCACGGCCTTGCTTTTGTCGCGCGCTGGAATGGGCAAACGGTGGGTGACTATGCCTATTCCGTTGCGGAACATTCACTGTTGGTGGAAACCTTGTTCGGACGTGTTGCGCCAAAAGCACCGACCAAATGGCGCCTTGCCGCACTTTTGCATGACGCGCCGGAATATGTGATCGGCGATATGATTTCGCCCGTGAAAGCAGCTGTCGGTCCCGGTTATGGTGCGCTCGATGAACGGTTAGAGGCCGCAATTCACATCCGCTTTGGACTGCCTGCCAAGGTGCCGGTCGCAATCAAAAAACAAATCAAGAAGGCCGACAAGATCAGCGCATGGATGGAAGCCACGCAAATCGCGGGTTTTACAGTGGCCGAGGCTGACAAGCTTTTTGGCAAACCTGACACTGCGTTGATCGGCGATTTGCAGATCGTACTGCGCCCGCCAATAGAAACGCGTCATGCTTTCACAGCGCGTCACGTCACTTTGTTGGAGCAATGCACATGATCAATGTACGCCCGGCTATTGCGCTGGATGCGTCCTCGATGGCGCGTTTACTTAACGAAATTATTGCTGAGGGCGGAACCACGGCCATTGCAAAACCGGTTACGGGCACTGACTTGTCCGATTGGATGGCATCAAATGACGGCCAAGCCGCCTGGCATGTGGCTGTTAATGCAGGCGAAGACGTGGTCGGGTTTCAATGGGTCGCCCCCGGCACCGATTACCTTCCCGCTGAAGCAGCCGACATCGCCACGTTTGTGCAAGTCGGTCAAACCGGATTGGGCATCGGGTCAAAGCTGTTCAACGCAACCCGCAATGCGGCAAAAGCCATCGGTTACAAATGGATCAACGCCAACATCCGCGCCGATAACGAAGGTGGTCTTATCTATTATCAATCCCGCGGTTTTCAGGATTACGGACGGATCGAAGGATATGAAATGTCCAACGGTCAAATTGTGGACAAGGTGCTAAAGCGGTTCGACTTATAACACAGCTACGGCGCACCCGTTTTGCGCCGTAGCTTTTTCGATCAATGCCATCAACGCGGCGAACGTTTCGCTAAAATCCGTTGCAAGGTCCGGCGGTGCATGTTCAACCGTCGCGCCGTTTCAGACACATTACGATCGCACAGTTCATAGACACGTTGAATGTGTTCCCAGCGGACGCGATCCGCGCTCATCGGGTTTTCAGGCGGTGGCGGCAAATCATCACCGGACGCCAACAGCGCATTGGTGATGTCGTTCGCATCCGCAGGTTTGGATAGATAATCTGTCGCGCCGATCTTGACCGCTGCAACGGCAGTGGCAATCGCGCCATACCCGGTCAGCACAACCACCCGCGCGTCGGGACGTTTTTCGCGCAACACCTCGACCACATCTAGGCCATTGCCATCCTCAAGCCTAAGATCGATCACCGCATAGGCAGGCGGGCGCGCCGTTGCGATCGCTTTTCCGCCTGCGACGCTATCAGCTGTCTCGATCTCAAAACCACGTTTTTCCATCGCTTTGGCAAGACGGCGCAAAAACGGTTCATCATCATCAACCAGTAAAAGAGTCTTATCTTCGCCCAGTTCGTATTGTGCGGCGTCTGCCATCACGTACTCCAGTTCCCGTATCTTTTTTGCGGTTAGAACTGAATATGGCGCGCGTCAGGGGTCGGGTCAAATTTTTCCGTCTTTTCACGCATTTTCAACAAAGCATCCAACCCGTTCAGCCATCGCATCTGCGGTCACATCACGGCGGAAAAATTCAACAAAACCGACTTCGGGTAACATCAGGTACGTAAAGGTCGAATGATCCACCAGATAGAATTCATCGGACGTGTCGTGCACGTTGTAATAAGTTCGATACGCCTTGGACGCTGCATCGACCTGTTCAGGTGACCCTGTAAGGCCAATCATCTTTTCATGTAGGTTAAAGGCAAAATCCCCAACGACATCCGGTGTGTCGCGCCCGGGATCAACGCTTATAAACACCGGCGTCACGGACATACCGCGTTGCGCCAAGACATCAACAGCTTCGGCATTGCGTGCCGTATCCAAGGGACAAACATCCGGGCAGAATGTATACCCAAAATAAACCAAGGTCGGTTCAGTGATGACGTCTGCATCGGTAACCGTTTGCCCATCGGCGTTGAGCAGTTCAAAGGGTCCGCCGATCTGGCCACCTTCTCCTGCAATCTTGGTGGCGGAACATTGTGCAAAGGCAGAGTCTTCTCCGCCTTGCGTAACCCACAGCAGGCCACCGATAAAAAGGGCAGCGACAAGGGCGGCAACGGGTGCAATGATACGGGTCATGATTGTCCTTAGTGCTTTGACTATAATGTTCTAGCTACCAATCTTATACCGCAGTGCAACCAACGAAGAAGTGACATGATGGCGCAACCCGAATTTGGCCTGCTTGATGGACAGCAACGTTCCAATTGGATTCGATTGCGCACGATGATCGTTTTGCGCTGGGTCGCTATTGTCGGTCAATTGATCGCGCTGACTGTAGCACAACACCTGCTTGGTTTGCAGATTGAACTGGGCCTTTGCTATCTGGCCGTCGGTATTTCGGCCATCGGAAACCTGATCGCGATCTTTGTTTTCCCTGAAAACAAGCGCCTTACCGAATCCGAGAACTTGTTGATGGTTTTGTTCGACCTTTTACAACTTGGGTTTTTGCTAGCGCTGACGGGCGGATTGAACAACCCGTTTGCGATGCTAATGCTCGGGCCCGTGACCATTTCAGCCGCTGTCTTGACCACGCGATCGACCATATTGGTTGGCGCAACTGCTATTGTCATCGTGACAGTTCTGTCTGAAATTCACATGCCTTTGCGCGCGAAAGATGGTGACGTGCTTAGCATTCCTGCGCTGTTTGTGTTTGGAAACTGGATCGCAATGGTCATCGCGATTTGCTTTATCAGTCTCTACTCACGTCGTGTAACGTCAGAAATCCATTCCATGTCAGATGCCTTATCTGCCACGCAACTTGCCCTGTCTCGCGAACAAAAGCTAACCGACTTGGGTGGTGTTGTCGCTGCCGCAGCGCACGAATTGGGCACACCGCTGGCAACAATCAAATTGGCCAGTAGTGAATTGATAGGAGAACTTACCGATCAGCCCGATCTTCAAGAAGACGCCGCATTGATCAGCCAACAAGCCGATCGTTGTCGGGATATTTTGCGTGACATGGGTCGTACAGGCAAAGACGATCTGCATATGCGTCAGGCTCCGCTTATGACCGTGGTACAAGAAGCCGCCGAGCCACATGCAAATCGCGGTAAATCAGTGCTGTACACCCATGATCCTGACGCCGGAGAAGAAATGGATCAGCCCGCCATTTTGCGCAAACCCGAGATCATTCACGGCCTGCGCAACCTTGTTCAGAACGCCGTGGATTTCGCACGTTCTACTGTTTGGGTCGAAGCACATTGGACTGACGATCACATAACATTGCGCATTATAGACGACGGTCGCGGTTTTCCTCCGCAAGTTTTGGGCCGCATTGGTGATCCATTTGTAGGTCATCGAAAAACAAACACTGACCGGGCACAACGACCTGAATACAATGGCATGGGCTTAGGTCTTTTCATCGCGAAAACACTGCTTGAACGTTCCGGTGCCGAATTGACTTTTGCCAATGGCGCAGACCCTTACGGGGAACAACAACAAGAAGGTCTTCACACTGGCGCAATCGTCAAAGTCACTTGGCCGCGAGGCAAAGTTGATGCTTTGAACGGTGAAAATTCGGTCAAACGGGGAAAAAATGAAAAACTCACAGTTTGAAAGACCGTTACTTCCAAGTAACTTAACCAACTGTTAACTTTGATGAAGCATAGGTAAAGCCTCGCGTCAGAGAGGTGACAGTGTGCCTTTTGTCGAAATCATCGTAATTTTCTTGAGTGCCGGAACTGCAGTTGTGGCAGGTCTTGTCTTTCTTAATGCGTCATCTGTACCTACGCAGAAGATGGCGCAACCTAGCCCACAAGGCTTGCATTTCCTATTCTGTGATCTGGATCTAGAACACGCCTCCGAACAGGCCCGCACAGTCCTAAGCCGGGAAAAAGCTGAAACAGATTGGCATGCTTTGCGCGCGGCATTGACGTCGCGATTTCCTGGCCTGCCTGACCCGGATGCCCTGCGCGAGATGAAGTCTTTGACCCTGCAAGCCGCTGCGTTTGACGACCCAGCGATCCTGCATTTGGACCGAGAACAAGAGATGACTCGCGTTGTCATCGAGGACGATTTTCTAACTGATGCCAGCGCGGTTCACGAAATCAAATCGCTTGAAGCTGAACTAGACACCTTGCGCCTTGCAGCGATCGACGCGCCTTACCCAATCTGGCTTGCGGATGCAGATGGTCACGTAAAATGGCACAATACCGCGTATGCCGCATTGGCAGATATCGCGCGGCCAAAACACATCGCCGTCGATCAGCCCTTGTTCTGCTTTGAGCCCAACGATCTACGCGACAAACGTACCGTTCGCGTGCCAATCAAAGTCGAGCACAATGCCACCACCGAATGGTACAACGTCACGGCGACCCATGCGGGCAGCAACGTGATCTATCACGCCATTGACATAAACGCTGTCATTCATGCCGAAGTTGCCCAGCGCAATTTCGTCCAGACGCTTGCCAAAACTTTCGCTCATCTGTCTATCGGTTTGGCAATTTTTGACCGCAACGGTCAGCTTGCATTGTTCAACCCAGCAATGGTTGATTTAACGTCTCTGCCCATCGAATTCCTGAGCGGTCGACCTAGTCTTTTGTCATTCTTTGACCGCCTTCGCGATAATCGCGTGATGCCCGAACCAAAGAATTACGGTTCTTGGCGGCAAGAGATTTCCGACATGATCGCCGCTGCGACCCAAGCCAGTTACCAAGAGACCTGGAACCTTGATACGGGCCACACCCATCGCGTAAGTGGGCGCCCACACCCCGATGGCGCAGTCGCCTTTTTAATCGAAGATATCACAGCAGAAATTTCGCTGACCCGCAATTTCAGGGCCGAACTTGAGTTGGGCCAATCATTGATGGACACATTTGAAGATGCGTTGGCGGTTTTTTCTTCGGCTGGCGTTCTGACATTTTGCAATTCTGCCTATCGGATGATGTGGAAAATGGACCCCGATTGCAGCTTTGCTGATGTGACAATTGTGGATTCTCTAAAGGAATGGCAAAACCAAACCGCCCCAGACCCTGCTTGGGCCGATATGCGGGATTTCGTCATGAAAGTGGGCGAACGCGCCCCTTGGGAAGCTGACATAAAACACCTCAGCCAAGGCCCCTATGTCGTGCGCTTGGCACCCATCGCCTCGGGCGCAACAGTGATTAGGTTTGTCGAGAACATCCCGGCAGCGCGGGCACGCATCCACTCGTAACGGATTGAATTTTGGAAGGCATGCACAAGTCATTCCACTTGCAGCGACGGGGGATGCCGATAGTTTGGCGTCATGAACGCGAACCCCCTGATCCTCGATTGGCCTGATGCTGATACGACCGCCCGCTGTGCCATTGCATTAGGGCAGAATTTGCAACCCGGCGATGTTGTATTGTTAAACGGCACCGTCGGCGCTGGAAAAACACATTTCGCGCGCGCTTTGATCCAATCATTGCTGAGCGTACCCGAAGACGTGCCTTCGCCTACCTTCACTCTGGTTCAAACCTACGACACGCAATCTGGTGATGTATGGCACGCTGATCTTTATCGCATCACAACCGACACAGAAATCGATGAACTTGGCCTGACTGAGGCCTTTGACAATGCGATATGCCTTATCGAATGGCCGGACCGCCTTGGGCCGTTGTTGCCAGATGACGCGCTGAACATCGACATTGCACAAGACGGTAATGGGCGCCGCGCGCACCTGTCTTGGTCCGACAAAAAATGGGAAAACCGACTATCCAAAGGGGTCCAACATGCCTGATCGTTCTGCTTTGATCGATGCGTTTCTTGAGCGTTCTGATTGGGCCAACTTGCCACGTAAACTGGTTGCAGGTGATGCATCAAACAGGCGTTACGAACGCCTGCAACGTGGGCCGGGTGATACGGCAATCCTGATGGATGCCCCGCCACAAAAAGGCGAAGATGTCCGACCATTCGTGGCGATCACGACCTATCTACGCGGCGCTGGCCTATCCGCCCCGCAAGTTTTCGCACAGGATGAGGTTAACGGTTTTTTGTTAATTGAAGACCTTGGCGATGATCTTTTTGCACGGGTGATGGTCGAAAATCCGGCGTTGGAAGAACCGCTTTACCAAGCCTCGGTTGATGTTTTGGTGCACCTGCACCGCGCATCCGCGCCCGACCTGCCTTGCTATGATGCGAACGTCATGACCGAACGCGCCGCCCTTGCCTATGACTGGTATCAATTCGGCGTGGCCGGAGACGTGGATAAAGCGGCAAAAAATCAATTCGCGACTGAATTTAGCGCGGCCCTCTCTTTGTTGGATGCAGAACCTCAAGTGCTAATCCAGCGCGATTACCATGCAGAGAACCTTTTGTGGCTACCCGATCGCAACGGCCCCGCCCGCGTTGGGCTTTTGGATTATCAGGACGCAATGCTGGGCCATCCAGCTTATGATTTAGTGTCCATTGCACAGGACGCGCGGCGCGATGTGGCGGCACCAATCGAAACCATGATGATTGAACGCTATCTGGCTGCGACGGATATGGACGCTAACAGTTTCACCCGCGCCTATGCCCTGCTTGGGGCGCAACGCAATTTACGCATTTTGGGCGTCTTTGCCCGCCTTTCACTTGCTTATGGAAAGCCACACTACGTTGATCTAATTCCGCGCGTTTGGGACCACATCCAAACCAACCTGTCCCATCCAGCACTGGCTGATATCAAACCGCTGATCGATGCGGACTTGCCAAACCCCACCCCTGCCCTTTTGCAAAAGCTCAAAGACCAATGCGCCACAATCCCCCTGCCTTAATGATCTTTGCTGCCGGCTTTGGCACGCGGATGCAGCACCTAACTGCGCACCAACCCAAACCACTGATCCAAGTGGCCGGACGTGCCCTGATTGACCACGCCATAATGCTTGGCCAGGAAGTTAAAGCGGAACCAATCGTCGCAAACCTGCACTACCTGCCGGACATGCTGGAAGACCACCTAGCCGGGTCCGAAGTGCAGACCTTGCGTGAACTGCCCGACATTTTAGAAACGGGCGGAGGTCTGCGGAATGCGCTGCCTATTCTTGGACCGTCGCCCGTGGCCACATTGAATTCAGATGCTGTTTGGGCTGGGCCAAACCCTTTGCAGTTGCTGATGGACGCGTGGGATCCTACGCGTATGGACGCCCTACTAACATGCATTCCGCTGGCGCAAGTGCATGGCCGGGACGGCGCTGGGGATTTCCATATCGACAACGCTGGTCGGCTGCACCGCGGTGGCGACATGGTCTATGGAGGGGCGCAAATTTTGAAGACTGAATTGTTGGAAAAAGTCCCAGATGCGGCGTTCTCTCTTAACGTCGTTTGGAACATGATGGCCAAGAAAAACAGCCTTTTTGGGCTGCCTTACCCCGGGCATTGGTGCGATGTTGGGCACCCCGCAGGCATAGCCGAGGCCGAAATGATGCTTGCGCAACACAATGTTTGACCCTTCACAAGAACCCCGGGTATTCGGCTGCGCCATGGGCGTCGATTTCCCCGCCGCCGTCATTCGAGGGCTGGAGCAGCGGTTAAATGGCTCTTCTCCTGAAGCTTGGGCACGCGTCACTCTTTTTGTGAACACCAAGCGTATGGCCCGCCGTTTGCGCGAACTGTTTGATGCAGGACCGCCCCGGTTATTGCCACGTATCCGCATGATTTCACAGCTTGACGATTTGCTGCCTGACGGGCCTTTGCCAGACCCAGCGACACCATTAAGGCGGCGTTTGCAACTTGTGGCCTTGATCAACAAGTTGATTGAACAACAGCCGGACCTTGCCCCAGACACCGCTGGGTTTGATCTGGCGGACAGCTTGGCCGGGTTGATGGACGAAATGCAGGGCGAAGGGGTAGACGCCGACGACATCGCCAAATTGGATGTGTCCGACCAATCCGGGCACTGGGCCAGAGCGCAGCAATTCATCGCCATCGCACAAACCTATATCAGCGCCTCTGCCAATGCACCTGATCCCGAAAAACGACAGCGTGATACGGTGTTGCGGCTGGCCGCGCATTGGACCGAAAATCCGATTCAAGACCCAATGATCATTGTCGGTTCAACTGGTTCTCGCGGGACCACGCAATTGTTGATGCAAGCGGTAGCTTCATTGCCGCAGGGGGCGGTGATCCTGCCCGGTTTCGACTTTGATATGCCGCATGTTTGGGATGTGATGGCACAAGATAAAGCAGGTGAAGACCACCCGCAGTTCCGTTTTTTGAAGCTTGCTGACGCGCTTGGCCTACATCCGTCCACGATAGCCGAATGGTCAGATAATGCGGCCCCATCCGCTGCCCGCAACAGGCTTGTGTCACTGGCATTGCGCCCGGCCCCTGTGACCGATGCATGGCGCAGCGAAGGGCCGAACTTAACCGATCTCGACACCGCATGTGCACCGCTCACTTTGGTCGAAGCGGACACGCCCCGCGCTGAGGCATTGGCAATCGCTATGCGACTACGAGAGGCTGCCGAAACAGGTCAACGCGCCGCTTTAATCACGCCTGATCGTATGCTGACCCGTCAAGTCACCGCAGCGTTGGATCGCTGGAATATTCTACCTGATGATAGCGCAGGCACGCCTTTGCACCTATCGCCGCCTGGTCGGTTTCTACGTCATGTTGCCAGTTTATTTGAGCGGCCTTTAGATGCAGAGGCTTTGCTAACGCTATTAAAACATCCGCTGACGCATTCCGGACAGGACCGCAATTTCCACCAACTGAAAACGCAAAAGCTGGAATTGAGGATACGCCGTCAAGGCCTGCCTTATCCTGAGCGTGCAGGCCTGTTGGATTGCGCCGCACATGCCGACAAGAACAACGCCGAAGAAATGGTAGAATGGGCGACTTGGGTCGCTGATCTTATCTGTGGGCAAACCGTGTCTGGGCCTTTGACTTTGACGGATTGGGTAACTCGGCACGTCGCTTTGGCGGAAGCAATCGGGAATGGCCCAACTGGCAACGATGGCGGAGAGCTGTGGCAGAAAAAGGCGGGGCAAGTCGCACACCGGACAATGGCTGCATTGGCAGACGAGGCGCATTATGGCGCTGAAATGAGCGCATCAGATTATGCCGCATTGGTCGGAGCGGTTCTTAGCCAAGGTGAAGTCCGCGACCGCGACGCCCCACACCCCAACATCATGATTTGGGGTACACTCGAAGCCCGTGTGCAGGGTGCGGACCTTGTTATTCTTGCTGGATTGAACGACGGTACGTGGCCCGAAGCGCCCAAACCTGATCCGTGGTTAAACCGCAAAATGCGGTTTGATGCCGGGTTGCTGCTGCCCGAACGGAGGATCGGATTGTCGGCGCATGATTTCCAGCAAGCCTTCGCCGCGCCTGAAGTATGGTTAACACGCTCCATCCGATCTGAGGACGCAGAGACAGTACCGTCGCGCTGGATCAACCGCTTAAAGAACTTGCTGTTGGGGCTTTCAGCGCAGGACGCGCCAGACGTCTGGCAAGATATGCAAAACAGAGGGAATTTGTGGCTGAATCGCGCCAAACAGCTTGAAGCGACTTCTGACGTGGCCAAAGCCCATCGTCCCGCACCATGCCCGCCTGTTTCAGCCCGGCCGCGGCGCTTTACTGTGACTGAAATACAGACCCTAATAAGGGATCCTTATGCAATTTACGCAAAGCACTGTCTGCGATTGCGCGCCCTAAGACCTTTGGTGCAAACACCTGATGCATTACTGCGCGGGATCTTGTCCCATGACGTCATGGAACGGTTTGTTAAGGCCACGCTTGACGATCCGAACCTGCTGAATGTGGGTGAATTGATGGATCACGCCACCCGCGTTTTAGATGGCGACGTACCTTGGCCGGCCGCCCGTGCCTTGTGGTTGGCGCGTTTTGAACGGGCTGCTGCATGGATTGTGGAAACCGAAGCGCTTCGCCAATCCATTGCGACGCCGACACTGTTTGAGGACGACGCCGTTGGGCGGCTCACTTTGCCGTCCATAGCGACAACGCTTGAAGGGCGTGCCGACCGCATAGACGTGGATGAAGTCGGCAACGCAATCATTTATGATTACAAAACCGGTGCGCCACCTGCCAAAGACAAACAAAAGCATTTTGACAAACAACTGTTGATCGAGGCCGCAATGGTCGAAGAAGGTGCCTTTGAAAAACTAGGCGTCCGCACAGTGAACGCAGCTCAATTCATTGGGTTAGGATCGAATCCTGCCACCGTGGATGCCCCCATCCAAGATGAACCTGCGATCAAAATTCTAGCTGAGCTTGTTAGTCTTTTGTCTGCGTATCTTGAAGGTGACAAAGGCTATACCTCGCGCCGCGCAATGGAAAAGGACACAGATGCGCGGGATTATGATCAACTTGCTAGATTTGGCGAATGGGATGTGACAGCCACCGCCGTACCCGAGGTGCTGGAATGACGCAAATGAACGATGCAACCCGTCGTCAGCACAGCGCGGCCGAGCCTATGGCTTCGACTTGGTTGTCCGCAAATGCAGGGTCCGGGAAAACCCGGGTTCTGACTGATCGCGTTGCAAGGTTGCTGCTGGAAGAGGTCGAGCCACAGCACATCCTTTGCCTGACCTATACAAAAGCCGCCGCGTCAGAAATGCAGAACCGCTTGTTCCAACGCCTTGGCGCTTGGGCGATGTTGGGCGATGATGACTTGCGTGCAGCGTTGGCTGATTTGGGGTTAGAACGCACACCAACTGATAAGGATTTACTGCGCGCACGAACTTTGTTTGCCCGTGCGATCGAAACCCCCGGTGGGTTGAAAATTCAGACGATCCACTCGTTTTGCGCATCTCTCTTGCGACGCTTCCCACTTGAGGCTGGCGTTAGCCCACAGTTTACCGAAATCGAAGA
The DNA here is from genome assembly GCF_039940735.1 of Tateyamaria sp. GTDB lineage: Bacteria > Pseudomonadota > Alphaproteobacteria > Rhodobacterales > Rhodobacteraceae > Tateyamaria. The sequence goes on from NZ_JBDVGB010000036.1 coordinate 90,267, forward strand.
TCGCGCCGCTGATCTTCTTCGTGCCGAATTGGTCGATAAGATGGCCGATGGGGCAGATGCGCCAATATTGGCCGCTCTGGCCCGGCAGTATTCCGGTGATGATTTTTTGAAACTCACCAAAGCTATTGTCGGCAGCGCAGAACAGTTTTCAGACCTCACGCTTGATGCCGCTTTGGCGCTCTTTCAACAGCCTGCTGGCTTAACACGGGAAAAGATTGCGCAAGATGCCTTCTCCCCCGGCGATTGGGACATGCTGCAGGCATTGATCCCAATTCTTGAATCCCAAGGGGTCACCGACAGTGCGGTTGGTAAAACGCTAAAGACAATGATCGCTCTGGATACACAAAGCCTGACAATCGCCGAAGGCGCGTTTCTGACGAAAGCGGGCACACGCAAGAAAAAGTTTCCGACCAAGGGCACGCAAGCGCAAGCTGCACATCTTATACCAGACCTAGAAGCGTTGGTAGATCGCGTTGAAAATGCGCGGCAGGCCCGACTTGCACTTGAGGCAGCAGAACGAACCGTCGTGCTGCACCAATTTGCGCGTCGTTTTGCGCAAAGTTACGCGACAGCCAAACAACGCCGGGGATGGCTTGATTTTGACGACCTCATTCAAAAGGCCCGCCAATTGCTAAGCGATGATCGTGTCGCCGCATGGGTGCTTTATCGTTTAGACGGTGGCATCGATCATATTCTGGTGGATGAAGCGCAAGACACCAGTCCAACGCAATGGGACGTGATCCGCCGACTGGCCGAAGAATTTTCCAGTGGAGACGGGGCGCGCGCAGATGTAACGCGCACGATTTTTGTCGTGGGTGACAAAAAGCAGTCGATTTATTCTTTCCAAGGTGCTGACCCCAGAGAATTTGACCGGATGCAGCACGAATTCGGCTCTAAATTGGCGCAAACCGATAAAAACCTGCGATCAATGACGCTGGATTATTCTTTCCGTTCGTCACCTGCGATCTTAAGTTTGGTGGATTCTGTGTTTGGCGGCGCTGCCTCAGCCGGGTTCGACAAAGGCGAACATATCGCTTTCAACACCGACCTGCCCGGGCGTGTTGATCTTTGGCCCCTTGTTCCCAAGCCGGAAAAAGAAGCCGAACAAGAGTGGTTTGACCCGCTTGATCGACGCAACGCCGCCCATCAATATCGCGTGCTTGCACAAGCCATCGCAGGTCAGATCAAACAGATGATCGACAACAAAGTTTTAATCCCTGACAAAGACGGGGCACGTCCTGTTCAACCCCGTGATATTCTGATCCTAGTGCAACGGCGAGGCGGCATTTTTCCAGATATTATCCGCGCATGCAAAGAGGCTGAACTGCCCATCGCCGGTGCTGACCGCCTGAAAGTCGGGGCGGAAATTGCAGTACGCGACCTAGGCGCGTTGCTGTCCTTTTTGGCCACGCCGGATGACAATCTGTCACTGGCAACGGCATTGCGATCGCCCCTTTTTGGGTGGTCAGAGCAAGATTTATTCACCCTCGCATATCATCGCAAAGATCCATTTTTGTGGGCTGAGCTCCGCACGAAAGGTGCGGTTTATCCTGAGACAGTCTCGATCCTGACGGATTTACGCGACCATATTGATTTCTTACGCCCTTACGATCTGATCGAACGGATCTTAACACGTCACGGAGGTCGTAATCGTCTACTTGCCCGTCTTGGCGCCGAAGCCGAGGATGGGATCAATGCGCTTTTGTCTCAAGCATTGGCGTTCGAACGTGCGTCTGTCCCAAGCTTGACCGGGTTTTTGACCTGGATGGAAACCGACGATCTTGAGGTGAAGCGGCAGATCGATAGTGCTTCGAACCAAATTCGTGTGATGACCGTTCATGGATCAAAAGGGTTGGAATCCCCCATCGTGGTCCTACCTGAATGTGGCAAACGTGACTTTCAAATCAGAAATGAATTCATAACCATCGACGGCGTCCCGGCTTGGAAAATGCCAAGCGCGGCACAGCCCGAAACAATGGCCGCCCGATTGGAAGAAATGAAAGCTGCCCAGCGCGAGGAATCGTTGCGGCTGCTTTATGTTGCTCTGACACGGGCGGAAAAGTGGTTAATCGTCGGTGCCTCTGGGGAATTGGACAAAAACGGCGACGATTGGCATCAACGTGTAGACGCTGCTATGCGTGCCGGAGGTGCCTTTGAGCACGAAACGCCAGTGGGGTCCGGCCTGCGTATGGATCACGGGTCATGGGATTTCAGCAACACGGTTCAGACACCGATTGTCGCGCCATCGCCACCTGAGCTGCCTGCGCATTTCCAAAAGCCCGCGCCAGATTTACCGCAAACGATTGCGACCTTATCGCCCTCCGATTTAGGTGGGGCCAAGGCGCTGCCCGGCGATGGTCTGGACGAAGAAACTGCCAAAGCATTTGGCACATTGGTGCATTACGTACTTGAAACGCAAACGACAGATCAGCCAGCAACATTACCGGGTGATCTATCTGACGAGCAGAAAAAAGCTGCCTTTGATGAGGCACAGGCCGTTCTGAATAAGCCTGAGTTAGAGTATATATTTGATACAGAAACATTGGCCGAGGTTCCTGTCACGGCGCAGTTGGGGCACCATCGCATTCACGGCACGGTCGACCGTTTGATTGTAACCCCCGACACTATTCAAATCATAGATTTCAAAAGCAACCGAACGGTTCCAAGTACACCGCAAAATTGTCCAGAAGGCGTTTTGCGCCAAATGGGGGCCTATGCACATGCCGTTGCGCAAATTTTTCCCGACCACACGCAGAAGCTTGGCATATTGTGGACGCGCACCGGGCAAATGATGACTCTGCCGCACGAAATCGTGACGAATGCCTTGGGTCGCACGCCATATCTTGACGATAGGGACACGGCTACATAGGTTGCCCATCAATGCTGGATCCCGTCAGGAGAAAATGACATGGCAACTATGGCCGTTACCGACGCAACCTTTGACGCCGAAGTCAAAAATTCCGATGTCCCCGTTGTTGTGGACTTTTGGGCCGAATGGTGTGGCCCATGCAAACAGATCGGCCCCGCTCTTGAAGAGCTGTCTGCCGAAATGGAAGGCAAAGTGAAAATCGTCAAAGTTGACGTGGACACAAACCCCAATTCGCCTGCTCAGATGGGTGTACGCGGTATTCCTGCGCTGTTCATCTTTAAAGGTGGTGAGGTCGTGGCAAACATGGCCGGCGCCAAGCCAAAAGCCGCGCTGCAAAGCTGGATCGAAGAATCGATCTAAGCCCACACTTCCTTAAAATTTAACGGCCTCCAAACTTTGGGGGCCGTTTTTTTATGTGAACCCAAAAGCGTTTCGAGCCAACGCTTCGATTGCTTCCATGCGCGCCACTTGACGCCAACTGCGCAGCATAGGATTTGTCGGGATCAACCGCCAATCGTTCAACAGCTGAACAAAAGGCACAAACCGCACCGACGGATCGTCGCGCCCGACCAGATCATAGCCATCAAAAAACGAATCTCGTGTGGCATCAGACAGCACTGCTCCCGGTTGCAGGTCGGTCTTAGACTGAAACATTTCGGCGTAATCCAAAAGAAGACGAGCGATGTCAAAACCAACGGGCGCGGTTGACGTAGTTTTAAAATCAAGCCCAGTTTCGCCATCCGGGCCCAGCAAAATATTACGTAGATTGAAATCACCGTGTTTGACAGCAGACGTCGTCTGTTGATCAGATACAGTTTCTGCAATTTGCGGTATTTTAGCACACGACGCGATGAACAAATCTGGCAAGGGAACGTTTAACGCCCCTTCAAGCACCGCATCACCCATACGCGATACGTGCGCCACCATGTACTTGGGTTGATAGGTTCGTTTTTCTGTTGGCATCGTCTTGTGAAATGCAGCCAGCCATGTTCCGCTACGGCGTAACATCTGCGCATGCGGCCGACCTGCGGCCAGATGATCATTCAGCGTTTTTCCAGATGCCTCGACCATAATGACCAAAGTGCCATCGTCATTGCAATACAACACTTCTGGCGCATGCGCCTTTTGCTGTTCAGCTAACCGTTCAAAGACGCCTTGCTGCGCCTGCACTGTCCCTAGGTGATCCGAATCATCCGGCGCTTTGAAAATCCGCTTCAGGATCAATTTGCGCTTACCCTTAAGACGCACAACGATATGGCTGCGTTCAGGTTCATCTTTCTGCCAGATGACCTTGGATTTAAAATCGGCCCCAACCAGCCCCAGTTGTGGCGCAATTTCTGCCCACTCTGCCAACGCCAGTTTTAATCGAGGATCTTTGCCCAACATTCTCATGCCCTCACACAACCACATTGCCCCTGCGGATTGAAGCCGCATGCAATAGGACGCATATAGATGATTAGAAAAAGAGGAGACGCGACATGGCCAAATCCGATTTTCCCGGCTGGCATGGGACCACAATCGTCGGCGTGAAGAAAGACGGCGAGGTTGTGATCGCAGGTGATGGGCAGGTGTCTTTAGGGCAAACTGTTATCAAGGGCACTGCGCGCAAAGTACGCCGTTTAAGCCCCGGTGGCTTTGACGTGGTGGCGGGCTTTGCTGGGTCAACAGCTGATGCATTTACCCTGCTAGAGCGGCTGGAAACCAAACTTGAGGCGACACCTGGTCAATTGGCGCGGGCAAGCGTCGAACTGGCCAAGGACTGGCGCACCGACAAGTATCTGCAAAAGCTAGAAGCCATGTTGATTGTGACCGACGGCAAAGATTTGCTTGTCATCACTGGTGCGGGCGATGTTCTAGAACCTGAACACAACGTCGCGGCCATTGGATCAGGTGGTAATTATGCGTTGGCCGCAGCGCGCGGGATGATGGACAGCGATCGCAATGCCGAAGCCGTTGCCCGCGATGCTATGGCAATAGCATCTGATATTTGCGTTTACACCAATGGAAATTTGACGGTCGAGTCGATCAAAGCCTAATTCGTAGGGCCCAAACACAAACGGGCCGCCAAAAGAAAGCGGCCCGTCAGATTGATATCGTTTTGGAATTAGTTCAGCTTGGCAACGCCCAGCGATACGTTGAACTTTTCGCACCAGATCCAAACTTCGTTATATTCGCTTGCGTCGATGCCCGCAGGAATTTCGTAGCTGGATGCGCCGTTGTTCGACTTGAGCAAGCCCATCAACGTTTTAGAATCGTACCCGTTTTTGCCCAGCGCTACTTTGGGGTCAGGTGCGCCATCAAACGTGAAGTCACCCAACAGGTTAACCTGATTGCCTGCAATTTCGGCTGTGCCCGTTGTTACATGGTTATTGGTGCCTTTGAATTTTCCTGTGCGACCATGGCCGCCCGCGAATACGCTAGAGGCGGAAACTGCTGCAACGGCACCAGCGGCGACAGAAAAGAAAGAACGACGGTTCATCGGAAACTCCAAGTGAAATGCTTACCCGGACAAGATGGCAGAAGACGTCGCATATTACATGCTCCCCCACGGAGATGTGAGCCTGGTTGCGTTTCCGTGATGAGTGGTTACGTAGTCGGGCAAAGGAGACGCCAATGACTGATCTTACCCCGCGCGAAATTGTTTCAGAGCTTGATCGTTTCATAATCGGACAAGCCGACGCCAAACGGGCCGTTGCAGTTGCGCTTCGCAATCGCTGGCGGCGTAAGCATCTGGGGGATGATCTTCGGGATGAGGTGTACCCTAAAAACATTTTAATGATCGGACCAACCGGTGTCGGCAAAACGGAAATCAGCCGTCGGTTGGCGAAACTGGCCCGTGCTCCCTTTTTAAAGGTTGAAGCGACCAAGTTTACCGAAGTTGGCTATGTCGGGCGTGACGTTGAACAAATCATTCGGGATCTTGTGGATTCCGCCATCGCACAGACCCGCGAAAACATGCGCGAAGACGTGCACACCAAGGCCAAACAAGCTGCCGAAGATCGAGTTATCACAGCCATTGCTGGCACTGACGCGCGCGATGGCACACGTGATATGTTTCGCAAAAAGCTGCGCTCAGGCGAACTGGACGACACTGTCATTGAACTAGACGTTGCTGACACGTCCAGCCCATTTCCAATGATGGACATCCCCGGCCAACCCGGGGGCAGTGCGGGCATGATGAATCTTGGTGATCTGTTCGGCAAAGCGATGGGCGGACGCACAGCGCGAAAAAAGCTGACGGTATCCCAAAGTTACGATGTGCTCATTGGCGAAGAAGCAGACAAATTGCTTGATGATGAAACGGTAAACAAGGCCGCGCTTGAAGCGGTTCAAGAAAATGGAATCGTGTTTCTAGACGAAATCGACAAGGTCTGTGCCCGTTCGGATGCACGAGGCGGAGACGTCAGTCGCGAGGGCGTGCAGCGTGATTTGTTGCCCTTGATCGAAGGCACCACTGTCAGCACCAAACATGGATCGGTCAAAACTGACCATATTCTGTTTATTGCATCAGGCGCGTTCCACATTGCCAAACCGTCCGACCTGTTACCTGAACTGCAAGGTCGGCTACCCATCCGGGTCGAATTGCGTCCCCTTACAGAAAACGATTTTGTCCGCATTCTTGAAGAAACCGACAATGCGCTGACATTGCAATATTCGGCTTTGATGGCGACCGAACAAGTGACCGTCAGCTTTGAACCGGATGGCATCCGCGCCCTGGCCCGGATCGCCGCCGAGGTAAACCAAAGCGTCGAAAACATTGGTGCGCGTCGCCTTTATACTGTGATGGAACGGGTATTTGAGGAGCTTTCCTTTACCGCGCCGGACCGTGGCGGCGAAAATATCCTTGTGAACGCCGCCTTTGTCGAAGAACATTTGGGCGAGTTATCGCGGTCAACGGACCTTAGTCGTTATGTTCTGTAGTCGTCGTCAATAAACTCGGCTAAAGCGAACGCAACAAAAGCTGGGGTTTCATCATGCGGTGGTTTGCGTTCATTTTGGTACTGGCCGCCGCCGGATGCAGCGATCGCACAGCGGCGCCCATTGTGCCTGACGCGTTGAATTTCGGACTAAACAAAACCGTCTTTATTGGGACAACGCGCGACCGCAATGAGGCTGGCGAATTTGGGATTGAAAGATCTACCCACTTGCATCTGTTGCAAGCCACTGTGTCGATCCCTCCGAACCGCGATTTGGGCAGCGTGTCCGATGGTTTCGACAGCCCAAACCCCAAGCGTGACTTTGCCATCGCTGAACTGACGCAGTTTGAAACCACCAACGCTTTTGCCAACAGTTTGCGATCTGAAATTGACAATCGTGCCGTGAATAACCGGGAGGTGACGGTTTTTGTTCATGGTTTTAACAACAGTTTTGCTGACTCTGCCTTTCGTATGGCGCAACTGGCCCATGACCTGGAACTACCTGGCGCGCACGTCAGTTATGCGTGGCCCAGTCGTGGCAATCCTTTGGGTTACGAATACGATCGCGACAGTGCTTTGTTTGCCCGTGATGGTCTGGCCGAATTGTTGGAATCTGTCCGGTCAGCTGGGCGACCCAATTTAATTGTTGTTGCGCATTCCATGGGCAGCGCACTTGTCATGGAGACATTTCGCCAGCTCGAAATTGCGCAGCCCGGTTGGGTTGGGGAAAATGTGCGTGGTGTCATCCTTATGTCGCCTGACATCAATATCGACGTGTTTCGCAACCAGTTCAGCCGCATAAAAAACGTCCCCGATCCGTTTGTCGTTGTCGTGTCGCGCAAAGATGCTGTGTTGCGCGTTTCGTCACGCTTGCGGGGACAAAAGACGCAGCTTGGAAATATCTCAAATGCGGAAGACGTGGCGGATCTGCCGATCACGATTTTAGATGTCAGCGAATTTTCTGACCTAAGATCTGGCAACCATTTTGTCGCTGCGGGATCACCTGCATTGATCCAATTGCTGCGCCGGTCATCCGAACTTGATCGAGAATTTTTGCGTGGGCGAAATGGGTCTGTTGTCTTGCTGCCTTGGCAAAGGCGCATCGTCACACAAACCAATGGCGACACATCAGTGGTTGTGTCCGGAGGCGATCGATAGTGATCTCACTCTCGATACGCGCAGACCTATTTTCCTTTCTGAAACAAAACAGAAATTGGCTGACAGCTGGGGCGTTGTTGTCGTTGCTGTCGTCATTCGGACAGACCTTTTTCATCTCAATCTTTGCGGCAGAAATTCAGGCTGACTTCGGCCTAAGCCACGGAGGCTGGGGCAGCATCTATGCCCTTGGAACAATGGCATCTGCGGCCACCATGGTTTGGGCAGGCAGCCTGACGGATATCTTTCGTGCACGCACCTTAGGGGTTCTGATTTTCGGCATGTTGGCGGCCTCTTGCCTTGCCATGGCTGTGAATCCCTATCTTTCACTTTTGCCAATCGTGATCTTCGCATTGCGACTGACGGGGCAGGGCATGTGCAGCCATATTGCGGTCGTGTCGATGGCGCGCTGGTTTGTGGCGACACGGGGTCGCGCACTTTCGATGGCATCCCTTGGCTTTGCCATGGGAGAGGCGCTGTTGCCGATCGTGTTTGTTGCCCTCCTTGGCCTGTTCCATTGGCGTTCGCTTTGGGTGGTTGCAGCCATCGTCGCGTTGGCGGGCATTCCACTATTGCTAACGCTGTTGAAAACCGAACGCGCACCACAATCCATGGCTGATGAAAACCAAAGTGTGGGGATGCAGGGCGAACACTGGACACGCAAAAAGGCGCTGCGGCACCCGCTTTTCTGGTTTATGATCCCGGCGCTTTTGGGACCTTCCGCCTTTAACACCGCCTTCTTTTTCAATCAGGTCTATTTCGCTGACATCAAAGGGTGGAGCCACCTTTCCCTTGTGACGTTGTTCCCGCTGTACACCTTGATGGCGATCGCTGCGATGGTTGCCTCAGGGATTGCGCTAGACCGATTTGGCACGGCCCGTATGATCCCTATTTATCAATTGCCGATGGTGATTGCGTTTACCATTTTTGCCCTTTCAGGATCGCTTGTGCAGGCCGCTTTCGGTTTTGTATTTCTGGCGATGACGACGGGGGCAAATTCAACGCTACCCAATGCGTTTTGGGCCGAATTCTATGGCACGCGACATATCGGATCGATCAAGGCGATGGCCACGGCTGTCATGGTTTTGGGTTCTGCAATCGGTCCGGGGATTACGGGGGTTTTGATTGACACTGGTGTTGATTTGAACACGCAATACATCGGCGTTTCCGTCTACTTCCTGCTGGCATGCCTTTGTACTTGGGTCGGCATCCATCGGTATCGTAATGCTTTACCGCGTTCGACGTAGATAGACATAATACGCGCCCCCGCCGCCATGGCGCAAATGGGCTTGTGTGACCTGCAAGACAGCAGAGGATAGCGGTGGCAGCGACAGCCACTGTGGCACCTGATGGCGCAACACACCAAAACGGACCGGAATTGGCCCCCCATCATCGCGTTGTTTGCCTTTTCCAGTAACCACAAGAATAAGGCGCTTGCCTTGCGCTTGTGCGCCAAGAACAAAGCGCGTCAGGGCCGGGTGGGCGCGATCCAACGTCATTCCATGTAAATCGATTTTACCTTCTGGACGCAGTTTGCCACGTGTCATTTGACCAAAGGCTTTGCTGTCCATTTTAAGAGCTTGCCCACGTATTTGATCCGCGATGGCTGGCAACATGTCAGCTGTCGACGAAGGACGGGACGCGGGCTGAGATACAGATTTGGGCAACGTATGAAACGTCGCCTTTTTACGAGGGGCTTGCAGTGATGGCGACGTCGCCACCAAGTCCTGCGGATCTAGTGGCTTTTCCGGGTGCAATCGATCTGCACCTGATACGACTTTGCGCCACAATTCTTCTTCATCCGGACGTAACTTGCGGCGTTTCATATCGCGCTTTCCGGCAATAAGGCATATGCGCGCTGGATTGGCATCAACACCATCAAGCGGCCCGGATCACGCAAACGCCCGGCTTCCCGCCCAGCGCGATCGCCTGTTCCAAAAAAAACATCCGCCCGTTGCGCGCCTTTGATGGCCGACCCCGTGTCTTGCGCCACCATTAAACGACGTAATGGTTCCTTGCCGTCTTTCTCAATCCAGACAGGCGCACCCAACGTCACAAATGACGGATCAACAGCGACAGTACGCATTGTTGTGATGGATCTGTTCATCGCGCCCAAAGGGCCACGATCTGCGGGTACTTCGCTGACTTCACGAAAGAACACATAAGACGGGTTGTGATAAAGCAATTCCTGACCATCAAGCGGGTTTCGCCTCACCCAGTTTTTGATGACATCCGCGCTGACTTGATGCGCTAAATATGTTCCGCGTCGCACCAGTTCGGCCCCGACAGACCGATAGTTGTGCCCGTTTGATCCAGAATACCCCACGCGGATGGTGCCACCGTTCGACAAATTGATCCGCCCCGACCCCTGAATCTGAAGGAAAAATAGTTCGACCGGGTCATCGACCCAAGCGATTTCCAAACCCCGGTCATTCATCACCCCACCTTGCAGAATCTCGCGGCGAGTGTGCCAAGGGCGCGAAACGCGGGCTTCGGGTGGCATGGCGTAAACCGGATAGCGATACCGCGAAGTACGACGTGTTGACCCATCAAGTTCGGGTTCAAAGTAACCGGTAAACAAGGCGGGCTGACCATCGTCGATCAAAACCGGGCGAAAGAATAGTTCAAAAAACGCCTTGGCATCAGGGATTTGCCCGGCCACCGCACATAAAGACTGCCAGTCCGATGCTTTGATATCTTGGCACGTGCTGCGAAAGACGTCCAAAGCCGCAGCGTGGTCATCATTGGCCCAGCCATCAAGGTCGCTGTAGTTCAAGACTTTGTATTGCACATCGGCGGCTGCCCCACTCATCGAGAAGGCAACCACGCAAAGTGCTCCGGCGACATGCCGAATTAACCGTCTGTAGAAACCAAAAGCCAATTCGGGTCGTCAGCCCCCATGGTTCTGGCAAAAGACCAAGAGTCTTTTTGCCGTTTCACTTCGCTCAAGCTGCCCTCAACGATATCACCGCCTTGATCGCGCACCGCTGATGTCAGTTCTGCGACAAAGCGAATGTTCAACTCAGCCTCTTTGGTGTCATCATCGAAGGTGGCGTTAACCAACTTCAATTCGCGCACGCCGATAAATTCGGATTCAATGGTCAGCCCTTGATCTTCGCGGGCAGCGACGCCGTCTACAAAGGTGTCGTAGATTTCTTCGGACAGGAAAGGCTGGATGTCGGCCAAATCACCGTTTTCATACCCCATCACGATCATCTCGTAAGCGCCGCGGGCACCCTGAAGAAAATCAGCGACGTTAAACGACGGCTCAATCCGCTTCATTTTGGCAAGCGCTTTGGCAGCGTCACTGTCTTCTTCGACATGATCGGTGATATCAAGGTCGGGTCCGCCCTCGATGACTTCGAACTGGGCGCGATCAGGACGATCAGCCATTGGTCTAGGCGTTGGCGGTTCTTCGAAACCGTCACGAGTTCCCAAAACATTCTTCAACCGCAAAATCAAAAAAATTGCGATGCCTGCCAAAACAAGCAACTGGATCAACGGAGAGTTCATTCATACCTCGTTCATCGGATCAGGTGGCAAGTGCCACGTCTGATCACTATGTAGGTTGTCATTGGTGGCAAGTCCACTGCATGACACGCACGGCTTTGGGAAAGGATGTCGCATATGTGGCTGTTTTTAGCGTTTGTGATGGTTCCCTTGATTGAAATCGCTTTGTTTATCCAAATTGGCGGGCTTCTTGGGCTATGGATGACATTGCTTATTGTCGTTGTGACAGCCATTATCGGGACACATCTTGTGCGCGCACAAGGCATGCATGCCCTTGGACAGGTCAAATCCTCTTTCAACGAGCTGAAAGATCCAAGCGAAGCGTTAGCCAATGGCGCAATGATCCTGTTTTCTGGTGCTTTACTGCTAACACCTGGGTTTTTCACTGACGCAGTTGGATTTGCATTGCTTGTGCCCGGCATTCGGTTGGCTGTTTTTAGATGGGCCCGGTCGAAAGTGAACGTCGCAACTTTTTCTTCACACCCCCAACATCACGGCCAATCCGACATCATTGATGGCGATTTTACCGAGGTGGAGATCAACCCAAATGACAAAGGTAAACCATCTGGGTGGACCAAGGATTGAGGCCACGGCAGCAACCTGATACCAGATGCGAAATCCAATTGAACTCGGGAGAATTTTGATGGCCGACGAAGAAGAAAAAGCACCAGCGCCGACACCGGTACAGCCCCAAATGAAAGTTTTGGGCCAGTTTATCCGTGATATGTCGTTTGAGAACATTGTCGCTCAAAAAGGTGCATCACCTGACATCCAGCCCGATGTTCAAGTTCAAGTAAATCTTGATGCGAAAAAGCGCGGTGGTGACAATCAGTACGAGTCCGCCATCAAGCTGAAAATCACGTCGAAGGCAAAAGAGGGCGATACCGTCCTGTTCGTTTTGGAAATCGACTATGTCGGCATTTTCCATATCGAAAACGTACCCGAAGACCAGATGCATCCGTTCCTTTTGATCGAATGCCCGCGGATGGTTTTCCCATTCCTGCGCCGTGTCGTAAGCGACATCACGCGCGACGGTGGCTTCCCGCCGCTGAATTTGGAAAACATCGACTTCATTTCCCTTTATCGGAATGAAATCGTGCGTCGCCAAAATCAAGCAGCACCTGCTGACGCTTAAGATCTATGAAATTTTGAAAGTGCCCGGTGCAGATCGCGCCGGGTATTTTAGTTTGACCACAGTGTTTTTTCGCCCAAACCAGCAACAAAACTATCGTGTGCCTGTTTTTCGGTGTCGGACAAACGGCTGGGCAATGCGTTGGGTCGCGACGATGGAGTCCAAGCGCTTGTATCGCCCGATTTAGTATTTTGCGCAGTCGTGCTTGATAGCGCAAAATCAGGCTGACGGCCGCCAATCAGCTCCAGATACACTTCGGCCAAAATCTCACTATCAAGCAACGCGCCGTGCAACGTTCTTGATGAATTGTCGATACCGAAGCGACGGCACAGCGCATCCAAGGAAGCAGGGGAACCCGGGAATTTGCGCCGTGCAATGTCCAACGTATCAAGCGCCTGCGAAAAGGGAAGTTCGCGCAGATTCATCCGCTTTAGTTCAGCATTCAGGAACTTCATGTCGAAAGCCGCGTTGTGAATCACAAGTTTCGCATCCCCAACAAAATCTAGGAACTTCTGGCCGATTTCAGCGAACTTTGGCTTGCCTCGCAGAAAATCATCGCCAAGACCGTGCACTTGGAACGCTTCATCCGGCATAGAACGTTCGGGATCAATGTATTCGTGAAACACATTGGTCGTGGGCATGTGTCCGATCAGTTCAATCGCACCGATTTCGACGATGCGATCTCCGTTATATGCATCGAAACCTGTGGTTTCTGTATCAAGAACGATTTCACGCATCTTTGGTCCGCTTTCTGATCTGATCAATCACATGATGGACCTGCGCACGAGCGTGTTCAAGCGTGTCCGTTAAGATGACGAAATCCGCACGGTCGCATTTTTCAGCATTTGGTATTTGCTTTGCCTTAATCGCCAGAAACTGGGCCAAATCCATAGTGCCGCGCGCCATGACGCGGGCTTGTTGGATGTCATCTGGCGCGTGCACGACTGCGATTGCATCCATCGCCACGTCGCCCCCCGTTTCGAAAAGAAGCGGGATGTCGAAGACCGCAATGTCTGCCGTTGTCTGCACGACAAACCGGGCGCGGTCTTGTGCGACCAGCGGATGCACGATTTGTTCAATAAGGCTTAATGCGGTTGGTTGCGATGAAATTTTCGCACGCAAAATGTCCCGAGACACTGCATCGTTCTGAATAGCATCGGGAAAGGCTGTCCGCATCGGCTCAACCGCTGCGCCACCCGCATCATAGAGGCGGTGCACAGCTGCATCTGCGTCCCAAAGGGCGCAGCCGGCATCAACAAACATTTGCCCGGTCGTCGACTTGCCCATCCCAATTGATCCGGTCAGGCCTAATTTGAACGTCATCTTAAGGCTGCTGTCCGCGTGGCGCTGTCCACAGTGGGGCGTTTACCAAACCAACGCTCAAATCCAGGAACGGCCTGGTGCAATAACATACCCAACCCATCGACTGTCAGGCAACCAGCTGCATCCGCTGCGGCCAATAGATCAGTTTTCAAAGGGGCATAGACCAAATCTGTCACAACCGTACCAGCCCTAAGACCATCCAACGGGATACGCATTGCAGATTTGCCGATCATGCCCAAAGAGGTTGTGTTCACGACCAAGGCAGATTCCTCGAGAATATTGCCAGCCTGTACCCAATCGATGACGGTGATACGTTGACCAAAATCATCCGCTAATTTTTCCGCACGTACGCGAGTACGGTTGCTCAATAGAATTTCTGGCACGCCTGCATCTAAAAGCGATGTAATGACAGCGCGTGCAGAACCCCCTGCGCCCAATACAGTTGCAGGCCCTGCCTCAGGCCGCCAATTCGGAGCGCCTGCTTTTAAATTTTCAAGAAACCCGTAGCCATCTGTGTTGTCCGCATGGATTTTACCGTCTTTGCGAAAAATCAACGTATTTGCAGCTCCGATCAAGGTGGCACGGTCAGTAACGAGGTCTGCTAACTCTAAAACCGCCTCTTTGTGCGGAAGGGTGATGTTCGCGCCGACAAATCCTGCCTGTGGCAATGTTTTAAGCACCGCTTTCAAGTTTTGCGGAGCAACATCCATTGGGATGTAATGCCCCGGCAATCCATAGGTCTTCAGCCAATGCTGATGAATCTGCGGCGACTTCGAATGCGAGATAGGAGAGCCGATCACTCCGGCTAGTGGTATTTTGCCTGTCATGGTCTTTCCGTTGGTTACCCTTCGATCACACCGCGCAGCGTCAAAAACGCCAAAAGTTCCAAAAGCGGCATCCCCAGAACATGAAAGTAGTCGCCTTCAATACTACGAAACAGGCGAACGCCTTCGTTCTCTAACTGATATGCGCCAACCGAGTGGCGGATGTCATCCCAATTTCTTGAAATATAACCGTCAAGATACGCATCAGACACATCCCGCATACGCAGTCGCACTTGACCAATATGGCGCCAAATTGGTTTACCTTCGTGATAGATCACTGCGGCGGACAACAGCATATGACGTTGGCCCCGCATCATTCGTAGCTGTTCGGCGGCTTCTTCAAGGCTGTTTGGCTTGGACAAGATAGACTTGTCAAAGGCAAGCACTTGATCGCAGCCAATGACCATTGCTTCGGGATGCTTGTCAGCAACCTTGCGTGCTTTCATTTCAGCCAAAGCGTCTGCGATATCGCGTGGCAAAGCTGCCTCTGCAATCATCGACTCTTTAATCGATTCTTCATCAACGCGCGCTATCTGAGCATCAAAGGCAACGCCTGCATTGCGTAGCAGTTGCGCACGTATCTGAGAGCCTGAAGCCAAGATTAGCGGGATCGTCATGTGTATAACCTTGTGAGCGAAAGGGCCTGAACATACTGGATGAACTGTGTGCATATGATCCAGACCCAGCACAAGTGAACAAGTAAGCCAGTTTCACCCGTGTTGCTGACATTTCATACTCACGGGGTAAGGATAAGTAATGGCATGTGGGTAAGGTAAATCATACATATTTATCCACAGCTTTATATTTTTGAAATTTTTGGTAATTATTTGTTTTTAAAAGAGAAAATATGGTTTTCAGTCAGATTAAACCGTGACCATGATAAAACCTCAACAACATGAATAACCCTCAACACAACTCGTTAATCCACAGAAATTAGCGTCCCTACTGCATCATCATCCTTTTCTTAATATTATATTTATTATTAGATAGGGCCGGTACAAAGGGGACTATGAATGACAGATTTATTCGCAGGATTTTACCCTTGGATCAAAGCGTTCCACATCATGTCAGTGATCTCATGGATGGCAGCGTTGTTCTATCTGCCAAGGCTGTATGTGTATCACTCTGAACAAGTTGGACTGTCGGGCGACACTCATACCTTGTTCACAACCATGGAATACAAGTTGCTCAAGGTTATCATGACCCCTGCAATGATAGCCACATGGATCTTTGGCCTATCCCTTGCCTTAATCCCAGGCGTCGTTGACTGGAGTGCTGTGTGGCCTTGGACAAAACTATTAGGTATTTTAGCCATGACTGGATTTCACGGTTGGTTGGGCGGTCAGCGCAAAGCTTTTGAAGCTGGAGGTCCGGTCAAAACGGGTCGGCATTATCGATTGATGAACGAAGTACCTACGTTGTTAATGGTTCTTATCGTGTTGTCAGTTGTGGTGAAGTTCTGAAAACGTTGACTCGCAGGGCTGTCGCGCTTATCAGCTAAAACGCACCCCATCCGGGGACCGCACACAGCTTTTAAATCTGACTGGACGCGCATCGCTTTGTTTCAAGCGAGCCAAGAGTATTTTGCCATGACATCTGACGTTACCACCGAACTTCCTGTTCAAGTTTCTGAAGGAACAACCGAAGTTCTTGCCCTTGCTGATCTTAAGGCAAAAAGTCCCAAAGATCTTTTGTCGATGGCGGAAGAGCTAGAGATTGAAAACGCGTCTACGATGCGTAAAGGCGAAATGATGTTCCAGATTCTGCGCGAGCGTGCAGATGAAGGATGGGAAATCTATGGCGATGGTGTTCTAGAAGTTTTGCAAGACGGTTTTGGTTTCTTGCGTTCACCAGAGGCAAACTATTTGCCGGGGCCAGACGATATTTATGTGTCACCAGACATGATCCGCAAATATTCACTGCGTACCGGTGATACGATCGACGGATTGATGAAAGCACCTGATGATACTGAACGCTACTTTGCTTTGACCAGCGCCACACGGATTAACTTTGAAGAGCCAGAAAAAGCACGCCACAAGATCGCTTTTGATAACCTGACTCCTTTGTACCCAGATGAGCGGTTGAAGATGGAAACTAGTGATCCCGCGACCAAGGATCGTTCGGCGCGGATCATCGATTTGGTGTCACCTGTGGGTAAGGGACAGCGAAGCCTGATTGTTGCGCCGCCGCGTACGGGTAAAACAGTACTGTTGCAAAACATCGCGTCGAGCATCGAAAAGAACCACCCTGAGTGCTATTTGATCGTATTGTTGATCGACGAACGCCCTGAAGAAGTTACTGATATGCAGCGCTCGGTTAAGGGTGAGGTTGTAAGTTCGACCTTTGATGAACCTGCCACGCGTCACGTGGCAGTTTCCGAAATGGTTATCGAAAAAGCCAAACGTCTTGTCGAACATAAACGAGATGTTGTTATTCTTTTGGATTCAATCACAAGACTTGGTAGAGCGTTTAACACTGTTGTGCCTTCGTCAGGTAAGGTTCTGACAGGTGGTGTTGATGCAAATGCCCTACAACGACCTAAACGCTTCTTTGGCGCTGCGCGTAACATCGAAGAAGGTGGTTCGTTGACTATCATTGCGACGGCTTTGATCGACACAGGTAGCCGCATGGACGAAGTGATTTTCGAAGAATTCAAAGGCACAGGTAACTCTGAAATTGTGCTGGATCGCAAGATTGCGGACAAACGCGTGTTCCCAGCAATGGATATCCTTAAATCTGGGACCAGAAAAGAAGAGTTGCTGGTTGATAAGGTAGACTTGGCAAAAACCTTTGTTTTGCGTCGAATTCTCAATCCTATGGGTACAACGGATGCTATTGAGTTCCTGATTTCAAAGCTGAAACAGACCAAGACCAACGAAGAGTTCTTTGATTCCATGAATACCTAACGCTGTCGCGGAGGGCCTCGGATGGATACGATTTTTGCCCTTGCTACGGCGCAAGGACGCGCTGGTGTTGCCGTTATTCGGATTTCTGGGCCGCAAGCGCACGCATGCGGTGCTGCGCTTTGTTCGTCTTTGCCACCAAACCGGCAGTTTGCGCTGCGTAATCTTGTCGATCTGGACGGTAGTGTTTTAGATCAAGCGCTGGTTTTGTCATTTGACGGGCCAAATAGTTTTACAGGCGAAGATGTAGTTGAATTGCATCTGCACGGTAGCGTCGCAGTGGTTTCGGCTGTTCTGCGTGTCTTGGGTCAAGGTGTCGGACGTGTTGCGGAACCAGGTGAATTTACACGCCGTGCCTTGGAAAATGATCGTATGGATTTGTCTCAAGTCGAAGGCTTAGGAGATCTTATCGAAGCTGAAACCGAGGCTCAACGCCAACAAGCCTTGCGTATGGTTCAAGGCGCATTTGGTCAGAAAATTGAAGTATGGCGCTCGAAATTGATTAGAGCGGCCGCGCTTATCGAAGTTACGATCGATTTCGCCGACGAAGACGTTCCTGTTGATGTCACGCCCGAAGTTTTATCGCTTTTGGACTCCATCAAGACAGATGTATCGGATGAACTGGTAGGATTTATAGCTGCCGAACGCATTCGAACTGGGTTTGAGGTCGCAATTATCGGTCCTCCGAATGCTGGGAAATCTACTCTTTTGAATGCTTTGGCAAAAAGAGAGGCAGCAATCACTTCGGAGCGCGCTGGAACGACGCGGGATGTTATCGAAGTTCGTATGGATTTGAACGGCTTACCAGTGACATTGTTGGATACGGCTGGTTTGCGTGACAGCACGGATGATATCGAAACAGAAGGTGTCGCGCGGGCTATTGCTCGGGGTAAATCGGCTGACTTACGCATCTTCTTGGTCGAACCCACTGATGTCTTGTCGATTTTACCATGTAAGGACGATGTGGCTATTGCTCCGAAAGCAGATACTCGGACAGATGGTGTGCGTGCCGTATCAGGCTTGACGGGACAAGGTGTACCCGAACTAATCGCTGAAATTTCTGAGGTATTGAAGATTAAGACGCAAGGTGCTGGCCTTGCGTCACACGCGCGCCATCGTGATGCGATGCAAAACTCTTTGGCGAAGTTAGAAGACGCTATAGGTTTCGTTAACGCTGGAAGTGATCACTATGATATCGCTGCGGAAGAAATTCGTGTTGCGATTCGCTCTCTTGAAGTATTGGTCGGTCGTGTCGGTGTTGAAAACCTGCTCGATGAGATTTTTGCGAGTTTCTGTTTAGGTAAGTGATGGAGTGTTTCACGTGAAACAATTCGATGTTGTTGTCATAGGCGGCGGTCACGCCGGTTGTGAAGCGGCTCATGCTGCGACTCGGGTCGGTGCTAATACTGCGCTGGTGACAATGAAATTGTCCGGTATAGGCGTCATGTCATGTAACCCAGCTATCGGAGGATTGGGTAAAGGCCATCTAGTTCGCGAAATCGATGCTCTGGATGGCGTTATGGGTCGGGTCGCTGACGCATCGGGGATCCAGTTTCGACTTTTGAACCGGCGTAAGGGGCCTGCAGTTCAAGGACCCAGAGCACAGTCAGATCGCCAAATGTACCGTCATGTGATGCTAAGCGAGATGCAGAAGGTTGAAAACCTATCCATCGTTGAAGGCGAAGTTACGGACTTTATTTTAAAGAAAAATGTGGTGTGTGGCGTCCAGCTATCGGATGGGTCAGAAATCGGGGCTAAAACCGTAATTCTAACAACAGGAACATTCCTGCGCGGAATGATCCACATCGGTGACTCCTCCTATTCTGGAGGGCGTATGGGTGACAAAGCGTCGTCTAAGCTTGCGGAGCGAATTGATAGTTTTGACGTTCCACTGGGTCGCCTAAAAACTGGGACGCCTCCCCGGCTTGACAGCAATAGCATTGCTTGGAGCAAGCTAGAACAACAAAACGGCGACAGTGATCCGTCGCTGTTCTCGTTTATGTCTAAACGACCGCCCTTACGCCAAATGGCCTGCGGAATTACACATACAAATTCTCAAACACATGATATTATTCGAAAGAACCTAGATCGATCAGCGATGTATGGCGGTCATATCGAAGGGGTTGGGCCGAGGTATTGTCCGTCCATTGAGGATAAGATCGTCAGATTTTCTGACAAAGATTCCCATCAGATATTCTTGGAACCAGAAGGGCTCCACGACAACACAGTGTATCCAAACGGTATTTCAACGTCTTTGCCGGAGGACGTTCAGGTTAACTATGTCCGGTCGATCTTTGGCCTGGAAGAGGCTAAAATCGTCCAACCGGGCTACGCGATCGAGTATGACTATATTGATCCGCGCGCATTGGACAACGACTTATCTCTTCGTTCTGTCGTTGGGCTGTACCTTGCGGGACAGATCAATGGCACAACCGGTTATGAGGAGGCCGCTGCTCAGGGTTTAGTTGCAGGCCTTAATGCTGGTCGTGCGGCGCAGAGTCAGGAACCTGTGTATTTTAGACGGGATGAAAGCTACATCGGGGTTATGATTGATGACCTTACAACCCGCGGTGTAATCGAGCCGTATCGAATGTTCACTTCCCGTGCAGAGTTTCGTCTCTCATTGCGTGCTGACAATGCTGATCAGCGATTGACGGGGTGGGGCATCGAATTGGGTTGCGTAGGTCGCGATCGTCAAAAGATTTTTTCAGACAAACGCGAAAAACTGGAATCCGGTCGAGAATTGATGGAGGGCGCTACTTTTACGCCGAAACAAATCGCAGCGGTAGGTATAAAAATCGGTCAAGATGGAACGAAAAGAACGCCGTTTCAACTTTTGTCTTTTCCTGATGTTGCCTTTTCAGATGTGGTAAAGCTTGCGCCGGTTTTGAAGGATTTTGAGCCGGAGATACAAGAACAGATATCAAGGGATGCTCTGTACGCAAATTACATTCAGCGCCAAAAGCAAGATGTTGAAAAGCTCCGTAAAGATGAAGCCCATGCTATTCCTAAGGACTTTGTTTACGAAGACATTACGGGACTTTCAAACGAATTAAAATCCAAACTATACAGAGTATGCCCGGCAGATCTCTCTCAGGCTGCTCGGATCGATGGGATGACTCCGGCGGCGTTGGCGCTTGTCTTGGGCCGAATCCGTTATCTTGAAAAGAAGTCCGCTTAATGAAAGTTCCGGCTTGGTACGAAGGCGATGTTTCACGTGAAACAATCGATAAGCTAAGGGCGTACGCTGCATTGATCAGAAAGTGGACGGTCAAAATTAACTTAATTTCCAAATCCACAGAACAGGACCTTGAAATCCGTCATATATGGGATTCTGCGCAGACCTACCGGTGGGCCGAAGGTATCTGGTTGGACCTAGGCAGTGGTGGTGGGTTACCGGGAATTGTCGTAGCGATTTTAGCTCAGGGAGAGGGTGCGAAATTAAACGTATCTCTTGTTGAGAGTGATCAGAGAAAAGCAGTTTTCCTAAGAACTTGCGCGCGAGAATTAGATGTTCCCTGTCGCGTGCATTCAAGCAGAATAGAAGATATTGGACCCGTTCAAGCTAACGTTTTATCTGCAAGGGCGTTGGCTGATTTGGATGGATTGCTTGCAATGGCTGAATTACACCTTGGTGCCGGTGGAACGTGTATATTCATGAAGGGCGCTCGCTGGCGCGACGAAGTTTTGGCGGCCCAAAGGAACTGGCGCTTTTCCTATGATGCCTTGCCAAGTAAAACCCACCCAGAAGCGGTGATCTTGGAAATTAAGGAAATCGAGCGTGTCTGATCCCAGTCGGCCCAAGGGCCCAAAGATTATTTCAGTTGCAAACCAAAAAGGTGGAGTTGGTAAAACAACGACCACTATTAACATGGCTGCTGCTTTGGTTGAGTTGGGCTACAGAGTTTTGGTGGTTGATTTAGACCCGCAAGGGAATGCGTCGACTGGCTTGGGTATCGAAATGGAAGACCGTGAATTCACAACCTACGAGCTACTCTTAGAAGACGTTAACTTGAGAGAGGTTATTCTTGCCTCTGACATTGATGATCTATTGGTGATTCCTGCGACGGTTGACCTTAGCTCTGCGGATATTGAACTTATTTCAAACGAAAAACGAAGCTTTCTCTTGCACGACGCGTTGAGACAGCCACAGATGGATGAGTACGAACTGGATTATATCCTCATTGATTGTCCACCATCGCTGAACCTTTTGACTGTGAACGCGATGATCGCCTCGCACTCAGTACTGGTACCACTTCAAAGCGAATTCTTCGCCCTAGAGGGGCTTTCGCAATTAATGCTTACAATCCGCGAAGTTCGCCTGACAGGCAACAAAGATCTTAGAATTGAGGGGGTTGTGCTAACAATGCATGACACGCGTAATAATCTGTCACAACAAGTCGAGAATGATGCACGTGATAATCTAGGGGATCTGGTGTTTAAAACACGCATTCCTCGCAATGTTCGCGTCAGTGAGGCTCCGTCATTTTCAATGCCTGTGCTGTCCTATGATAGTGCATCAAAGGGCGCTGCGGCCTATCGTGATCTGGCCAAGGAACTGGTGGGTAACAACAATAAGGCGGGAGGCTAAGTTATGGCAGGCGATAAAAAGCGTGGATTGGGGCGTGGGTTGTCCGCATTGATGGCAGATGTAGTGGAAACCAATGCAGATACCACAACTGATCGACTTTCAGATCAACAGATACCGATTGAACGTATACGGCCGAACCCAGACCAACCTCGCAAAAGGTTTGAATCCGCGCCTTTGGATGACCTTGTTGCGTCCATCAAGGAAAAGGGTGTCTTGCAGCCGTTGATCGTACGGCCTGTCGGTGACGAGTTTGAAATCGTAGCTGGCGAACGTCGTTGGCGCGCGGCCCAACAAGCTCAGCTTCATTCGCTGCCAGTTATCGTTAGGGACTTCACTGATACTGAGGTTCTTGAAGTTGCGATTATTGAAAATATTCAGCGCGCTGACCTAAATCCGATTGAGGAAGCAGCCGGATATAAACAGCTTATGGACCGGTTTGGGCATACTCAAGAAAAGATGGCCGAAGCGCTTGGCAAAAGTCGGAGCCATATTGCCAATTTGTTACGACTTTTGCAGTTGCCGGATTCAGTACAAAGCTACGTAAATGATGGAACGTTAAGTGCTGGTCACGCCCGTGCTTTGATTACAGCGGACAATCCAGAAGAGTTAGCCAGAAAGGTGATCTCTGGGGGATTGTCTGTGCGTGCAACGGAAGCGTTGGCAAAGAAAGCGGCGTCGAGTGGATCCGATGAAGGTTCTTACCGGAAACCAACCTCGAAACTGGCAGAGAAAGACGCAGATACACGTGCCCTTGAAGCGGACTTATCTGCCGCAACTGGTGTAAAAGTATCATTAAATCACAAACCGGACGGCGAATCTGGTCAATTGATGCTGAATTACAAAACTCTGGAGCAGCTAGACGATCTTTGTCGGAAGCTTAGCGGACACTAGTCGGACAATAGTGTTCGTAACACTCCGTTTAACAGGGTAAACCCCTGATTACTAACGCGAATATTGCTTTCAGTGGCATGCAATAAACCCATATCAACCAGTTCCACAATGCGTGATTGTGGGATTGCATATCCTGCTAAGGTTTCAAAACGTTGCAAATCGATACCCTGTGCGACGCGAAGACCCATCATCAGAAATTCAACCGCTTGATCCTTACCTGACAGCGCTTCTTGTTTTTCCCGGTTTGTGCCATCTAACCAAGCTGTTGGCATTTTCGACTGCTCTGTGGCCATGCGTATGCCGCCTGTTGTGACACGTCCATGTGCTCCGGGGCCAATGCCGATGTAATCGCCGTATCGCCAGTAAATTAGGTTGTGCCTCGATTGCGCGCCATCCTTTGCATGGTTAGAGACCTCATACCGCGGCATATTGTGATCTGTGCAAATGTCTTGCGTCAACGCATACATGTCTGCAGACAAGTCATCATTGGGCAGACCTGCCAGTTTTCCACGCTTGTACCGATCACCAAAAGCGGTCCCAGCTTCGATCGTTAGCTGGTACAGGGAAACATGATCTAACCCCAACGCCAGTGCACGCGATAACTCGTTTTCCCAATCGGTTAGAGACTGGTTCTGTCGTCCGTACATAAGGTCGAAACTTACGCGTTCAAAGGTATTGCGCGCGGTTTCAAAGGCAGACAGACCTTCGGCTGCCGTATGCATCCGCCCAAGGCGGGCGAGGTCTGGATCGTTCAGAGCCTGAATGCCCATCGATACGCGATTGATGCCAGCAGAACGGAAATCAGTGAATTTCTGTGCCTCAACTGACGTTGGGTTTGCTTCTAATGTGACCTCCAGATCATTGGCGATTGGCCAAGTGCGATGCACCGCATCCATGATCGCCTCGACGGTTGAGGGTTTCATCAAGCTAGGAGTACCGCCACCAAAGAAAACAGAATGTAAGACACGCCCCTCCGTATTCCGGCCGGTGCGTTCGATTTCGGACACAAACGCATGGCGCCAAGCATCATGATCAACGGAATTGGGGACGTGACTGTTAAAGTCGCAATAGGGGCACTTTGCAGCACAGAACGGCCAGTGCAGATACAGACCAAAACCGCCGGCTTCCCAATCCTCAGCCAAAACAGCCTGCGATCAATTTAGCAAAGCTGTCCGCACGATGGCTAATCGCGTTTTTTTCGTCGGCCGACATTTCGGCAAACGTACGGTTGTGACCGTCGGGTTGAAACATTGGATCATACCCGTGCCCCAGCGCACCGCGAACTGGCCAGACCAGTCTGCCTTCCGCAGTTCCTGCGAACACTTCGTCATGTCCATCGGGCCAAGCCAGCACGAGGGTTGAGCAAAACCTAGCAGTCCAAGGCTTGTTGGCATTACGGCTAATTAATTCCGAATGGGTTCGCGTCATCGCCATCATGAAATCGCGCCCATTGGGTGTTTCGGCCCAATCAGCGGTGTAGACACCGGGATCGCCATCAAGCCCATCAACCTGGACGCCTGAATCATCTGCCAATGCCGGCAGCCCGGTGGCTTTCACGGCAGCGTGGGCCTTGATGCGTGCATTGCCAACAAAAGTGGTTTCAGTTTCGTCCGGTTCCGGAAGGTTCAGCGATGCGGCGCCAACAACCTCTACACCAAAAGGGGCGAACAGTTGCTCCATTTCTTCCAGCTTTCCGGCGTTGTGCGTTGCGATCAAAATGCGCTTACCGTCAAAGCGCCGCGTCATGCGCAGGCCGCCAACTGTGCGGCAGCAAGTTCGCCAACGCCTTTTTCGGCCAAGTCCATCAGGTTGTTCATTTGCTCACGGGAGAAGGTAGAGCCTTCCGCGCTCATTTGAATTTCAATCAGCTGACCATCGCCCATCATGATAAAATTGCCATCGACGCCTGCTTCGCTGTCTTCGGGGTAATCGAGATCAAGAACAGGCTGACCCGCATAAATACCGCAACTGACTGCAGAAACGGGAGAGATCAACGGATTGCTCGCAATATCACCCGCCTTGATCAACTTATCGACGGCCAAACGCAGCGCGACCCAACCGCCAGTGATCGAGGCACAACGCGTACCGCCGTCAGCCTGTAAAACATCGCAGTCAATCGTAATTTGACGTTCACCCAAAGCGACGCGGTCGACACCAGCACGCAAAGCCCGCCCGATAAGGCGTTGGATTTCGACTGTGCGACCACCTTGTTTGCCGGAAGTGGCCTCGCGACGCATGCGTGTGTTCGTTGCGCGCGGCAGCATGCCATATTCAGCAGTCACCCATCCCAATCCGGAACCCTTGATAAAAGGCGGCACGCGCGCTTCGATTGTCGCTGTGCACAAAACATGAGTGTCGCCCATTTTAATCAACGCCGACCCTTCGGCGTGCTTGGTGAAGCCGGTTTCGATTGAAACTGAGCGCATTTCACTTAACTGTCTTCCGGAGGGTCGCATGAGGTGTCCTTTCGTTGCTCTTGTCGGGATAGCGCTAGGCTCGGTGTAGTAGCAACCCCGATTGACCTTTGTTTTTCTAGCATCTTAAAAGCATGCCATGACGGATACGCGCAAACTCCTTGATGATATGAACGATCGATCGCGAGAGGTTTTTCGCCGTGTGGTCGAAGGCTATCTGGATTCTGGTGATCCAGTAGGTTCACGGACGCTGACACGGGACTTCAGCGAAAAAGTGAGTGCGGCCACAATTCGAAACGTTATGCAAGATCTCGAATTCATGGGTTTATTGGGCAGCCCCCACATCAGTGCCGGTCGTGTTCCGACGCAAATGGGACTTCGGATGTTTGTCGATGGTTTGATGGAAATCGGAATTCCAGACGAGTCAGATCGCGAAAAGATTGATGCGACGCTTGGGTCGAACGAACGTGATGTTTCGGGTCTATTAGACCGTGTAGGGTCTGCTTTGTCCGGTGTAACGCACGGCGCTTCATTGGTTTTAACGCCCAAACGCGAAGCGCCAATTAAGCACCTAGATTTTGTGCCGCTAGGTCCTGACCAAGCCTTGGTCGTGATTGTGTTTGCTGACGGCCATGTCGAAAATAGACTGTTTCAGCCGCCACCCGGATTAACGCAATCCTCCATGCGTGAGGCGGCGAATTTCCTGAATGCGATGATAGAAGGCCACACTCTGAGCGAGGTGAAATCAATTGTTCAGCGTGAGATGGAAAGCCGGCGGCAGGAAATTGACACGCTGTCGCGCGCATTGGTCGAAAGCGGTATGGCGTCATGGGAAGGCAGCGAACAAGGGGATTCGCCGGATCGTTTGATTGTACGTGGCCGATCGAATCTTTTGGATGAAACCGCCGAGGCAGACGATCTGGACCGCATTCGCACCCTGTTTGATGACTTGGAACGCAAACGTGATATCGCTGAGTTTTTGCATTTGGCCCAAGATGGCGACGGTGTGCGCATTTTTATCGGTTCCGAGAACAAACTTTTCTCACTTTCGGGTTCCTCTTTGGTGGTTTCCCCATATATGAACGCGGATCGAAAGATTATCGGAGCGGTAGGGGTCATCGGGCCCACGCGGTTAAACTATGGCCGTATCGTTCCGATTGTTGATTACACAGCCCAGCTGGTCGGGCGTATGCTCTCGGACCGTAGTGAAAGGTGACAAATGGCTGAGCCAAAGAACGAAGATTTTCTAGACGACATCGATGCAGCAGAAGACGAAGCTTACGCTGATGACATGATGGAAATAGATGATGAAGCGCTGGAGCTTGATCAATTGCGTGCCGAAAGGGATCAACTGAAAGATCGCTTTATGCGCGCACTTGCGGATGCCGAAAACTCGCGCAAACGATCAGAGAAAGATCGGCGTGAAGCCGAAAACTACGGTGGATCGAAGCTGGCGCGAGATATGTTGCCTGTTTATGACAATATGAAGCGCGCATTAGAATCCGTGACGGAAGAACAACGCGCGGTGTCAGGCGCGGTTTTGGAAGGCGTCGAACTAACGATGCGCGAGCTGTTGAACGTTTTCAAAAAACACGGGATCGAAGTGATTGCGCCTGAAGTGGGCGACGTCTTTGACCCTCAACAGCATCAAGCGATGTTCGAAGCTCCAGTTCCTGGCACAAAAGCTGGCGAAATTATTCAGGTCGCTGCTGAAGGCTTTATGTTGCATGATCGCTTGCTGCGTCCTGCACAAGTTGGTGTGTCGTCAATGCTCGCTAGTTAGGGTTTTGAGTATTTGAAGAACAATGAAGGCATAGATGTTTCACTCATCTGTGCCTTTTTCGTCTTCAACCTTCTTGGTTTGCTTTTTTGAGCTGATAGACAAAATCGAGCGCATCGCGAGGCGTCAGATCGTCCGGATGAATAGTGTCTAACAACGCAAGAGCTGGCGAAGGCGCTGATTTCGCAGGTGTCGGTGCAGGTGTCGCTGCGAACAGTGGTAAATCATCAATAAGAGTGTTTTTGGTTCCACCACCTTCTCGTTCTCCGCTTTCTAAAGCATCCAAAACGACACGGGCGCGGGATATTACTGCATTTGGCAAACCCGCGAGTTGGGCAACCTGAACACCGTACGATCGATCAGCCGCACCGCGCTTTACTTCATGCAGGAATATGATTTCGCCTTCCCATTCCTTCACCGTAACGGTCGCGTTTTCCACACCTTCAAGTTTAGCCGCTAAAGCGGTCATTTCATGATAGTGGGTTGCAAACAACGCGCGGGATTTGTTGACGTCATGTAGATGTTCGAGTGTCGCCCAAGCGATGGACAGCCCGTCATATGTCGCAGTGCCGCGCCCGATTTCATCCAGAATGACCAACGCACGATCATCAGCTTGGTTTAGGATCGCTGCGGTTTCGACCATTTCCACCATAAATGTGGACCGTCCACGGGCCAAATCGTCAGACGCACCAACGCGGCTGAAAATTTGACTAACCAACCCGATATGCGCCGTTGATGCGGGCACAAAACTGCCGGTTTGTGCCAGAATTGTGATCAACGCATTCTGACGTAAGAAGGTTGATTTACCGGCCATGTTCGGCCCGGTTAGTAAACAAATTGCTGCATGATCGTCAGCGTTAAGCACACAATCATTCGCGATAAAGGCATCGCCGTTTTGTTTGCGCAGGGCTTGTTCTACGACAGGGTGGCGCCCGCCTGTGATGTCGAATGCTTTGGACGAATCCAAGGTTGGTTTGCACCAGTTTTCAGTGACGGCCAATTGCGCAAGCGCAGCGGCTAGATCAATCTCAGCTAATGATCTGGCGGTCTGACTGATGATTGGGGCTTGATCCAGAACAAGACGTTTTAGTTCTTCGTAGTGACGCTTTTCAATATCTAGCGCTTGCGCCCCGGCATTCAGAATACGTGTTTCGAGGCTGGACAGATCGACCGTGGTAAAGCGTACTTGATTGGCAGTTGTTTGACGATGGATGAAGGTTTCGCTTAGTGGCGCCGACATCATTTTTTCTGCATGTGTTGCGGTGACTTCGATGAAGTAACCAAGCACATTGTTATGTTTGATTTTGAGGGTCTGGATTTCGCAAAGGGCTGCATATTCTTGTTGCATCTGAGCGATGACGGAACGCCCTTCGTCACGTAATTTTCGCGCTTCATCCAAATCAGGGTCGCAGCCCGTCGCGATAAAGCCTCCATCGCGAACCATGAGTGGAGGTTCAGCAACGAGGTCGCTGTCGAGTTTATCAATTAGGGCGTTATGCCCGGATAAATCGGCAAATGCTTGCGTCAAAACATCAGGAAGCGCGTTTGGCATAAGCTCCGACATCTCAAACGCTTGCGTTAACCCGGAACGGAGCGCGGTTAAATCGCGAGGGCCACCGCGATCCAGCGACAGGCGTGATAAAGCGCGGTCCATGTCTGGCACGCTGCGTAGCTTTGTTCGAAGGTTTTGTGCAAACGCTTGATCGTTCACGCAGTAGGAAACCGCATCAAGGCGATTTGAAACTGTATCTAGCACACGCGAAGGAGACGAAATGCGCCGTTCTAACAAGCGCGCGCCAGCAGAGGTAACCGTCTGATCAATCGCGTCCAAAAGTGAACCCGCTCGGCCACCAGAAAGACTTGAAGTCAGTTCAAGATTCCGCCGAGTTGCGGCGTCGATTTGAACCGTTTTAGATTGCGCTTCTTGTTGAGGAGGGCGCAGCAACGGTAAGTTGCCCTTCTGAGTGATTTCCAGATATTCGACCAAAGCACCCATCGCGCCAATTTCGGCGCGGTTGAACGATCCATAAGCATCCAGAGTTGCAACCTTGAAGATGCTCGTTACGCGATTTAAGCCAGCGGCGCTGTCAAAAGCGCCGGCGCTTAGTGTCGTTATGGGGATACCAAAGTCTTCGCAAATCGAACCTAAACTGTCTTGTTTACCATCAACGATTACAAGTTCAGATGGGGCAAGGCGCGCCAACTCAGGCCCTAATAAGGACATTTCGACTGCCATGACATGAAATGCACCGGTCGAAATATCGACCCATGATAATGCACAAGATCCGCGAACGTCTGCGAATGCAGCAAGAAAATTGTGACGGCGGGCCTCAAGCAAGGACTCTTCGATCAGCGTGCCCGGAGTAACCAAACGTACAACGTCGCGCTTGACGACTGATTTTGATCCACGCTTTTTCGCCTCTGCTGGACTTTCCATTTGTTCACAGACAGCAACGCGAAACCCTTTACGGATGAGCGTTAGTAAATATCCTTCTGCCGCATGGACTGGAACACCACACATTGGAA
The DNA here is from genome assembly GCF_039940735.1 of Tateyamaria sp. Classification (GTDB taxonomy): domain Bacteria; phylum Pseudomonadota; class Alphaproteobacteria; order Rhodobacterales; family Rhodobacteraceae; genus Tateyamaria. The sequence goes on from NZ_JBDVGB010000036.1 coordinate 120,102, forward strand.
TGTCTTCGCCATCATGTTTGCCGCGTTTGGTTAATGCGATGTCCAAGGCTGCGGATGCGCCCACGGCATCATCGAAAAACATTTCGTAAAAGTCGCCCATCCGATAGAACAGCAGTGCATCGGCGTGTGCTGCTTTAATTTCAAGATATTGGGCCATCATCGGCGTGGTGGACATAATTGGCCCCTCAAAGGCATGCTTTTGCGCGACCTTACAAATGTCCACACTCAAGCGAAAGGCAAAGTCGATTGAGGCATCCCTGATGCTCGTCTAACATCGGCAAAGTCAGGGAGGATATCAAACATGGCAAAAAATAAGGTCACCGCAGAAGAGGCGTTGGCGTTCCACATGGAACCGGCACCCGGTAAGTTTGAAATTTCGGCCACTGTCCCCATGACTACGCAGCGTGATCTAAGTCTTGCTTATTCCCCTGGTGTTGCCGTGCCTTGCGAAGCGATCGCAGAAAACCCTGAACTGGCTTACGATTATACCAACAAGGGCAACTTGGTCGCGGTCATTTCCAATGGGACGGCCGTGCTGGGGTTGGGCAACCTTGGTGCTTTGGGATCCAAGCCAGTGATGGAGGGCAAGGCAGTGTTGTTTAAGCGCTTTGCTGACGTGAATTCGATCGACATTGAGCTTGATACAGAAGATCCGGACGAGTTTTGTAACGCAGTGCGTTTGATGGGCCCCACCTTTGGTGGCATCAACCTTGAGGATATCAAAGCGCCCGAATGCTTTATCATCGAACAGCGCCTGAAAGAAGAAATGGATATTCCTGTTTTCCATGACGATCAGCATGGGACGGCGGTGATTTGCGCGGCGGGTTTGATCAACGCGCTACACATTTCGGGCAAAAAGATCGAAGACGTAAAGATTGTGTTGAACGGGGCAGGAGCTGCTGGGATTGCTTGCATCGAGCTGCTTAAATCCATGGGCGCGCGTCATGACAACTGCATTGTTTGCGATACCAAAGGCGTTATTTATCAGGGCCGTACGGCTGGTATGAACCAATGGAAATCCGCCCACGCTGTGAAGACAGAATTGCGTAGTCTTGATGACGCAATGAAAGACGCGGATGTATTTCTTGGGGTTTCGGCAAAGGGTGCTGTGACACCTGAAATGCTGGAAAACATGGCGGACAATCCCGTGATTTTCGCCATGGCGAACCCGGACCCCGAAATCACCCCAGAAGAGGCCCACGCAGTTCGCATTGATGCGATCGTTGCCACTGGCCGCAGTGATTATCCCAACCAAGTGAATAACGTACTTGGGTTTCCGTATCTGTTTCGAGGTGCGTTAGATATTCATGCGCGCGCCATCAACGACGAGATGAAGATCGCTTGCGCTCATGCGCTTGCTGCATTGGCCCGCGAAGATGTGCCTGATGAAGTGGCGTTGGCTTATGGCAAATCACTGACCTTTGGTCGCGATTATATCATCCCGACGCCTTTTGATCCGCGTTTGATCCATCGCATCCCGACGGCAGTCGCAAAAGCCGGCATGGACACCGGCGTTGCGCGGCGTCCCATTGTGGATATGGAGGCCTATGAGCTTCGCCTAAAATCCCGCATGGATCCAACAGCAAGCATTTTGACAGGGATCAACGCCCGCGCCCGCGCCGCTCAAGCGCGTATGATTTTTGCCGAAGGCGATGACCCCCGTGTGTTGCGCGCCGCGGTTATGTATCAACGTTCAGGCTTTGGTAAGGCGCTGGTTGTTGGTCGCAGCGAGGAAGTAAAAGCAAAGCTGACCGAAACTGGGCTTGCCGATGCCGTCCGCGAGTTAGAGGTCATCAACGCGGCCAACACCGCGCATCTAAGTCAGTATAAGGCCCACCTTTATGATCGGCTAAACAGACGTGGTTTTGACGGCCAAGATATACACAGACTCGCCGCAAGGGACCGCCATGTGTTCGCTGCTTTGATGTTGGCGCATGGGCATGGCGATGGTTTGGTTACGGGCGCAACGCGGAAATCCGCCCATGTTCTGGATCGCATCAACCATGTTTTTGATGCGAGCGAGACGAGTAAAGCGGCAGGAATCACCGCGCTTGTTCAAAATGGGCGGATCGTATTTATCGCAGATACGCTTGTGCATGAATGGCCAGACGAAGAAGACCTTGCTGACATTGCGATGCAAGCTGCGAACGTGGCGCGCAACATGGGGCTGGAACCGCGTGTGGCTTTTGTCAGTTTTTCGACATTCGGATATCCTGTCTCGGAACGCGCAGAGAAAATGCACCAAGCCGCCCGTGTGTTGGATGAGCGCGGCGTAGATTTCGAATATGAAGGAGAGATGACCGTCGACGTCGCTTTGAACGTGCAAGCGCAGGCGGCGTATCCTTTTTCACGGCTGACTGGGCCGGCCAATATTTTGGTTGTACCAGCCCGGCATTCAGCCAGTATTTCGGTTAAATTGATGCAGGAAATGGGTGGCGCGACGGTGATCGGGCCCATTCTTGCGGGCACCGGTGGGTCGATCCAGATTTGTTCATCTGTTTCGACGGCAAATGACATTCTAAATATGGCTGTGCTTGCAGCCTGTAAGGTAGGGTAATGGCGGTCTGGAATTTAGGTTCAATTAATATCGACAATGTTTACCGGGTGCCGCATCTGCCAACGGCTGGGGAAACGCTAAGCGCTAAAAATTACAGCCAAGGCTTGGGCGGTAAGGGTGCAAACATGTCTGTCGCGATGTCCCGAGCAGCCGCGCGCGTCGTTCACATTGGCGCTGTCGGACAAGATGGAACGTGGGCGGTCGAGCGGCTTTTGGAATATGGCGTCGATACACGGCACATTTCGCTATTGGCTGACCAGGCGACAGGCCATGCGAATATTTCAGTCGCGCAAGATGGCGAGAACCAAATTGTGCTGTTTCCTGGGGCGAACCGTGCCATCACGGATGATATGATTGGTGCCGCGCTTTCGGATGCCGCAGCTGGCGATATTCTGGTCATGCAGAATGAAACCAACGGCCAACTGCAAGCTGCAAAAATGGCCAAACAGCTTGGATTGCGTGTCGTATATGCTGCTGCACCTTTTGATCCGGATGCGGTGGCACAACTTATGCCGTTTACGGATTTGCTTGTCTTGAACGCTGTGGAGGCAGAGCAGTTAGTAGGTGCGTTGAAACAGGAATTGACTGAACTTGGTGTCGATTCAATTGTGGTGACTCTTGGTGGTGACGGCTGCAAATGGTTGGACGTTTCCACAGGAACTGAGACACATTTGCCCGCAATTCCGGTTAGTCCAATCGACACGACGGGGGCGGGTGACACGTTTACAGGTTATCTGGTTGCAGGTCTTGATCGGGGCATGCCGATGCTTCAAGCGCTGGGCCTAGCGACACAGGCCGGGGCATTGATGGTCACCCGCATGGGCACCGCCGATGTTATTCCCGACCTGAAAGATATTGAAGACGCGCGTTTGGCTTAGCTGCCCGCGAAAGGTGCTGCGGACCCCCAAAGTGCACGCACAGTCGCGTCACGCCCACACGCATTCCGGTACGCTTTATAGGCCTTTGCTTTGCTTTTCGGCCCAAACCGAGTGAAAACAACGCTGCTTTGTTTGTAATAATCCTGATGGTAGCTGTCGGCGGGAAAGAACGTGTTTGCTTGCAAAACCGGGGTTACGACAGTTTTGCCCAAATCAGCTTGCGCCTGTGCTTTGGCCGCTTCTGCCGCGTTTACCTGTGATGGGGTTGCAAATATTGCGGTGCGGTAGCTGGCACCGCGATCGCAGAATTGACCACCGGCGTCCGTTGGATCAACAGAGCGGAAAAACATGGACAAAAGTGTTTCGACCTGGACCTGCGCGGGGTCAAACGTGATCTGAACGGCCTCGTAGTGTCCGGTGTTTCCGCCGGTCACTTGCTTATAAGTTGGGTTGGCCGTTGTGCCGCCCGCAAAGCCGGAAACGGCTTCTTTTACGCCTTTGACCTTTTCGAAATCGGCCTCCACACACCAGAAACAGCCGCCTGCGACGGTTAGAGTTTCCAACTGCTGAGCATGGCTTGTTTTCGCCTGTGCAAAAAAGCCCAGCCCAATCATCAGGGCGAGTGACATAGTTTTCAGTGTCCGACGTGCGATCATGACAAAGCTCCTTTTTTTGCACTTTGCGCTAACGATTTGATCGACACAACTCACACTGCCATGAGGTCGCGCATCCGTGAATTTGCATTTACCAGTCGTGATCTGGGCTTTACCCTGACTGCCATGACAATTCGTATCGCTATGTGGTCTGGGCCACGCAATTTATCTACGGCTTTAATGTACAGCTTTGCCGCGCGTGGGGACACCCGCGTGGTTGATGAGCCGTTTTATGCGGCATTCTTGGCGAAAACCGGTGATGATCATCCTTTGCGTGATGAGGTGCTAAGCAGCCAGCCAACTGATCCTAACGTGGTCGCAAAGTCTCTTGCTTTACCCATATTAGAGCCTATTTTTTACCAAAAACACATGACTCACCATATGCAAGAAGATTGGCCAACCCATTGGATGGAAGGAATGCGCCACGTTTTTCTGATCCGCCACCCTGCACGCGTCGTTACAAGCTATGCCAAGAAACGAGAAGCACCTTTGCTTGAGGATTTAGGTTTTGCGCAGCAAGCTGAATTAATGAAACGAACAGAGGCACCGCTGATCGTTGATTCAAGCGACATTCGTCACAATCCTGCGGAAATATTACAACTGCTTTGTGACAAGATTGGTATCCCGTGGACACCAAAAATGTTGCATTGGCCCAAGGGTGGCCATGCCAGCGATGGCGTTTGGGCAAAGCATTGGTACGGGGCTGTGCATGCCTCGACCGGATTTGGCGCGCGTGAACCGGACCTGCCTGTGCTTGACGGCGATTATGCCAGGTTGGCAGACGCGGCGATGCCCTATTACGAGGCGCTCGCCGCGCAGAAAATTATGATTTAAGGCGACGATCCCGTGCGGCCAAAAGTTTCAGACGCAAGGCGTTTAACTGAATGAAGCCCGCGGCGTCTTTTTGATCATAGGCACCGGCATCGTCTTCAAAAGTCACGTGCGCTTCGGAATAAAGCGAATGATCAGACCAACGCCCAACCGTACGCGCCAGACCTTTGTACAGTTTCAGACGCACTGTACCGGTGACATGTTCCTGGCTTTTGTCGATCATGGCTTGCAACATTTCGCGCTCGGGCGAGAACCAGAAACCGTTATAGATCAGTTCGGCATACCGCGGCATCATCTCGTCCTTGAGGTGGGCGGCGCCACGGTCCAACGTGATTTGTTCGATCCCACGGTGGGCCTCGATCAAGATCGTCCCGCCGGGCGTCTCATAGATGCCGCGCGATTTCATACCGACAAACCGCCCCTCGACCAGATCAAGGCGGCCAATGCCGTGCTTTCCACCAAGCCTGTTTAGCTCGGTCAATACAGTCGCCGGAGACATCGCTTCGCCGTTAATCGAAACTGCATCACCTTTTTCAAAACCAATTTCGATAAATTCGGGTTCGTTGGGCGCATCTTCTGGAGCGACAGTGCGTTGATAGACATAATCGGGCGCGTCGACGGCGGGGTCTTCTAGTACTTTGCCCTCGGACGAGGTGTGCAACAGGTTGGCATCCACACTAAATGGCGCTTCGCCGCGTTTATCTTTGGCGATTGGAATTTGGTTCTTTTCAGCAAAATCGATAAGCTTGGTTCGGCTGCTCAGATCCCATTCGCGCCAAGGTGCAATAACCTTGATATCAGGATTTAACGCGTAAGCGGCAAGTTCAAACCGTACTTGGTCATTCCCTTTGCCAGTCGCACCGTGGGCTACGGCGTCTGCACCTTCAAGCGCTGCAATCTCGACCAGGCGTTTGGAAATCAATGGGCGCGCGATGGACGTGCCCAGTAGGTAAAGCCCTTCGTACAAAGCATTGGCGCGGAACATTGGGAAAACGAAATCACGCACAAATTCTTCGCGCACGTCCTCGATATAGATGGAAGACGCTCCCATCAGCTCGGCCTTCGCGCGCGCAGGCTCAAGCTCTTCGCCTTGTCCTAGATCGGCGGTGAAGGTGACGACTTCGCAACCATATTCCGTCTGCAACCATTTCAGGATAATCGAGGTGTCGAGGCCACCGGAATAGGCCAGCACTACTTTCTTTGGGGCGCTCATGTTTATCTGTTCCTCTTGAGGTTTCGCAGCCGATACCTTTTTTGCGCAAGAGGGGCAAGATTGACCCTTCTGAGCAGCCTTTGTTTTCCGCAGCTAAAAAGTTTACGCTGGTTAGGTGTATTAACGTTGCCGTGGTGCCGTCAATTTTCGTGGCTCAAGGCAGAAGAGAGCGATCGATCTGGGACCGCAATGCACAACAACGGTCTTAGCGAACTTTTGTTGCAACTATCCGAATCTGCGGCAAAAAACGTGCCCAAAAAACACGACCGTAGTATGATTTCTCTGTTGCGTGATGTCGTGAAATCGGATGCCGCTTGGTGGCGATGGCCTGATTGGCGGTGACCATGATCGAATCTTGCAACGTTTGTCTGAAAAAGAACGCGTCGGGCGGCAGACAATTGCGCCTGAACAGTCAATGCTACAACAGGTCTTTGATGCTAATCCATGCTGTGCCTTTCAGTTTCAAAAACATCCTTCCCCCAAAAAAAAGGCATGTGTCCGAGATGCTGATGACAGGCCTGACAATGCGTGAAATTGCGACTTTGTGGCGGTTGCGATTAACACTTTCCGCAACCAACAGTATGCGATTCATCAAAAAATGGGCGGCTCTAACAGGCTTAGTCTCGCGTAGATTATGAAAAACGATGATATAGTGCATATGTATTATTATTTGTTAATCCGCGTGTTCTCCAAGCTGCGCTTAACGTCGTAGGGAGGCCGTCATGACACTCGTCAAACTAATCTCACTTCGCCTTTTTCTTGGTCTGTCCGTTGTCAGCGTCGGCCTTCTTGCCGCACCCAATATCGTTCGAGCTCAATCGCGTGAACTGCGCATCGGTAATATCTCCGCTTAATCGGGGCCACACACTGCGTTTGGTGCTTGGATGCTGTCGTAGATCGAAGAGATCACCAAAGATGGGCTCGATATCGTTGAAGACAAGTATTCCGTCGAGTTTTTGAATGCGAATAACCAGTCAAACATGTGCCGTTCTTACTTGGTTGGGAATGAGCTGATCCAATGAGAAGACTAGGATATATTTTCATGCTCCAAACCATTGAGAAACTCTTCGCAAGAGCTATCAAAACTAATTAAAATTGCAGCAAGATCGACCGAACCCGCTTCGCCTTTTGCGGCCATGGATTCACCCTTGCTGCACATCATCGAAAATTCGGAAAACCCTAGATTTAAGGCACAGCCCTTCAGGGAATGTAGATCTGTTTCTAGTTGATCAAGAATAGGGGTTTTCTTTAATCTATTAGTGATTTCAGATACTTCCTCGAGGAACAGTGGCACAACTTCATCAAAATCGTCTTGACCAATTTCGTTCTTCAAATTGATCACGCGTTGCCAATCGATCATCGTTTCCTCCTCCATATTGAACGGCATTGATGCATAGGCAGAGTTAACAACAGGTAATCTGTAAACCTTTAGGCACTCTCTGTTTTTTGTTTCACGCGACATTAAGTGCTGCAGCGTAAACCAAGGCAAATCAGTTTGGGTGACCCAAAATATGAGTGCGACACTTTTGCCCGTGGATGAGCTGGAAACATCCCCCGTCACTCCTCCGGAGGCGGAGGTGCGGACTCGAGTCTTGGTTGTCGATGATAGCCGTCTTCAACGCAAAATTCTGTGCAGCTCAGTTAAGCGCTGGGGATTCGAAGTATCCGAAGCTGGGTCGGCTGAAGAGGCGTTGTTGATTGCGGCGGATCAGCAACCTGACTTGGTCTTGAGCGATTGGGTGATGCCGGGCATGAACGGGTTGGAGTTTTGCAACGCGTTTCGAGAACAGTCCGGTGACAACTATGGTTACTTTATTTTACTAACCTCCAAGAGCGAAAAGAACGAAGTTGCGATGGGTCTTGAGGCAGGTGCCGATGACTTTGTGACCAAACCCGTTGACGCCAATGAGTTGCGTGCTCGGATCACAGCTGGTGAACGCATTTTGCGTATGCAGCGTGAGTTGGTCAAAAAGAATGGGCTAATCACAGAAACACTGGGCGAACTTCAACGTGTTTACGACTCCCTTGATAAGGATCTGTTAGAGGCCAAGAAACTTCAACAGTCTTTGATTCCAGAACGTAGCAAGTCTTTTGGAACGGGTGATGTGTCGCTCATGTTGCGATCTAGTGGTCACGTTGGCGGTGACTTGGTTGGTTTTTTCCCGGCGGGTTCAGGGCACCTTGGATTGTTTTCATTAGATGTGTCGGGTCACGGTATCAGTTCTGCTTTGATGACGGCACGTTTGGCTGGATACTTGTCTGCCACAGCGCCGGATCAAAACGTCTCGCTTTATCGGCGTGAGGGTGGTGATTACGAATTTTTGCCTCCTGAACAGGTCATCGAAACCCTCAATGATCTAGTCTTAGACGAGATGGAGACAGAGCATTATTTCACTCTGTTGCTTGCCGATGTGAACTTGGAAACTGGCCATGTGTGCATGGCTCAGGCAGGCCACCCACACCCGGTGGTGCAGCGCAAAGACGGGTCTATTGAACAAGAAGGCACAGGTGGGTTTCCCGTTGGTCTGATGTCAGGGATTTCTTTTACACAGTTCGAAACGCAGTTGCATCCAGGGGATCGATTGGTGCTTTTATCAGATGGGGTCACAGAATGTCCGGGCAGACAAAATGATATGCTCGAGGAGGAAGGGCTTGCAACGATGATGGGTAAACTAGAAAATACTTCCGGCCCTGCTTTTTTCGAAACTTTGTTGTGGATGCTAGGCGAGTTCGCAGGCGATCAATCTTTTCCGGATGATGTCTCTGGTATCTTGTTCGAATATCACGGACCAGGCCGGGCAAAATAGCGGGTTAGAAACAGACGATCGCCGTCGTTACCAAGGGTGGAGGCGGCGGCATCCGGTGACATCCATACCACCTCGTGATCAGGTTCAGTCGGGTCGCTGATCTGTAACGTTGGACGCGCGACATAGATGTGGCACAGTTTTTCTGCCCACATCGAATATTCTGGCATGTAGACAAACCGGCGAAAAGCACCGAGCCGCCGTGGGTGTGCGATATGCCACCCAGTTTCTTCAAAAACCTCGCGATGCAACGCCTGCAAGGGGCTTTCGCCAGGATCAATACCGCCGCCGGGCAATTGAAGATCTGGTTCACCGTCTGTTTGACAGGTCAGCAGGACAGCCTCGTGCCGTGGTAAAACCGCGTATGCACCGGGTCGCAAAGTGTATCGACGACCGGTTTCGGGCGGGTGTCCAACACGTCGGTTCATCTACGCCCTCTTTCCGTTTGGCCATCTCATCCTATATAGGGCTTCGATATGCCAATACGTGGCGCCAAAGGAAACCCCATGACACTCGGTTCGCAACTCGCGTGGGACGACACGGTCCTACCCTTCCAACTTGATGCCGCTGATATTCGCGGACGCGTCGCACGCTTGGATGGCGTGTTAGGCGGCATTCTGAAACAGCATGATTATCCGCCGCAAGTAGAAGCGCTTGTAGCGGAAATGGCGTTGCTGACGGCATTGATCGGTCAAACGGTTAAATTGCGGTGGAAGCTGTCTTTGCAGGTTCAATCCAAGGGCGCTGTGCGCATGATTGCGACGGATTATTATGGCCCGCAAGAAGAAGGTGATATCGCGCGTATCCGAGCCTACGCAACCTACGATGCAGATCGTTTGACAGATGAAGCGCCTTTCGAGCAGATCGGTGACGGCTATTTTGCAATCATGATCGACCAAGGCCAAGGCATGAAACCTTATCAAGGCATTACACCGCTGACAGGCGGGTCACTATCTGCCTGTGCCGAAGCTTATTTTGCACAGTCAGAACAGTTGCCGACTCGCTTTCAATTGAGCTTTGGAAAATCGTCAACACCCGGTGTCGCCGAACATTGGCGCGCGGGTGGCGTTATGTTGCAACACATGCCCAAAGCATCACCATTGGCTGCATCTGGTGAGGGCACGGGTGACTTGTTGGCCGCAGATGATTTGTTGGAAGGCGATGCGTCCGAAAACTGGAACCGCGTGAACATACTGCTCGACACGGTGGAAGAGATCGAATTGATCGGCCCACAAGTGCCACCGAACGACCTGTTACTTCGCTTGTTTCACGAGGAAGTTCCACGTGTTTTCGATGTCCAGCCAGTGAAGTTTGGATGTACTTGTTCGGAAGAGCGGGTACGACAAAGCCTGTCGATCTATTCCGCCCGAGACATCAAAACGATGACCACGGATGAGGGCCGCGTAACGGCTGATTGCCAGTTTTGTGGGATGCATTACGACCTTGACCCAGAAACTGTGGGCTTTGAGGCAAAAGACAAAAACGATGAGTGATCTCATCGTCCGAACCCGTGCTGCATTGGCACGGGGCAGCGACGAATCGTCGGATTTTGATCTAAATCCAGATGTGACTTTGGCAAAAGGGCGTAATTTGCGACCCGCTGCGGTTCTTGCGCCGATTATCGCGAATGACACTGGTTATGATCTTATCCTGACCAAACGATCGTCGGCGTTAAAGCACCATCCGGGTCAAATTGCTTTTCCGGGTGGAAAGCAGGACGGAAATGATGCTGATCTGATCGCGACTGCTCTGCGTGAGGCGCGCGAGGAAATCGGATTGCCCCCTGAAGATGTCGAGGTTTTGGGCGCTTTTTCCCCTCATGAAACGGTTACGGCTTTTACGGTGACTCCGATTGTCGCGCTGATTACGCAAGAATTTGATGTTGTGCCCGAGGTCGGAGAGGTGGCCGAAGTCTTTCGCGTGCCGCTCGACCACGTACTGAATCCATCTAACTATATTGTGCAATCGCGGCGTTGGCGTGGGCAACGGCGATCTTATTACACAGTGCCGTACGGACCCTATTACATCTGGGGCGCGACCGCGCGTATATTGCGCACATGGACCGACGCACTGCCCAACACGTAAACCCCGACACGCCGTTTCTGAACGATCCGGCTGCGCAAGCTTTGTGTGTAACACTCGAGGAAGCAGGGCATGTCGCGTTGTTTGTCGGGGGTTGTGTGCGCAACGCGCTTCTTGGGGTCGATGCAAGTGACATCGACATTTCAACTGACGCTGTCCCGCAAGACGTTTCGCGCATCGTTGAAAGCGCCGGGTTTCGGGCCATCCCAACTGGAATCGAGCACGGCACCGTGACGGTGATTGTGGATGGCTCTGCATTCGAAGTTACGACCTTTCGGCGGGACGTTGCCACCGATGGCCGCCGCGCTGTCGTTGCTTTTTCCAAAGATATCAAAGACGACGCGCGTCGCCGCGATTTCACGATGAACGCGCTTTATGCTAATCGCACGGGCACGGTATTTGATCCGCTGGACGGGATGCCAGATTTGCAAGCTGGTCGCGTGCGTTTCATCGAAGACGCCGGTGAACGTATCCGCGAAGATTTCCTTCGAACCCTCCGTTTCTTTCGGTTTCATGCCTATTACGGCAACCCTAAGGAAGGGTGGGATGCAGATGCGCTTTCTGGGATTGCGGCCAATTTGGACGGATTAGAGACACTTTCAGGTGAAAGGGTCGGTGCAGAAATGACTAAACTGTTGTCTGCGCAAGACCCAGCGCCCGCCTTGGCTGCCATGACGCGCACGGGTGTGTTGTCTTGCATTTTGCCGGGGGCTGATCCGACATTGATCGCCCCTATTGTGCATCTCGAAGGATTGATTGGTGCTTTGCCTGATCCGATGACACGACTGGCTGCGCTGGGCGGGATTGATGCGCCAAAGCGATTGCGATTGTCACGTGCAGATCAAAAGCGGCTGGAAGCAATTCAAGATCAAAGCCTAAGCATGTTGTCGCCCACAGCCATCGGTTATTTGGCGGGTCAACAAGCTGGAATAGGTGCTGTTTTGCTGCGGGGGGCTATGGCTAATACGCCGCTTGACCACGGAATCATCGCGCAGGTGATGACGGGGGTGCGATCCGAATTCCCGATCAAAGCCAGCGATTTGCCGAACCTGCAAGGCAAGACTTTGGGTGATCGGCTAAAGGCGCTTAAACAGGATTGGTTGGCATCTGATTTGGCAAAGTCAAAAAACGATTTGCTTGGGTCGTGACTTTTGCGCTGTTTCGCGTTAGGTGTTGGCCGAACAAGGGGGCTAACAACATGTTTCGCGGGATCTGGTACGACGCCTAACATTGTCGCCACTCGTCTGAAGTGACGAACCGGGCTTTGGCCTGCGTCACTGTCATGTTGCACCACATTTTCAAGAGACCGCCCCATGTTCAAATATTTTGAATCGCTTGTTGATCCCTATTCTGACTACCTAGAAACCGACACGCCGCCCACTAAGCTGTGGCCATTTTTGCGCGACTATGCGCAGCCGTTCAAAAAGGTGTTCATCCTAACGGGCATCATGTCTTTGGTCGTGGCTTTGATCGAAGTTTGGTTGATCTATTACATGGGTCGTATCGTTGATTTGCTAGGGACATCACCGCCGGAATTTTGGTCCACTTACGGCACTGAAATCATCCTTGTTGCTTTGTTTGTTCTGATTGTCCGTCCTCTTTTGCAGATGTTGGATGTGATGTTGTTGAACAACACAGTCTTGCCGAACTTTGGCACTTTGATCCGTTGGCGGGCGCACAAACATATCTTGCGTCAATCTGTTGGGTGGTTTGAAAATGACTTTGCCGGGCGCATTGCCAACCGTGTGATGCAGACCCCTCGTTCGGCGGGCGAAGTCGTGTTTCAAGTCTTTGATGCGATTTCGTTTTCGCTGGCCTATATGTTGGGCGCTTTTATCTTGCTCAGCGTTGCCGATGTGCGGTTGCTGGCGCCGATGACCATCTGGTTTACGTTGTATGTTTGCCTGGTCATGTGGACGGTCAAACGTATTGGCCCCGCTTCCAAGGCATCTTCGGATGCGCGTTCTGCGTTAACGGGTCGGTTGGTTGACGCCTATACCAATATTCATTCGGTTAAGATGTTTGCGCACCACGATCTTGAGGTTAAAAATGCCCGCGTGGCCATCGAACATACCCGCCGTACGTTTAAAAAAGAGATGCGCATTTTTACCATGATGGATGTCATGCTGGTTGCGCTGAACGGGTTTCTGATCGTGGTTCTTGTTGGGTGGGCTATTTTGCTGTGGACACAAGGTGCCGCGACTGTTGGCGTTGTTGCGGCTGCGACGGCTTTGACTTTGCGGTTAAACGCGATGACGGGTTGGATCATGTGGGCGTTGACGTCGTTCTTTCAAGAACTTGGGGTCGTGTCCGAAGGAATGGAGACAATCGCCAAGCCCATCACCTTGGTGGATGCCAAAGATGCTAAACCACTTGAGATACAAGACGGTAAGATCGCGCTTTGTGATTTGACCCATCATTACGGTCGCCAAAGCGGTGGCTTAGATGGAGTGAACATTGTGATCAAACCGGGTGAAAAAGTCGGTTTGGTTGGGCGCTCTGGTGCGGGAAAATCGACACTGGTGAAGCTGCTTTTGCGATTTTATGACCCTGAATCGGGGCGGATTGAGATTGATGGGCAGGATATTTGCCATGTCACTCAAGACAGCCTGCGTTTGAACATCGGAATGGTGCAGCAAGACAGTTCGCTTTTGCATCGTTCTGTGCGGGAAAATATTCTTTATGGCCGTCCCAGAGCATCCGAGGCCGACTTGATCCAAGCCGCCAAACAGGCGCAAGCGCATGACTTTATCCTTGATTTGGCAGATCCCGAAGGGCGGACCGGTTATGATGCAGAGGTGGGCGAACGTGGTGTCAAACTGTCAGGGGGGCAACGACAACGTGTCACTTTGGCTCGAGTCATTTTGAAAAACGCGCCGATCCTGTTGCTGGACGAAGCCACTAGCGCGCTTGATAGTGAAGTTGAGGCCGCAATTCAGGATACGCTGTACAAGATGATGGAGGGCAAGACCGTGATCGCCATTGCTCACCGTTTGTCCACGATTGCACAGATGGATCGTATTTTGGTTTTGGATGGTGGGAAAATTGTCGAAGATGGCAGTCATGACGCGCTTTTGCGACAAGGTGGCCTATATTCAGAATTCTGGGCGCGCCAGTCAGGCGGGTTCATCGGATCCGAGGGTACAGAGTGAAAATTTCCAACTGGATCGATTCGTTTCGCCGTGCTGACGGGCCGCCACCGCAAGACTTGTGGCCCTTCATGCGCTGGTGTTTGTCTGGTGCTTGGCCTGCGCTTTGGTTGGCAGCGTTTTGTTCGGCCGCCGCCGGCGCACTAGAGGCCGGAACCGCGCTTATTCTTGGTCGAGTGATTGATGCGACCGTTGCGCTGGGCCCTGATGGGTTCTTTGCCGTCAATAATGTGGGCTTGATCATCGGTGCGCTGGCGTTCTTTCTGATTGCGCGCCCGACTTTGTTTGGCCTAAGCGCCGCAACCAATGCCATTATTGTGCAACCCAACGTGAATCCTCTGGTTCTATCCCGCTTGCATCGCTGGACATTGGGGCAAGCCGTTAGTTTTTTTGACGATGATTTTGCGGGCCGCATTGCGCAAAAACAGATGCAGGCAGCGCGGGCCGTCACTGATGTGGTGTCGGAATTCATCAACGTGGTTGCTTTTGCATTGGCATCGCTTGTTGGTTCAATCTTGTTGTTGTTGGCGATTGATTGGCGTGTCGCGCTGGGTTTTGCCGTTTGGTTGGTTCTGTATTTCGCGCTGATCCGTTGGTATCTGCCACGCATCCGGAAACGTTCAGCTAGTCGTGCTGCGGCGCGAGCGATGGTGTCGGGCCAAGTGGTTGATACGATCACGAACATCAAAACAGTCAAACTGTTCGCCCATGACGATCACGAAGACCAAGCCGCGCTGGGCGCGATGGCTGAATTTCGCGGTCATGCGGTGAAATTTGGGATTTTGTCCGCCGGTTTTCGTTTTGCATTGATGGCGATTGCTGGCTTGCTGCCGGTGTTATTGTTGGGCGGCACAATCGTCATGTGGCAACAAGGGCTGGCCAGCCCGGGGGATATCGTTGCTTCTGGTGCGATTGCCATTCGCATTGCACAGATGACTGGGTGGGTCAGTTTCACGTTGATGGCGATCTATTCCAACGTGGGTGAAATAGAGGATGGCGTGCGCACGCTCACTCCGCGCACCCGTGTCGAAGACAAAGACACTGCCACAGTGTTGAACGTGCCGCGTGGCGAAATCACTTTGGACCAACTTTGCTTTTCCTATGGGCGCGAGACGGGTGGCATTAAGTCGGTTTCACTAACCATTCAGCCCGGGGAAAAGATCGGACTTGTCGGTGCTTCCGGCGCGGGTAAGACGACGCTCGTGTCGTTGTTGTTGCGTTTGTACGAGCCAGAATCCGGTCGTATTTTGATCGACGGGCAAGAAACGCGCGATGTGACGCAAGAAAGTCTGCGCCACAATATCGGGATGGTCACGCAAGACACCGCAATGTTCAATCGTTCGGCGCGCGATAACATCATGTACGGTAATCCTGGGGCTGACGAGGATGCGATGATCGCCGCCGCACAGAAAGCCGAGGCGCATGATTTCATCCTTGATCTTGAGGATCATAAGGGCCGTCGTGGATATGATGCGCACTTGGGTGAGCGGGGTGTGAAACTGTCTGGCGGGCAGCGCCAGCGCATTGCGTTGGCACGTTCGATCCTTAAGGATGCGCCAATTCTTGTGCTGGATGAAGCCACAAGCGCGCTGGACAGCGAAGTCGAAGCCGCGATTCAAACCGCCTTGACGCATGTGATGGAGGGCAAGACCGTGCTGGCGATCGCCCACCGTCTGTCGACCCTGACCGAGATGGACCGAATTCTTGTTATGGAAGCCGGGCAAATCGTCGAAGAAGGATCTCATGATGCGCTTTTGGCCCAAGATGGGCTTTATGCGCGTTACTGGCATCGTCAATCTGGCGGCTTCATCCGCACGGAAGCTGCGGAATAGGGCTTTTGCCGCGCAGTTAACGCAGATAGGCGTGGACGCATGACAACAGTGACCATTGAACGACTTGGCCAACAGGGCGACGGCGTCGCACGAGGCCCGATTTTTGTTCCCCTTGCCCTGCCGGGCGAGGTGGTGAGCGGAACCATTGAGGGCGACAACCTGATCGATATCCGTATCGAAACGCCGTCCTCGGATCGGGTATCGGCGCCCTGTCCACATTTCCGATCTTGTGGCGGTTGTCAGTTGCAGCACGCCAACGATGATTTGGTTGCAAATTTCAAACGCGATACGGTGATCACGGCATTGGCAGTGCACGGGATTGAAACCGATGTGCGGCCTACGTTGACCTCGCCGGACAAGTCACGACGGCGCGCGACCTTTACGGCGCGTCGAACTAAAAAGGGCGCGTTGGTTGGCTTTCATGCGCGTAAATCCGACGCAGTGATCCCTGTGCCGCAGTGTATTTTGGTGACGCCCGCCTTGGCCGCTGTGCCCGCTTTGGCCGAAGCATTGGCGATGGCTGGAACCAGCCGCAAAGCCGCGCTGAGTGTGACAGTGACCGAAAGCATTGAAGGGTTGGATGTTTCCGTGACCGGGGGCAAGCCACTGGATGGACCTTTGCGTATTTCGCTGGCGGCACTTTGCGAAACGTACAGGTTGGCACGTCTGACATGGGATGACGAACTGGTCGGAATGCGTATTCCACCGGTCCAAGCCTTGGGCGCAGCCTTTGTTGTGCCGCCGCCGGGTGCGTTTTTGCAAGCCACACAACATGGGCAAGACACCCTGACTGCTTTGGTGCAAGAAGTGGTTGGAGACGCAAAATCGGTTGTTGATCTGTTTGCGGGTTGCGGCACCTTTGCGCTGCCCTTAGCGGAAAAGGCCGAAGTGCTTGCGGTTGAAGGTGCCTCTGACATGGTTTCCGCGATGGACGCGGGTTGGCGCAAAGCGCAAGGCCTGAAAAAAGTAACCGGGCTAAGCCGTGACTTGATGCGCAGACCACTGTTACCAGATGAGTTGGCCAAGTTTCAGGCCGCCGTTATTGACCCACCTCGCGGTGGGGCCACCGCACAGATCGCGGAACTGGCAAAGTCAAAAATTCCTGCAATCGCCCATGTATCGTGCAACCCACAAACGTTTTCACGTGATGCTGCGACATTAATCGAAGCTGGATATGTGCTTGAATGGGTGCAGCCGGTGGACCAGTTTCGCTGGTCCGCACATGTGGAACTTGTCGGAGCATTTCGTTTGACGCATACGCGTTAAACAAGGAGACCACGCATGATTGATCGCACACGTTTAAGCGCGTTTCTGGAAGGCCCGCGCTTTAGTAATTTCATTTTAGGTATCATTATCCTGAATGCGATCACCCTAGGGCTAGAAACATCAGAGACAGCAGTTGGTGCCATCGGCCCGCTTATTTCTGCGATCGATAATATTTGCCTGATGATCTTTGTCTTGGAGCTGCTGGCTAAACTATATGCCTTCCGGTTCAAGTTTTTCCGCAGCGGTTGGAACATTTTTGACTTTATCATCGTCGGCATAGCGCTTGCGCCGGGCACTGATGGTCTGTCGGTGTTGCGTGCCTTGCGGATCCTTCGGGTGTTGCGTGTGATTTCGGTCGCTCCGTCTTTACGTCGCGTGGTCGAGGGTTTTGTGACAGCCTTGCCCGGTATGGGCAGCGTTTTTGTTTTGATGGCGATGATCTTTTACATCGGGGCCGTGATGGCAACGAAACTGTTCGGGGCCAGCTTTCCTGAATGGTTTGGTACCCTTGGACGCAGTGGGTATTCCCTTTTCCAGATTATGACCCTTGAATCTTGGTCTATGGGGATCGTGCGCCCGGTGATGTTGGAATTCCCCTATGCTTGGGCGTTCTTTGTGCCCTTTATTATGGTGACGACATTTGCAGTCGTTAACTTGTTGGTCGGCTTGATCGTGAATTCGATGCAAGATGCGCATTCCGAGGAATCGAATGCGGCCACAGATAACTACCGTGATCTGGTTATGCAGCGCCTTGAGGCAATCGAGGAAAAGCTTGATAAGCGTGATCCTTAGACAACGATCACGGGTAGGTGATCAGGTGAATCTCGAAATAGTCTATGCGGATTTGTTGCAAAGGTGCTAATCGCGTTACAAAATATGTAGTTTAAGTATCGATCTGGGCAGGTTTTAAATGAAACGTAGGAAT
Organism: Tateyamaria sp.; assembly: GCF_039940735.1. GTDB lineage: Bacteria > Pseudomonadota > Alphaproteobacteria > Rhodobacterales > Rhodobacteraceae > Tateyamaria. The sequence goes on from NZ_JBDVGB010000036.1 coordinate 138,292, forward strand.
TTGGTAATTGGTGGCGCAGCGGCCTTGGGCCTTGGCGCTTGTTCCTCGCAGAGCAAATTCAAAAGCTACAACGGTCCCGAAGTGACGTACATTGTGGTCAACAAAGCACAGCGCGAGATGTTCCTGTTTCACAACAAGCGGGTGCTAAAAAAGTACGAGATCGATCTGGGCTTTGAACCGATTGGCGACAAGTTTTTCGAGGGTGACGGCCGGACACCTGAAGGCAACTATTTTATCGATCGACGCAACCCTGACAGCAAGTTTCACCTGTCATTGGGCATTTCATATCCCAACGCACGTGATCGTGCCGAAGCGGCTGCGCTGGGCAAGCCTCCGGGTGGGGATATCTTTATTCACGGCAATTCCAACCTGTTTCGCACCGTGAACAAGCGACTCAAAGGAACCGAGGATTGGACTTGGGGTTGCGTTGCGGTCACCGATCGCGAGATGGAAACCGTTTATGCGATGGTGCGCAACGGCACACCGATCCAAATCAACGCGTAACTTTAGGCTGCTGGGGTTGTCGTAACGACCACGATGTCTTCGGCCGTGTTATCGACTGCAGTTGCATCGGGGTTATCGACGATTTCGGGGACAAGACGGCTAGCCGATGGATTTGCCCCGGGAATCGAAGGTGCCGTGTTGGGGTTGCCCATAACCATAGTCCACCAGATTTTGCCGTTTGGTTCTTGGAACCATGCAAAACCCATTTGACCGGAATCGGGCGACAGAATGGTGCGCCGTGTGTCAGGTTGTTCCATCCATGCAGCCAGTGTTTCTAGCTCAGTTTCAAATGATTCTGAGATGTTTTCTCCCACGAGGCGACCTTGGTAACCAACACGCGCCAACCGATCGATGGGCGAAGATCCGTCAGACCCAAAGTGCCAGGGGCGATTTTGCAAAGACATGTCTTTCGCGTGCGTTGCAGCGGCTGCGTTTAATTGCGGGTTGAGCTCAACAGCAGCGGCGCCCTGTGCAGACCGCAACGCATTGACCGAATCTAGCATGCGGAATTGAAGCTTGGCAGTATCATTATTGCGGATGCGGTACAGCTTTGGAAGCGGGCGCCCGTCGGATCCAGTCGAAGGAGCCTGCGGTGCCGAACACGCGGCAAGTGTAACAAGAGCAACCAGAAGGAAAGATAATATACGCATGATACCTGCACATCTTTGTTTGTCGTTGGGTTCGTCGATACCTCTTTGGGCGTTGCATTACAAACGCACATCGGCGTGATCCTGCGTGATGACATCTGTTTGATTTGCGACTGCGACTTTCGCGCCATATATTATGCGCAAGAGGCAGTAATTATTGTTGGAAAGGTCATAATAATGTCCAAAAAGCCGTTGAATACACCCAGCCGCCGCGCATTCCTTGCCGGGTCGGCTGCGTTTTTGGGTGCGCCCGCCATCGCTCAAGAACTTCCTGCGGGTCAAGCGGAACGTGATCCGACACTGGCCGTGCGCCGTAACATTTCCAGTTTCCGTACGCTCGACTGGCGTCCCTATTTCAATAACCTGAACAAAGGCGCCATCCTTGTCGATATCGACAGCCGTGCGGTTCATTACTGGAATGAAAACGAATCGATTTACAAGCTGTACCCATCCAGTGTGCCGCTGAGCGATGAGCTAACGCGCCGCGGTCGTACAAGCATTATCCTGAAAGACCCCAAGCCTGACTGGCGCCCGACGCCGTCCATGAAAGAACGTAACCCAGAGTGGCCAGACTATATCGGCCCCGGCCCACAAAACCCGCTGGGGACTCGGTCCTTGCACCTGACTTGGACGTATTACCGAATCCATGGCACGCACGATACGCGCAAGATTGGTCGGAAATCTTCCAATGGTTGCATCGGTTTGTACAACGAGCACATCGAAGAGCTGTACGGAATGGCAAATGTCGGCACTCAAGTGTTGCTAATTTGACGACATTCTGGCGGATCGGTGGGAAAGCGTTGGAATCTCACTTTGCATTCGCATGTCGTTCCTGTTTACACGTAGATACTACGAGGTAAGTCTTGGGCGCGTGTGGCTGTTTGCCCGCGTGCGTAATCTGGAGGTTAATATGAAAAAACTCGTTCTCGCCGCTGCTTTGACCGCTGCTGCATCGACTGCTTTTGCCGGCGCACCTGCCGACCCAATCATCGAAGCACCTGTCATCGTCGAAGAAACACGTAGCTCTTCGGGTGGTATCATTCTGCCCTTGCTGCTGTTGCTCGTTGTTGTAGCTGCTGTTGCGGACTAATCGTCCGTTAATAAAATGAAAAAGGCGGCACCTTGGTGTCGCCTTTTTTTGTCTAATCGGTTTTCAGAAACGTCAGCCGGACTTTAATCCAACCAGCCTTTTAGATTTTCCTCGATCACAGCGTTTAGCGCATCGATATGAGCATCGTCATCATTAAGGCAGGGGATGTAGGTAAACTGCTCACCGCCCGCATGCTCAAAACTCTCTTTGATCTCTTCATTGATCTCTTCAAGGGTCTCGATGCAGTCTGCTGAAAATGCAGGCGCACAGACAGCGATGTTCTTTTTGCCCGCCTCAGCCAAACGCGCAACCTCTTCCACAGTATAGGGCTGAAGCCATTCTTCGGGGCCGAATTTCGACTGAAAGGTTGTTTTGATTTCCGTGTCCGCCCAGCCCAAGCGTTCTTTCAACAGGCGTGTCGTTTTTTGACATTGGCAGTGGTACGGATCGCCCTCCATCAAGTAGCGGATCGGCACGCCGTGATAGCTGCAAACAAGAATATCTGGCCGCGTTTCCACCGCAGCATAGGCACGCTCAATGGATTGGGCCAGCGCTTCGATGTACATTGGGTTCTGGTAATACGGTTCCACCGTTCGCGTGGTTGGCTGCCATTTCTCCAACATTAATGCGCGAAAGAACTCATCGTTTGCTGTGGCTGATGTTGCGCCTGCGTATTGGGGGTAAAGCGGGAAGAACAAGATCTTCTGGCACCCTGCGTCCATCATCTCGCGAACCTTAGATTTGGTCGACGGGTTGCCGTAACGCATGCAGAAATCGACCATAACGTCATCGCCATAACGCGCCTGCATACCAGCCTTAATTTTGGCTGTTTGGTTTTTGGTAATCGTCAGCAGCGGGCTTTCATCAGCTTCGTGATTCCAGATGGATTTATAGGCGGCACCCGATGAAAAAGGACGTTTCGTTAGGATGACCAGTTGCAACAACGGCTGCCAAAGCCACGGGCTGTAATCAATGACACGGCGGTCTGACAGAAACTCGCTCAGATAGCGTCGCATCGACCAGTAATCATAGTTATCTGGAGTGCCGAGGTTCGCCAGCAGAATCCCGACGCGCGCTGGTTTAATAGCTGGGTGGTCGTCAGCCGCGTGTTGCGGGCGTGTCGCAGAAGCGCTGGTATCAAGCATGTCGTGTGATTTCCTGTATAACTTGTTCCTGAGATAAAGCCTTTTACTGACAGGTCAATCTGACAGTGGCGTTTCATCTGTACGCAAAGCATCGGCAAGCCGCGCCTGAGCAGATCCGGGACGCAAAGGTTTGGGCTGACTGTCGTCTGGCGCCCAACCTGTCAGGACGATCAATTCATACGTCGCAGAGATGCCGCCATCGGGATGAGAGAAATTTTGTACGTAAAGCTCGGCCGCCTTGTCCAGCACTGCGCGTTGTGTCGGATGACGTAAACGAGCGCTAAGCGCGTTTGCTTCGCCCATCGCCCTTAAATCGCGCATCAAGTGCCACAAAGATTGATATCGGGCCGTCAAAGCGACAGTATCTGCGACCGGCAAGGTTAATCCAGCACGTTGCAGCAATGCACCCAAATCGCGCACTTCGCCCATTGGTGCAACGCGTGGGGATAAGCCACCGCAGACGGAAATTTCAGCTTCTGCCAACACGCTGCGCAATTCGTGCAAGGTTTGGCCACCCAAAGCAACGGCTAGCAACATGCCGTCAGGTCGCAACGCACGTCTACATTGAATTAGTTGACCCACCGGATCATTTGACCAATGCAAACCAAGGCTGTGGATCACCACATCGTGTTCGCCAACACCCAGTGGAATCACCTCGGCCTCGGCCACCACGCGGGCATTATTGAGGTTCCCGCGCCACATATTCGGAAAGGCCGCAACGATTCCCGGAGCTTTAAAGATTTTGTTAACCATCGAGAGGCGATCCTCGACCTCGTCCCGTGCAAGCTCTTGCAGGAACAATGCACCGTCCTGCGCGCGGGCGCGGTTGCGTGTCAGGGCGCGCAGATCAGTTAAGGTTGGATTCTGGGACATTGGGCACAAAGGATAGGAACGTTATGGGCCTTTTACAGACGACACTCGCGGCCATCTACCCCCCAAGCTGCTTAGGGTGCGGAGAGATGGTGGACAGCGATTTCGGTCTGTGTGGTTCCTGCTGGGGTCAAACTGAATTTATCGGCGGAGCGTCATGTGACAGCTGCGGCACGCCACTGCCCGGGGCCGCGATCGAAGGCCTCATTCATTGTGACGATTGCATGCGCGATCCGAAACCATGGGCGCATGGACGCGCGGCGCTGACCTATAGCGGGATGGGGCGCAAGTTGATCTTGCAACTGAAACATGGCGACCGGCAGGAAATAGCGCGGCCCGCCGCGGGGTGGATGCGGATGGCGATTCAGCCTTTGATCACGGAAAAGACGTTGATTGCCCCGGTTCCTTTGCACTGGCTGCGCATGGCCAAGCGAAGATTTAACCAATCCGCACTGATTGCTAAACAGTTGTCAGATATGACGGGATGCGATTGGTGCGCAGACTTGTTGCAACGCCCAAAACGCACCCTTTCCTTGGATGGAAAGACACGCCAAGAACGGGCTGAAATGCTTGACGGAGCCATCCGTATAAATGCGCGGCGCAAGCATCGTATTCTTGGCCGTTCTGTTTTGCTGGTGGATGATGTGATGACCACGGGGGCAACGCTTGCTGCATGTACACATGCATGCGCCGCGGCCGGTGCACATCAAGTGTGCGTGTCCGTACTGGCGCGAGTGACCAAAGACACCTAAGTTCCTGCCGAACGACGCTTGTGTCAAAGGACAAGAACTATGAAACCGATCGAAATCTATACATCCCCTCTATGTGGCTTTTGTCACGCCGCTAAGCGCCTGCTCAAAGCAAAGGGCGCGAAATTTTCCGAAGTGAACGTATTGGCACAACCCGGTCGCAAGGCTGAGATGATCAAACGTGCCAATGGTGGTCGCACCGTGCCGCAGATATTTATCGGGGACAAACATGTGGGCGGTTGTGACGAACTTCATGAGCTTGAGCGCGCGGGCAAGCTGGACAAAATGCTGGCGGCCTAAATGAAGACCGCGTTGCTGCAACTTAATGTCAGCGACGATCCTGCAAAGAACTTGCCGCGGACCACTGCGATGGTGCGGCAGGCAGTTGATCAGGGGGCGGAGTTTGTTCTGACCCCCGAAGTCACCAATTGCGTTAGCACCAGCCGCGCACATCAGACGCAGGTCTTGGCGCACGAGGGTGATGACGAAACGCTTTCTGGATTACGCTCAATCGCGGACGAACTTGGCATTCATTTGCTGATCGGTTCGCTTGCGTTGAAAACGGATGATCCACAGGGGCGCTTTGCCAACCGTTCATTTTTGATCGGGCCTGATGGTGGAATTTTGGCGCGCTATGACAAGATCCACATGTTCGATGTGGCGATCTCGGATACTGAAACGTATGCCGAATCGTCTGGGTACCGTCCGGGCACACAGGCGGTGCTTGCGTCTACTGACTTTGCACCCATCGGGATGGCGATCTGCTATGATATGCGCTTTCCCAAACTGTCGAACGCGTTGGTCAACGCTGGCGCGCTCATCCTAACATACCCGTCCGCATTTTCCCCAGTTACAGGCGCAGCGCATTGGCACAGTCTGCTGCGTGCCCGCGCGATCGAAGCAGGCGCGTGGGTGCTGGCGCCTGCGCAAACGGGTACGCATCCGGGACGGTCTGATAAGGCGCGCCGTACTTATGGTCATAGCCTCGCCATTGATCCTTGGGGTAAGGTGGTCCTTGACGCAGGGGTATCGCCCGGCGTTTATATATTCGAATTGGAATTGAATAAGGTGGCTGAGGCGCGCCGACGTATCCCTTCGCGGGAAAACGCACGCCGCTTTGATGGCCCCTAGGGACGCATGAGCACTGAAAAGAATGCACTGGCCATTTCGCTGTTCAGCGAAGTGTTGGCGGCGGATCAGATGGTCCGTTACCGTCTGGGTCGTGTTTTGCCCAAAGGCATGGAGATATCCCATTTCTCAGTTCTGAATCATCTGGTCTGGCACGACACTGAACGCAGCCCGGCACAATTGGCTGAGACGTTCAATGTGACGCGCGGGGCAATGACAAACACGCTTAGCCGACTGGAGTGGGCAGGCCACGTCCACATTCGCCCCGATTGGGACGATGCCCGCCGCAAAATGGTCGCGATCAGCCCTGCAGGCCGGCGCGCCCGCGACCAAGCACTCAGCGCGATTGCTCCGATGATTTCCGAAGTCATCGACACGCTGGGCGAAGACCGCGTTCGCGAAACGCTTCCTATCTTGCGTCAGTTACGTTTGCGGATGTCTGATAAAGGTAAGGTGGATTAGACCCGCGGCTTTAGACTGGCGGTGACGTAGTTCACGCTTAGATCGCGATCTGAAAGCTTCCATCCCCATGTCAGTGGATTGAAAACGAACCCTTGCCTGTCCACCGGGTCGAGACCCGCGTCGCGCAGCAAAGCGAACAATTCGTCCGGCGTGATGAATTTCGACCATTCATGTGTGCCTTTGGGCAGCCAACGCATGATGTGCTCGGCGCCGATTATGGCCATCATAAAGGACTTTGGATTGCGATTCAGCGTCGAACAGATGTGCAAACCACCCGGTTTTAACAAGTCATGGCACGCCGTTAGATAACTAAGGGGGTCGGCGACATGTTCGACAACTTCCATATTCAGAACGGCATCGAATCGTTCTCCGGCTGCCGCCATATCTTCGGCTGTGGTGTGGCGGTAATCGATGGTCAGCCCCGATTGTTCTGCATGAACTTGGGCGACAGGAATATTTCGTTCAGCCGCGTCTGCGCCCACAATTTCGGCACCAAGGCGCGCCATCGGTTCAGACAGCAAGCCGCCGCCGCACCCGATGTCCAAAATTCGCAGACCCTCAAACGGCTTTGCTTTGGTCAAGTCGCGGTCAAATTCCGCAGCGATTTGCGACGTGATATAATCCAGCCGACATGGGTTCAGCATGTGCAGTGGCTTGAATTTCCCGTTCGGATCCCACCATTCTGCGGCCATCGCTTCAAATTTTGCGATTTCAGCCGGGTCAACGGTAGTTTGATGCGTTTGCATTTTTGTCTCCGTATGCTCATGTGCGTATGACGTTCAATGTAGGTCAGTAATGGACAAACACAGCGACCAAAAGCGCGCGGTACAATATCTGTATCCGCCATCTGATCCTTACGACCAGCGAATGTTGGACGTAGGGCAAGGCCATCGTGTCTATATAGAGCAATGTGGCAACCCGTCTGGTATCCCCGTGGTGATTTGCCACGGTGGCCCGGGGGGCGGCTGCAGCCCCGCGATGCGGCGTTATTTTGATCCAGAACTATACCGAATCATTTTGTTTGATCAGCGCGGTTGTGGCCGGTCTAGGCCCCATGCGTCGGTGACGGACAACACAACATGGCATCTGGTCGCCGACATGGAGGCGATTCGCCGCACCCTGAATATTGACGTTTGGATCGTGTTTGGCGGCAGTTGGGGTGCGACGCTGGCGCTCATATATGCCGAAACCCACCCCGAACGTGTGCGCAATCTTGTGTTGCGCGGCGTGTTCTTGATGACGCAACGCGAGCTGGATTGGTTTTATGGCGGTGGCGCTGGGCGATTCTGGCCCGAGGTTTGGGCTCGATTCGAATCGCTCGTGCCTGAAGACGAACGTGGTGATCTGATAGGCGCATATCATCGGCGGTTGTTTTCTGGCGATGTGGCGTTGGAAACACGTTTTGCCCGCGCATGGAGTTCTTGGGAAAACGCGTTGGCCTCGATTCATTCCAATGGCGCCGGGGGCGAAGCGCCGGGCGACTATGCGCGCGCGTTTGCCCGGCTTGAGAATCACTATTTCACCAATGCGGGTTTTCTGGAATTTGATGGTCAGATCATTGCGAATGCAGGTCGAATCAAACACATTCCCGGCACCATTGTGCAGGGACGCTATGATATGATTTGCCCCCCTGAAAGTGCATATGCACTGGCGCAAGCATGGCCTGGGGGTGAATTGAAAATGGTGCGCGATGCGGGCCATGCCTTGTCAGAGCCGGGTATTTCCGCTGAACTGGTGCGAACAATGGATAGGATTGCTGGCAAATGACCCGGATCGACCGCCGTGCGCTTTTTGCATCCGGTGCCACTGCGGCACTGCTTGCAGCCACTGGTGTGTCTGCTGCCCCGAAACGCGGTGGACGGTTAAAAGCAGCCCTGTCTGGCCCGTTGTTTGATCAGGCAGTTGCGGCCACCGTTTACGAAAACCTGACCGAAATCGCGGCTGATGGCACATTGCGTGGTGAATTGGCGACGGATTGGGTATCGGACGAAACCGCGCAACGATGGCGGTTCAGCTTGCGTGATGGTGTGACGTTCCATGATGGCAGCGCCTTTGCAGCGCCTGCCGTGCTTGACCTGCCGATGAATGTGCAAATCGTCGATGAACACACGGTTGAAATCGTGTTGGACACCCCAAACCCAAACCTTCCCTATCTTTTGGCGCACCCCGGATATGAAATTCAGTCGGCGACGGGGGTCGGCAGTGGTCTGTATCAGGTGCAAAAATTAGTGGAAGGCCGTCACTTTATTTCCAGCCGTGTGCAGGATCATTGGAAAGAAAACGCCGGATGGTTTGATAGTGTTGAATTCGTGCAATTCAGTGCGGATGCAATACGCTCAGAGGCGCTGCGTGATGGATTGGTAGATGTGGCCGATATTAGCGTGCTTGATCCTTACGCCGACCCGCGCGATTTTCAGACGCTTCCGGGCGACGCTGGCACAACTCATATCGCCACAACAACGGTTTCTGTGCCGCACACAATCGGTAAAACATGGCCGCTTGATAACTTGCGCATGGCGGAACGGTGGTGGATGGGCTGACGGCCCTTGCAGACTCGGAAAACCTTCCGTATATGCACCTCAACAGCGGCGCGCTGGGGTCCAAACCTACCGCTCCACCGAGAACGATCAACGGGCCGCGCGCCCGTTTTTTTGTGCCCAAAATAAATGTAGGATTCATGTCAAACGATCTGATCGCCAAAGCCGCCATCGACCGTCGCCTGGCCGAAATCATCACGCCGGTGATCGAGGATCTTGGCTATGAATTGGTGCGTTTGCGCCTCATGAGCGGCAAGGACGAATCGACTTTGCAAATCATGGCCGATCTGCCCGAAGGCGGGATTTTGGTGGATGATTGCGCCAAGATTTCGACAGCCGTCAGCGCGACGCTTGATGTCGAAGACCCGATTTTGGACGCCTATATGTTGGAAGTGTCGAGCCCCGGCATCGACCGCCCACTGACTCGACTCAAAGATTTTGACATGTTCGAAGGCTATGAGGCCAAGCTAGAAACTGACGAACTGATCGACGGCCGTCGCCGCTTTAAGGGTACGCTGGCTGGCATCGACGGCGACGAAGTGTTGATCAACGTCGCGGAAGGCACAATTGGCCTTAAGTTCGATTGGTTGGTCGAGGCCAAGCTTGTGTTGACCGACGAGCTGATCAAAGAAATGCTGCGCCAACGTAAAGCAGCGGGCGTGCTGAAAGAAACTGATTTCGATGAAATACAGACCGAAGAGTCCGAGGAGAACACCTGATGGCTATTACATCCGCAAACCAGCTTGAGCTGTTGCAAACCGCCGAGGCTGTCGCCCGCGAAAAGATGATCGACCCAGGGCTGGTTATTGAAGCGATGGAAGAATCCCTCGCCCGTGCGGCCAAGTCGCGGTACGGCGCTGAAATGGACATTCGCGTGGCCATTGATCGCAAGACGGGCCGTGCCACGTTTACCCGCGTACGCACCGTGGTCGAAGAAGAATTGCTAGAAAACTATCAGTCTGAGTTCACGGTCGAGCAAGCCAAGCAATACATGGCTGATCCCGAAGTCGGTCAGGAATTTGTCGAAGAAGTGCCACCCGTTGAAATGGGTCGCATTGCTGCTCAATCCGCCAAGCAGGTCATCCTGCAAAAAGTGCGCGAAGCAGAACGTGATCGCCAATTCGAAGAATTCAAAGACCGCGCAGGCACAATCATCAACGCGCTGGTCAAGCGCGAGGAATACGGCAACGTGATTGTCGATGTGGGTGCAGGCGAAGCGATCTTGCGCCGCAACGAAAAAATTGGCCGCGAAGCGTATCGTCCTAACGACCGCATCCGCTGCTACATCAAAGACGTGCGTCGCGAACAGCGTGGCCCGCAGATTTTCCTAAGCCGCACCGCGCCCGAATTCATGGCCGAGCTTTTCAAGATGGAAGTGCCCGAAATCTATGACGGTATCATTGAAATCAAAGCCGTGGCCCGTGACCCCGGTTCGCGCGCGAAAATCGCTGTGATTTCCTATGACGGCTCCATCGATCCAGTTGGCGCTTGTGTTGGTATGCGCGGCAGCCGTGTGCAGGCCGTTGTGAACGAATTGCAGGGTGAAAAGATCGACATCATCCCTTGGAATGAAGATCAGCCAACGTTCCTTGTGAACGCTTTGCAGCCTGCCGAGGTTTCAAAGGTTGTTCTGGACGAAGAAGCCGGCAAAATCGAAGTTGTTGTGCCAGAAGAACAGCTGTCCCTCGCCATCGGCCGTCGTGGTCAGAACGTGCGGTTGGCCAGCCAACTTACCGGTTTGGATATCGACATCATGACAGAGGCCGACGAATCGGCCCGTCGTCAGGCAGAGTTTGAACTGCGTACCAAGTTGTTCATGGATAACCTTGATCTGGACGAATTCTTTGCCCAGTTGCTGGTGTCCGAAGGCTTTACCAACCTAGAAGAAGTCGCTTATGTCGAGCAGGACGAACTGCTTGTCATCGACGGCGTCGATTCAGATACAGCTTCGGAATTGCAGGCCCGTGCCCGCGACGTACTCGAGGCGGCGTCTAAAGCTGCGTTGGAAAGCGCGCGCGCCTTGGGTGCAGAAGACAGCCTTATTGAATTTGACGGTCTGACACCCCAAATGATTGAGGCATTGGCCAAGGACGACGTAAAAACACTCGAAGATTTCGCGACCTGTGCTGATTGGGAATTGGCCGGTGGTTGGACGACCGTCGATGGTGAACGTCACAAGGACGACGGTGTTCTTGAACCCTTCGAAGTGTCATTGGAAGAAGCGCAGCACTTGGTGATGACAGCGCGGATCTTGTTAGGTTGGGTTGATCCTGCGGAATTGGAAGCAGACGCAGAAGAAACAGAAGACGGCGACCTGACCGAGGAGACCGAGGCCTGATCTCAGGCCTCGGGGCAAGCAAATGAGTCGCGGTGGCGCCTCCAAAGATCGATCCGACGGTCCAGAACGCAAGTGCATTGCCACGGGCGAGGTGCAGCCTAAGTATGGGTTGATCCGTTTTGTGGTTGGTCCTGAAACGCAGATTGTACCGGATATTGCGGGCAAGCTGCCAGGTCGTGGTATATATGTCGCGGCGGACCGAGTCGCGTTGGACACGGCCGTTGCCAAAAAACTGTTTGCACGGGGCGCAAAAATGTCCGTGCAAGTGCCCGAGAACCTGACGGACGAGGTGGAGCGGCAATTGGCCCGTCGGGTCGTTGACTTGATTGCGCTATCGCGCAAGTCAGGCCGGGCCGTGGCGGGGTATGAAAAAGTCAAAGGCTGGCTTCAAATGGAAGAAGCACAGGTTTTGATTCAAGCGGTTGATGTGTCTGGTCGAGGCAAGACCAAGCTAAGCACGCCGCACTTTGGATCGTATATCGGATGGCTTACATCTGATGAACTGGGATTGGCGTTTGGTCGCCAAACTGTAATTCATGGGGCGCTGGCCTCTGGTGGACTCACGCAACGTGTTGTAGAGGAAGCCAACCGTTTACGCGGTGTGCGTGAAAATACAGTGGCATCGGCCGCTGGGAAGGATTGACGAGCTTTGAGCGATACTGACGGGAAAAAGACACTGGGTCTGCGCAGCGGCGCGCGTCCGGGCAATGTGAAACAAAGTTTCAGCCATGGACGCACCAAGAATGTCGTCGTCGAGACCAAGCGCAAGCGGGTCGTCGTACCCAAACCGGGTGCTGCAAAACCTGCGGCCTCTAGCGGCCCATCTGTGGGTGACCCAAGCCGTCGCCCCGCCGGCATTACCGATGCGGAAATGGATCGCCGCCTAAAGGCTGTGCAAGCTGCCAAATCGCGCGAGGTCGAAGAGGCCGCTGCGCGTGAAGCGGCTGAAAAAGCACGCGAAGCGGAGCGCGAGCGCCGCCGGGCCGAGATGGAAGCCAAGGAGCGCGAAGAAAAAGAGCGCCTCGAAAATCTGCGCGCGAAGGAAGAAGAAGAGGCACGTAAAGTGGCCGAAGCGGCTGCCGCTGCTCAGGCTGCTGCTGCACCTGCCCCTTCAGGTGATGAACCTGCCAAACCTGCGCAGCGTCAAGCGCCATCGGCTGTTGCTCCTCGCAAGCAAGACCGCGATCGTGATCAACGCAACGCGCGTCCTGGTAAGGGTGATGACAACCGTCGCTCTGGCAAGCTGACATTGAACCAAGCATTGACTGGGGGCGAAGGTGGCCGTCAGCGGTCCATGGCCGCCATGAAACGCAAGCAAGAACGTGCCCGTCAAAAAGCGATGGGTGGGTCGGTCGAACGTGAAAAGGTCATGCGCACGGTGGCCCTACCCGAAGCAATTGTTGTGTCTGAACTGGCGAACCGGATGACGGAACGCGTCGGTGACGTGGTAAAATCGTTGATGCAGATGGGCCTTATGGTCACGCAGAACGAAACCATTGATGCGGACACTGCCGAACTGATTATCCAGGAATTTGGCCACACTGTTCAACGTGTGTCAGATGCTGACGTCGAAGACGTGATTAAAGAGATCGTTGACGACGAAGGTGATCTTTTGACGCGCCCTCCGGTTGTTACAATCATGGGTCACGTCGACCACGGGAAAACCTCGCTTTTGGATGCGATCCGCAAGGCCAAAGTTGTCTCTGGCGAAGCTGGCGGTATCACGCAGCACATCGGGGCCTATCAGGTCAAAGCGTCGAACGGGTCTGTTCTATGTTTCCTTGATACACCGGGCCACGCGGCGTTTACGTCGATGCGGTCACGCGGTGCTCAGGTGACGGACATTGTTGTGTTGGTGGTTGCTGCGGACGATGCCGTTATGCCCCAAACCGTCGAGGCGATTGCCCACGCGAAAGCGGCGAATGTGCCGATGATCGTGGCGATCAACAAGATCGACAAACACGAAGCGAACCCAACTAAGGTCCGCACAGACCTGCTGCAACACGAAGTCGTCGTCGAAAAGATGTCTGGTGAAGTGCAGGATGTTGAAGTGTCTGCGGCCACTGGCCAAGGTTTGGACGAACTGATCGAAGCGATTGCTTTGCAGTCCGAACTCTTGGAACTGAAAGCCAACCCAAATCGCGCCGCCCAAGGTGCCGTGATCGAGGCGCAGCTTGATGTCGGCCGAGGCCCTGTGGCAACGGTTCTGATCCAGAATGGTACTTTGCGTCAGGGCGACATCTTCGTCGTCGGAGAGCAGTACGGTAAGGTCCGCGCGCTTATCAATGACAAGGGCGAACGGGTTAAAGAAGCTGGGCCATCTGTGCCCGTCGAAGTGCTTGGCTTGAACGGCACACCCGGTGCAGGTGACGTATTGAACGTGACGGAAACCGAAGCACAGGCGCGTGAAATCGCGGAATATCGTGCCAACGCAGCCAAAGACAAACGTGCAGCGGCCGGTGCGGCAACGACTTTGGAACAGCTGATGGCGAATGCCAAAGCTGACGAAGACGTCAGCGAATTGCCAATCCTGGTCAAAGCCGATGTGCAGGGTTCTGCCGAGGCAATCGTTCAAGCGATGGAGAAAATCGGCAACGATGAGGTGCGTGTACGCGTGTTGCATTCGGGTGTTGGTGCCATCACCGAAACTGATGTGGGTCTGGCTGAGGCGTCAAATGCGCCAATCATGGGCTTCAATGTTCGTGCCAACGCATCCGCTCGGAACACGGCCAACCAAAAGGGCGTCGAAATCCGTTACTATTCGGTGATCTACGATCTTGTGGACGACGTTAAAGCGGCCGCTTCTGGTCTGCTTAGCAACGAAATCCGCGAAACCTTCATCGGTTATGCTGAGATCAAAGAGGTCTTTAAGGTGTCCAACGTCGGTAAGGTCGCTGGTTGTCTGGTGACTGAAGGTACAGCGCGTCGTTCTGCTGGTGTGCGTCTGCTGCGCGATAACGTCGTGATCCACGAGGGTACGTTGAAAACACTCAAACGCTTCAAAGATGAAGTTGCTGATGTGCCTTCGGGTCAGGAATGTGGGATGGCATTCGAGAACTACGAAGACATCCGTGCCAAGGATGTGATCGAGATCTTTGAACGTGAAGAAATTGCGCGTTCGCTTGACTAAAGCATAGACCATTAAAAATTAAAAAAGGGGACAGTGTGAACTGTCCCCTTTTTTAATTGGTCTCACAGTCGTTTCAAGCGGCTTGGGAAATAGGCATCCCAGAGTAATGGGCGCCATCAACATGAACAGTCATACGTCCGTCCGGAAGCGTTTTCACATATATGCCTTGCACAAGAATTGCGCTGCCCATGGCGATCGTTTTCAGCATGATTTTTCCTCCCCAGAAAATACGATGCTCTATAAATGTACAAAGATTAGTTAATAAGTCATCAACAATGTTGTGTGGGACACCAAACATTGTGCAGAAGTTGAACGGACTGACCTAATTGGTCAAAGCCAGTCCCTTAAAATCGGAATAAGCGGAACGTCTGCGGCAGGCATTGGGTAGGTCTTCAGGTCCTGTGGGCGGACCCATTTTAAGGCTTGGCCTTCGTTTGGTTGTGGCGTTCCTTCCCATTTGCGGCAGGCAAACAGAGGCATCAATAAGTGGAACGATTCATAACTATGGCTCGCAAACGTCAGGGGTGCGAGGCAGGACTGCCAGGTATCGATCCCAAGCTCTTCTTGAAGTTCACGGATCAAAGCAGCTTCTGGGGTTTCCCCAACTTCCACCTTACCACCCGGAAATTCCCATAGACCTGCCATGGATTTCCCCTCCGGGCGCTGTGCCAACAGCACCCGCCCATCCACGTCAATCAAAGCGACGGCAGAGACAAGGACAACCTTCACGACCGGTAATCTGCATTTATTTCGATATAACCATGGGTCAGATCGCAGGTCCAAACCGTGGATGACCCAGTGCCCATCCCGCAATCAACGCGTATGCAGATGTGATCAGATTTCATGTGCTCTGCAGCATCTTCTTCTTGGTAATTTTGGCTGACCCAGCCGTTTTCCGCGACCAGAGTGTCGCCAAACCAGATCGAAAGGGTGTCACGATCCGCAGGAGCACCTGATTTTCCGACGGCCATAACGACGCGACCCCAATTTGGATCCTCGCCAGCAATAGCGGTTTTCACCAAAGGAGAATTCGCGATGGACAGCCCATGGATTTTGGCGCTGACATCATCCACGGCGCCGGTCACGTTGATCTCAACGAACTTGGTGGCGCCTTCGCCGTCCCGGACAACTTGGTGCGCAAGGTCCAGCATGACTTCATTCAAGGCAACCTCGAAGGCTTTGTTTCCGGTCGCATCCACCCCACTTGCGCCTGTCGCGGCAACCAAAAGGCTGTCGGATGTCGACGTGTCGCTGTCCACGGTGATGCAGTTGAACGTGGAATCGCAAGCCGTGGCCGACATAGCTTGCAGCGCGTCTTGATCCACTTTTGCGTCAGTAAAAATATAGACCAACATCGTCGCCATATCTGGCGCGATCATGCCGCTGCCCTTGGCGATACCTGCGATCTTAACAGTTTTACCTGCGACTTCGCACGTGGCGGACGCCCCTTTTGGATAGGTGTCTGTTGTCATGATAGCACGCGCAGCGTCAGCGATTTTGTCCGCTGAAAGCGATGTATTTAGTTCACCCAACTTGGTGGTGATGCGTTCAAACGGAAGCGGTTCGCCAATCACACCGGTCGACGCGGTGAAGACACGTGACGCCGGAGTGCCGGTAGCGCTAGAAACGGCTTGCACGATTCCATCAACTGCCGCTTGGCCGTTTCGCCCTGTGAATGCGTTCGAGTTTCCCGAGTTCACAAGGATCGCAGCCCCATCCTTGGTCGATCCGCCAAGCTTTGCTTGGCAGTCAAGAACAGGGGCGGAGCGCGTTGCGGAGCGCGTAAACGTCCCCGCAATCGCTGTACCTGGCACACATTGCGCCAACATGACATCATCGCGCCCGGTATATTTCACGCCTGCTGCGACTGCTGAAAACGTTACGCCGTCGATGATCGGCAAGTCGGGAAACTTGGCCGGAGCCAGCGGCGAGACGTTGGCACCTTCAGCCATGTTTTATTCCACCAAAGTCAGATCGTTAAGAATTGCCGGATCGATACCAGCGGCTGCTGATTGATCAACCGAAGCGCCAGATTCTAGTTCGGCGATGTGTGCTTCAACAGCGGCGGCGCGGACTTCGTCTTCGATTTCTTGGCGGACATCATCAAGCGCAGGGCGATCCTGAACGCGAGTTTCGTTCAACCTGATGACATGCCATCCGAATTGGGTTTGCACAGGGGCAGAAACTTCACCAACCTCAAGTGTAATAACAGCCGCTTCAAAGCTGGGAACCATCGCCCCGGTGCCGAACCAACCTAATTGACCACCATTCGGGCCAGACGGACCTGTGGATTTTTCCCGCGCAGTAGCGGCAAAATCTGCGCCTGCTTCGATATCTGCCTGAATGGCCAGCGCGGTTTCTTCGGTTTCCACCAAAATATGCGAGGCGTTGTATTCTTCTGTGGCCTCTGCATCAGCAAAGCGGGTTTCGTAGGCAGTTTGGATTGCTTCGGGCGTGATAGCGGTTTGCAATACCAGTTCCAGCGCTTCGCCTGCGGTCAGGGATCGCGTTTCGTTTTCAAGCGATAGGGCTACGCGGTTTGGCAGCTCATCCGTGTAAGATTGGGCCAGAAGGGTCTGCTGTACCAGCTGTTCCAAGATACCGTTGAACAGGACTTCGGGTGGTAGTTCTTGAAATTGCGCAGGCAAAGTCGCGCGCGCAATGATCATGTGTCCGATTGTGATTTCCGTTCCATTGACGGTGGCCACGACGGTTCCAGCGTCTTGCGCAGCTGCCGGCAAGGCCATTGCAGCAACAAGACCCAAAGCGGGCAAATTAAGCAGGTGTTTCATCATCAATCAGTCCTTGGGATGGGCACGCAGGGTTGCGTGCATTGACACGGTTTGGTGCGACCCTTACATCGGCCTATGGACACGGCTAATGCCGTATTTTGCCTTTTTCTATCTATGGGCTTAGCACGCGTCCAGCAAGCAGTTGCTGCACAACATGAATTGATCGGCTGGAGAACGCATGTTCGGTTTCGGAACTCTCACCAAAAAGGTGTTTGGCACGCCAAATGACCGTAAGGTCAAGGCAACCCGCGTACTCGTCGAAAAGGTTAACGCGCTAGAGCCGGAGTTCACCGTGCTGAGCGATGATGGGCTTAAAGACAAGACCGAGGAAATGGCCAAACGCGCCATGGATGGCGAAAGTCTGGATGATTTGCTGCCCGAAGCCTTCGCAAACTGCCGCGAGGCTGCCCGCCGAGCGCTGGGGTTGCGGGCCTATGACACGCAGTTGCTGGGTGCGATTTTCTTGCATCAGGGCAACATTGCCGAACAAAAAACCGGCGAAGGTAAAACGCTGACGGCGACATTTGCCTGCTATCTGAATGCCTTGACTGGCAAGGGCGTGCACGTTGTGACCGTCAACGACTACCTTGTGCAACGCGACGCGGAATGGATGGGCAAAGTGTTTGGCGCTTTGGGTCTGACAACTGGCGTCGCCGTCGCAGGTATGACCGAAGATGCCAAGCGCGAGGCATATGCTTGTGACGTGACCTATGCCACGAATAACGAGCTTGGGTTTGATTATCTGCGCGACAATATGAAACCGTCCATTGCCGAAATGGTTCAACGCGAACATAATTTTGCAGTTGTGGACGAAGTTGACAGTATTTTGATCGACGAAGCGCGTACGCCGCTGATTATCTCGGGACCCTTGCAAGACCGATCCGAGATGTACGTGACCATCGACGCCATTATTCCACTGATCGAAGAAAACCATTTCGAATTGGATGAAAAACAGCGCAGCGTGACATTCACGGATGATGGTAACGAATTCCTCGAAGAACAGTTGCGCATTCGCGGGCTAATCGAAGAAGGTGCGTCACTTTACGACCCTGAAAGCACGTCGATTGTGCACCACGTCAACCAAGGCCTGCGCGCGCACAAGCTGTTCCTAAAGGACAAGGATTATATCGTTCGCAATGATGAGATCGTCCTGATCGACGAATTCACTGGCCGTATGATGGCTGGCCGTCGTCTTTCTGACGGCTTGCACCAATCGATCGAGGCCAAAGAAGGCGTCAAAATTCAGCCGGAAAACCAAACGCTGGCCTCTGTTACCTTCCAAAACTATTTCCGCCTTTATGACAAGCTGGGCGGAATGACAGGTACAGCCGCGACCGAAGCAGAAGAATTTGGCGAAATTTACGGTCTTGGTGTGGTCGAAGTGCCAACAAACAAGCCAATCGCTCGTGTCGACGAAGACGACCAAGTTTACCGTTCCGCCATCGAGAAATACAAAGCGATGATCAAAGAAATCGCGGTTGCCAATGAAAAGGGTCAGCCCGTGCTTGTTGGCACAGTCTCGATCGACAAATCCGAGATGTTCGCGACAATGCTTGAAGCCGAAGGCATCAAACACAACGTCCTGAACGCGCGCCAACACGAGCAAGAAGCCCAGATTATTGCGGATGCTGGCAAGTTTGGCGCCGTCACAATCGCCACAAACATGGCTGGGCGCGGTACCGATATTCAGCTGGGTGGCAACGTCGAACTGAAGGTGCTTGAGGCGATCACCGCCGATCCCGAAGCGGATCCCGAAGCGATCCGTACCAAGATCGAAGCCGAACACGAGGACGAAAAGAAAAAGGTTCTTGCCGCGGGTGGGCTTTTTGTTCTGGCGTCTGAACGTCACGAAAGCCGTCGCATCGACAACCAGTTGCGTGGGCGCTCGGGCCGTCAAGGTGACCCGGGTCGCACGTCGTTTTATCTAAGCCTCGAAGATGACCTTATGCGCATCTTTGGGTCGGGCCGTCTCGAAAAAGTTCTGACGACGCTGGGCCTGGAAGAAGGCGAAGCGATTGTGCACCCGTGGGTCAACAAATCGCTGGAACGCGCGCAGGCCAAGGTCGAAGGGCGCAACTTTGACATTCGTAAGCAGTTGCTGAAATTCGATGACGTGATGAATGATCAGCGCAAAGTCGTGTTCGGCCAGCGCCGTGAAATCATGGAAGCCGAAGATCTACAGGAGATCACTTCGGACATGCGCGACCAGGTGGTGGATGATCTGATTGATCAATTCTTGCCACAAGGGTCCTATGCCGATCAGTGGGACGGTCAGGGGCTTTACGCCGCTGGAATTGAACAGCTTGGTATCGATGCACCCGTGATTGCATGGTGCGAAGAGGAAGGCGTGGATGACGAACAAATTCGCGACCGCTTGATCGAAGCCAGTGACGCGATGATGGCCGAAAAGACAGAAGCCTTTGGTCCCGAAAACATGCGGGCCATCGAAAAGCAGCTGTTGTTGCAGGCGATTGATGGCAAGTGGCGCGAACACTTGCTGACTTTGGAACATTTGCGATCCGTCGTTGGTTTCCGCAGCTATGCGCAGCGTGACCCATTGAACGAATACAAGAACGAAGCGTTCCAACTGTTTGAAGCGATGCTTGACAGCCTGCGCACCGAAGTGACGCAAAAGCTGTCGATGATCCGTCCCATGACAGAAGAAGAACGTGAACAGATGTTGGTAGAAATGGCTGCGCAACAGCAACCTGCTGCCGAAGTCGTTCAAGAAAATGCATTGCCAGCACCCACAGCCGAAGCGTTGGCAAATGGGTTCGACGAAAACGACCCAAGCACATGGGGAAACCCCGGCCGTAACGATCTGTGTCCATGTGGGTCTGGTCAAAAATTCAAACATTGCCATGGGCGACTGGCTTAACCAGCCGCCCTATTCTTGCCCTAAACTCTCCTTTTGTGCGTCACATCGCGGTCGCTTTGTCGTGCGAAACCCTTCCTTGAGGTAATCCGTGGAAGGGATTTGGGATCATGCGGCATATGAAAGAGATCGCGACAGCGGCTGGTACGCTCGTCATCGCTGTAGGCGTTGGTTTTGTCATGCAAAGCAGCGAATCCGCTGAACAACATTATGGCAAGTCCGCACGCCCCATTGTGACCGAACCCAACCTTGAAAACGACGACTCTGACTCTGTTCTAAGTGACGCGGTTAGCGCGGACATTTTGTTGCAGGTGAAAGCGGTGGAATTGACGTCAGCGAGTGAAGCTTCGGGTTTGTCTATTCCCTCAGACATCACAAATGTGGAACGCACATCGGCGTCAATCACGGATCAACCCCCTGAACTTGATGCCCTGCCAGAAGGGCAACATTGCGAAGCTTCGGCACATGCCACTGCTATTCCCGGCGCCTTGGTTAACTTAAGCCTAAACGCACCTTGCGCGCCGAACGAACGGTTGACGGTTCACCACAATGGCATGATTTTCACTGAAACAACGGACGACGCAGGCCAACTGTCTTTTACGGTGCCTGCGCTGACAGAACAGGCCGTGTTCATCATGGCGTTTTCAAATGGCAGTGGTGCTGTGGCCCAAATCGACGTTCTTGATATTGACGATTTTGATCGCACAGTTCTGCAATGGCGCGGACAATCAGGGTTTGAATTGCATGCGCGTGAATTTGGCGCAGGTTATGGTGACGCTGGTCATGTGTGGTCCGGCGGAGACCAAAATATCGCGGGTCTTATCACTGGCGAAACTGGCTTGCTGTTACGCCTTGGCGACAACCTGTCGGCAGAACCTCTGCTGGCCGAGGTATATTCCTTTCGAAGCGCGACTTCCGCCCACGTAGGTCTTGTCGATCTAAGCATCGAAGCAGAGGTCACTTCGACCAATTGTGGGCTTGAGATCGAGGCGCAATCTTTGGAAAAAATAGCTAACGGTAAGATGAAAACCCATGATCTGACGCTGGCAGTGCCAGATTGCGACACGATTGGCACCTTTCTTGTGTTGAACAATCTTGTCGAAGACTTGAAAGTCGCCAGCAACTAACCGTTGCGACAAAGGGCACTTTATGGCTTGGCTACGTGCGGCGATTTTCGCCGTACTTTCTTTTTGGGGATTTGCGCTGTTTGCGCAGGACGTCACGTTGACCTCGCCCGATGGGCAGGTGGAATTGAGCGGAACGTTGCTGGGTTTTGACGGCGAGTTTTACCGTATTGAAACGATCTATGGCGAATTGACCGTGGATGGATCCGGCGTGCTGTGTGATGGCCCAGCCTGCCCAAGCTTGTCGGATTTTGTGGCCGAAGTCTCAATTTCTGGATCGTCGACGATGGGCGCTGTCTTGATGCCAGCGCTTATCGAAGGGTTCGCCCTACGGAATGATTATACCCTCAGTCGAGAACCGATCGAGCCGGTAGGATTTGTCTACATCCTGTCAGATGAGGCCACCGATAAGCAGGTGGCGCGTTTCTACGTTCAGGCATCGACCACTGACGAAGGCTTTGCCGACCTTTTGGCGAATGATGCTGACATCGTCATGGCATTACGTGAAATCCGCCCCGAAGAACGCCAGCGTGCACGTGAGGCTGGGATGGGTGACATGACTGATGCCAATCGCAGCCGTGTGTTGGCATTGGACGCAATGGTGCCGATTGTGGCGCCATCCAACCCCGTCGATCAGATCTCTCCTCAAGCGTTGGCGCATGTTTTTGCTGGGCGCATCACGAACTGGCAAGAACTTGGCGGGGCAGATGCACCCATTTCATTGCATTTACCAGGGTTGCGAACAGGCCTAGGTCAATCGGTCGAGGATAAGGTGATGGGACCAGCCCGATTGGAATTCGCTGATGGCATTGTGCGTCATGATCGCGCTGGCAACGTGGTTGACGCCGTATTGGCTGACCCTTTTGCGATTGGTATGGCCAGTTTTGCCGAGACAGGAAATGCACGTGCTTTGACGTTAACGGGGGAGTGCGGGTTTTCCCTGTCTGCGCAACGCAGCACGATCAAAACCGAAGACTATCCTCTGACGGCACCCATGTTCCTTTATGTGCCTGCCCGTCGTCTACCCAAGGTGGCGCGTGAACTGCTTGCTTTTATGCGTGGACCATCGGCACAAATCGTTATTCGTCGCGCCGGTTTCGTGGACCAAGCGCCTGAAGAAGTGTCGATTAACGATCAAGGCTATCGCTTTGCAAATGCCGTCACATCTGCGGGGCCAGAGATTTCACTAGAAGAATTGCAACGCATGACGCGTACGCTTTATGGTATGGCGCGCCTCACGACGTCCTTTCGATTTGAGGCGGGTTCGGTCCGTTTGGACGCGCAATCCCGTTCGAACGTTCAGCAATTGGCTCGCGCATTAGAACAGGGTCGCTATGACGCGCGTCAATTGTTGTTGGTCGGTTTCAGTGATGGCGATGGACCTGCGTCAGCCAACCGTGACATTGCGCTGCGCCGTGCCGAGGCCGTGCGTCGCGCCGTTTCTGCCGCAGCAGAGACCGCTAACTTTGATCGGATAGGGCTTGAGGTGGACGCCTTTGGCGAAGCGTTGCCCATGGCTTGCGACGGCAGTGCATGGGGGCGGCAAGCCAACCGTCGGGTTGAGGTTTGGGTGCGTTAAATCAAAGGTAACCTTCTGATTTAAAACTAATTTCTTGAGATTTTCCAATGATCAGGTGATCGTGCAAAGTTAATCCCAAGGCGTCACAAGCCTGCTCCATCTGATCGGTCATGGTGATGTCGCTTTGACTAGGTGTTGGATCACCCGAAGGGTGGTTGTGCACCAGAATGATCGCAGAGGCGTTCAGTTCAAGCGCGCGTTTAGCGACTTCGCGGGGATAGACAGGGACATGGTCGACCGTGCCTTTGCCTTGTTCTTCATCCGCGATTAACACGTTTTTACGATCTAGAAAGAGCACCCGAAACTGTTCGGTTTCGCGATGTGCCATAGTGGTGTGGCAGTAATCGATCAGGGCATCCCAACTGGAAATCACCTGCTGATTTAAAATCCTCGCACGGGCCAAACGTTGAGCGGAAGCCTCGACGATCTTCAATTCGCAAATCACTGCGTTTCCAACACCTTTGATGCCGCGTAATCTTTCCGACGGTGCAGAAACCACTCGGTTAAAGTCCCCGAACTTTTTCATCAGAAGGTGCGCCAGCGGTTTTACATCCTGACGGGGGATCGCGCGGAACAGAACGAGTTCTAACAGTTCATAATCTGGCATCGCATTCGCGCCGCCGACCATAAACCGGGTGCGCAACCGTTCGCGGTGATCGACTACGTAAGACGGGGCTCGCCCTGATGGGAGAGGAGCCGCGGTGGCTTCGTCAAAAAGGAATGGCAGGGGCTGTTCGGCAAAATGGGACATAGCCCAGCATTGCCCGACATGGGTTAGCAGAGGATTAACGCGATGCATCCTGCTGTACACTGCCGCTACAGTTTGTGTGCCATCGGTCACGCCCGGGGGGTGTAAGGCGGATTTAAATCCGCCTTACCTTTGTCAGCCCTTCATCGAATCCCAGAAAGATTTCACCGAGGAAAAGAAACTCGACGATTCGGGGTTGTTCTCCGAGGACAACTCTTCGAATTCCCGCAGAAGTTCCTTTTGGCGACCAGTTAGATTCACAGGTGTTTCAACAGCAAGTTCGATGAACATGTCACCGGGGCCACCACCGCGCAACGCGGGCATACCCTTGGAACGCAAACGCATCTGGCGACCGGATTGAGATCCGGCTGGAATTTGCACGCGACCACGACCGCCATCAATGGTCGGCACTTCGATCGAACCACCCAAGGCAGCGGCGCTCATACTGACAGGAACACGACAGAACAGGTTGTTGCCATCACGCTCAAATAGTTCATGAATCACGACGTCGATAAAGATATAAAGATCGCCCGCCGGGCCGCCACGCATTCCAGCTTCGCCTTCGCCTGCCAGTCGAATCCGAGTGCCTGTTTCAACGCCCGCTGGGATGTTCACTGCAAGCGAACGGTCCTTTTCCACGCGACCCGCGCCACCACAAGAATTACAGGGGTTCTGGATGATCTGGCCGAGACCAGAACATGTTGGGCAGGTGCGTTCGACAGTAAAGAAACCTTGCTGCGCGCGTACTTTACCCATGCCTGAGCAGGTCGGGCATGTGGAAGGTTCTGAACCGCCTTCTGCACCGGTGCCCTTGCAGCCGTCACATGCCACCGACGTCGGAACATTGATGGTTTTTTGCAAACCGGCAAAGGCGTCTTCAAGACTGATTTGTAGGTTGTAACGCAGGTCGGAGCCACGAGCAGCGCGGCGTCCACCACCGTTGCCGCCGCGTTGACCACCCATGAAATCTCCGAACAAGTCGTCGAAAACATCCGAAAACGCTGAACCAAAGTCGCCCTGTTGGCCGCCAAAGCCGCCACCCGGTCTGCCGCCGCCTCCGCCCATTCCGCCCTCAAAAGCGGCGTGACCATATCTATCATAGGCCGCCTTTTTCTCGGGGTCTTTTAGTACTTCATAGGCTTCGTTGGCTTCTTTGAACTGCGATTCGGCTTCGGGTTTGTCGATGTTGCGGTCGGGATGCAGTTCTTTGGCCTTGGTGCGGTAGCCTTTTTTGATCTCGTCGGCGCTGGCACCTTTGGCGACGCCAAGCACATCGTAGTAGTCACGTTTTGCCATGGATCATGTCCTTTGTGGGAACGTCTGAGGCCGGCCTGATCGGGCCGGCCTCTTGATTGGTTCCATTGACAGCACGAATTAGCCGCGCTTGTCGTTGTCCAGGTCTTCGAAGTCTGCATCGACGATGTCGTCATCGGCGTCGCGTGGCTCGTCCGCGCCCATGGGCTCGTCTCCGCCGTCTTCTTGAGCCGACTTATAGATCGCTTCACCCAATTTCATGGCTGCTTCGGTCACGTTTTGGATGCCGGATTTGATCTTGTCCGCGTTTTCAGTTTCCAGCTCGTCCTTAAGCGCAGCGATGGCAAGTTCGATCGCTTCGACCGTGGTCGGATCAACTTTGTCGCTGTGCTCTTCGACGGATTTCTCGGTCGAGTGGATGAGGCTTTCGGCTTGGTTTTTCGCTTCGATCAACTCGCGGCGTTCTTTATCCGCTTCGGCGTTGTCTTCGGCGTCTTTGACCATTTGGTCGATGTCCGCATCCGACAGGCCACCTGAGGCTTGGATCGTGATCTGTTGTTCCTTGCCGGTGCCTTTGTCTTTGGCGCCCACAGATACGATGCCGTTGGCGTCGATATCAAAGGTCACTTCGATTTGGGGCATGCCGCGCGGGGCAGGCGGGATGTTTTCAAGGTTGAAGTTGCCCAAGATTTTGTTGTCCTGCGCCATTTCGCGTTCGCCTTGGAATACGCGGATGGTCACGGCGTTTTGGTTGTCTTCCGCGGTCGAAAAGATCTGTGATTTTTTCGTTGGGATCGTGGTGTTGCGATCGATCAAGCGGGTAAAGACACCGCCCAAAGTTTCGATACCCATCGACAGTGGTGTCACGTCAAGCAAAACAACATCTTTGACGTCGCCTTGCAGAACACCGGCTTGGATGGCGGCGCCCATGGCGACCACTTCGTCAGGGTTCACACCTTTATGTGGCTCTTTGCCAAAGAACTTGGTCACTTCTTCGACCACACGTGGCATGCGAGTCATACCGCCAACCAGCACAACTTCGTCGATGTCACCAGCCGACAGGCCAGCATCCTTAAGTGCCGCGGCACAAGGTTTCATCGACGCTTTGATGAGGTCACCAACCAGCGATTCCAATTTGGCGCGCGTCAGCTTCATCACCATGTGCAACGGTTGACCATTGCTGCCCATCGAGATGAAGGGCTGGTTGATTTCAGTTTGGTTCGCGCTTGAAAGTTCGATCTTGGCTTTTTCAGCGGCCTCTTTCAGGCGCTGCAGCGCCATCTTGTCTTGGGTCAGATCGACCGCATGTTCTTTTTTGAACTGCTCGGCAAGGTAGTTGACGATGCGCATGTCAAAGTCTTCGCCGCCAAGGAACGTGTCGCCGTTGGTCGATTTCACTTCGAACAGGCCGTCGTCGATTTCGAGGATGGTTACGTCGAACGTACCGCCACCAAGGTCATAGACCGCGATGATTTGCGATTCTTTTTTGTCGAGGCCATAGGCAAGTGCGGCCGCCGTTGGTTCGTTGATGATCCGCAGCACTTCCAGGCCAGCAATTTTGCCGGCGTCTTTGGTGGCTTGGCGTTGAGCATCGTTGAAATAAGCGGGGACAGTGATGACCGCTTGGGTCACGTCTTCGCTTAGATAGCTTTCCGCTGTCTCTTTCATTTTGCCGAGGATGAAGGCCGAGATTTGCGAAGGTGAATATTTTTCACCGCGCGCTTCGACCCATGCGTCGCCGTTGCCGCCATCAATCACGTTGAAGGGCAGGTTCTTTTTGTCTTTGGCCAGATCAGCGTCGTCATTGCGACGGCCAACAAGGCGTTTGACGCCAAAGATCGTGTTGTCGGGGTTGGTGACGGCCTGCCGTTTGGCGGGCTGTCCAACGAGGCGCTCGTTTTCGGTGAAGGCAACGATGGACGGTGTAGTCCGTGCGCCTTCGGCGTTTTCGATCACGCGGGGCTGGCTGCCATCCATGATGGCGATACAGCTGTTTGTTGTTCCGAGGTCAATACCAATGACTTTGGCCATGTTCTTTCGATCCCTTTTTCTATCTCAAGGCGATGACACGAAGCGGCGACCCGAAGTCGGCATCGACGCCACGATGTTTGCGCAAGATTCCTTGCGCGCTGGGGCGTATATAAGGAGGGTCATTTGGCGCTGCAACCTTTGGTGCGCTGTGTAAATCAGCTAATTTTGCGCATTCTGGCAGGGAGAAGGCGATGAAGGTCAATATTCGAGGGTTTGACATCCACAAAGGCCACCTTGGTGTCGAGGCACAGGTGGCTTTACTGGATGAAGTGCGTGCCATCGCCAAGGCAGCGCCAGTGTTTTCGCCGGACACGCCTTATGGCAAACCCATGTCAGTGCGTATGACGTCTGCGGGGTTGGTTGGATGGTATGCGGATCACTCTGGCTATCGTTACGCATCGCACCATCCCAATGGGTGCGCTTGGCCACCGATTCCAAGTTCAGTCTTGAACTTGTGGCATGAACTGACGGGTTTGGAACGTGTGCCGGATTGTTGTTTGGTGAACTTTTATGGTGCGGATGCGCATATGGGCATGCATCAGGACAAAAGCGAGGCAAATTTTGAATGGCCAGTACTGTCTGTGTCCTTGGGCGATGCGGCGTTATTCCGTGTTGGAAACACGACACGGGGCGGCAAGACCGAATCGTTCTGGTTAGAAAGCGGAGACGTGGTCGTGATGGGCGGCGCCGCGCGGCTGGCCTATCACGGCGTGGACCGCATTCGGTTTGGATCATCTCGTCTGTTGCCAAAGGGCGGGCGGATCAACCTGACCTGTCGCGTGGTGACGTGATTGCTTGACCCGTCGTTTGGCAGGTGGACAACTTCGCGGGGTGCGATTGTATGCCAAACGCCCTTGAGGTTTTCATACGTTAGCTTTGCGGATGTCTGTATTAGAGAACGCTTCACACAAGGTCAGTGTGACCGTTTAGACAACAATTAGCGCCTTGCGTTCCAGCTGACCGATGCGTGTTTGCGGGTATAGAATTCGCCCATCAGTCCGACCATCACCAAAATGATGCCCACCCAGAATGAATATTCCCAAGAAGAGTAGCGGGGGTTGTAGTTGAGGAACGCAAAGCCGCGTGATTGGTCAATAGCATGAAACAGCGGGTTCCAATCGAACATTGCCAGCATGAAGCCGGGCAAGGTGTTGGCCACGAACATTTTGCCGGATGCGATCATATTTGCGCGTTGGTAAATTTGCGTGAAAATGGAAACGAATGTGGGAAACCACGGCTTGATCGCCAACAATACGATGCCAAGCGCAGCGCCGGTAAACCAAGCGAGGATCACCATCCCGAAAGTTTTAAATGGTTGGTCGATGACCACGGGTGTAAATGCCACGTGATAAATGAACAGGATCATGAACATCGACAGAAGCTGAATATAAAGCGCACCCAGTGCAGCCGAGCAGATCGACACAAGAGTGTTCATCGGTGCGTGCAGCATCATCGGGTTTGCTGGGCCTTCGGATCCAGCCACAGCGCCCAGCGTTTTGGTATGTGTCATGTACAGAAAGATGCCCGTCATGATGTAAAGCAGGAAATCGCCGCGAATTGCCGCGCCGCGTAACCCAAGCACCGAAAACATCACATAGAAAGCCAAGACAAAGATCACGACCTGCAGCATGTTCATCGCGATCGCTAAAAAGGCATTGTTGTGCGCCCTCCGAACAGAGCGAACGATTGAATGGTACACGACCTCAGCCATGGCAATTGCCACGCCAAGCTTCGTCTGCGGTTTGCTGGTTGCTTGAAACATAGTCGTTCTGCCTCGATTGGCGGTAAGATCGCAGGGAATTCTTGCTGTTCCGTTAGCACGGTATCATAAGGGGCGCGCATCACTTTTTCAACAAATGCGCGTGTGAGGAACACTTTTATGAATTATGACGACTTGATCCCGGTGATCCGCAAGCTGGCGCTTGAGGCAGGTGACAAGATCATGGAGATTTATGGGCAAGACGATTTTGATGTGAAATCAAAGTCGGATGACAGCCCAGTTACCGCAGCTGACGAAGCCGCGGATGAATTGATTTCAGCAGGTTTGCGTGCGGCTTTTCCTGACGTGATGCTTGTCACCGAAGAACAAGCAGCGACCCATTCCACCACCGGGGATACGTTCTTGATCGTTGATCCATTGGATGGAACCAAAGAATTTGTACACCGCCGTGGCGACTTTACCGTCAACATCGCACTGGTCGAAGGTGGGGTGCCGACGCGCGGCGTGGTTTATGCGCCTGCCAAAGATCGTATGTTCTTTACACAAGCCGATGGAACTTCGGTCGAGGAAACAGGCGCGCTTGATAAGGACGTTGTCGGGGACGTGAAGGCGATGAACGTCGCAGACAGTGACAATTCAGCGCTTTTGGTTGTTGCATCAAAGTCGCACCGCGATCAGGCGACGGACGACTATATCAACAAATATGCCGTCAAAGACATGAAAAGCGCGGGATCAAGCCTGAAGTTCTGTTTGGTTGCGACGGGCGAGGCGGACATTTATCCGCGCGTTGGCCGCACGATGGAATGGGATACGGCTGCGGGTCATGCTGTCTTGGCCGGTGCCGGTGGTAAGGTTGTACGTTTTGATGACCACACGCCACTGCAATATGGCAAGGATGGGTATGCAAATCCGTTCTTTATTGCCTATGCGCCAGCGGTCACTTTGAAGCCCGCTTAATGTCAGTTCTGATCGTCATCCCGGCGCGTTATGCTTCGACCCGGTATCCGGGCAAACCTTTGGTTCCTTTAACAGGGGCCACTGGGGTCGCGCAGTCATTGATCGAACGCAGTTGGCGTGCGGCGATGGCTGTTTCGGGCATTGATCGGGTCGTGGTGGCGACAGACGATGTGCGTATCAAAGATGCCGCACAGGCGTTCGGGGCCGAAGTTGTCATGACTTCGGAATCCTGCGCGAATGGAACAGAACGGTGCGCCGAAGCTCATGCCAGTTTGGGCGGTGGATACGACATCGTTGTGAACTTGCAGGGTGACGCACCGTTAACGCCAGCGTGGTTTGTCGAAAGCTTGGTGGCGGGTTTGCGCTCTGCACCCAAAGCAGAGATCGCCACGCCCGTTTTGCGCTGCGATGGCGCGACTCTAACGGGGCTTTTGGATGACCGCAAAGCGGGTCGCGTTGGTGGAACGACGGCCGTGTTTGGCGCGGCGCATCAAGCGCTCTATTTCTCAAAGGAAGTTATTCCTTACACCAATGTCGCCTATGGTCGGGATGACGATACGCCGGTTTTTCATCACGTTGGTGTCTATGCGTATCGCCCAGAGGCGCTGGGCGCTTATACGTCTTGGACGACGGGTCCGCTTGAACAACTTGAAGGGCTTGAGCAGTTGCGATTCCTTGAAAACGGGCGGCAGGTCTTGTGTGTTGAGGTCGACGCGCGTGGGCGGCAGTTCTGGGAATTGAACAATCCTGAAGATGTGCCCAAGCTGGAAACGATGATGGCGCAGATGGGTCTGGAATGACCCAGATGCCGGTCAGCGTTGTGGTCGTTAGCCGCGACCGACCGGCGGCCTTGCGACGCTGCTTGGCTGGTTTGGCACAGCTGCAATATGATCCATTCGAAATTGTCGTCGTGGCAGATGCCAAAGGGTGTGCTGTCGTTGCAGGCTCTGATTGGGCCGAGCATATCAAGACCGTTCCTTTCGAAAAGCCAAATATCTCAGAGGCGCGCAATCTGGGCATCAGCCACGCTGCGGGGGATATTGTTGCTTTCATTGATGATGATGCCGTGCCAGAGCCAAGTTGGTTAACCCAACTGATTGCCCCATCTGTGCGACCGCATGTGGGGGCAATGGGTGGCTTTGTCTTGGGCCGCAATGGGATTTCGCACCAATGGAAAGCGCGCACCGTCGATGCAACCGGCGCAACCGAAGACTTAGAGATGAACCCGAGTCGCGCCACTGTTTTAACGCCGAAGGGCGCGCGGGCGACTAAGACAGAAGGCACCAATATGGCGGTGCGTCGTGATGTATTGGTCGAACTTGGCGGCTTTGATCCCGGCTTTGCCTTCTTTTTGGATGAAACAGATCTAAATTTGCGACTGACACGAGCAGGTCATGCCACCGCGATCGTACCTTTAGCCGAAGTTCACCACGGTTTTGCCGCGAGCCCACGCCGACGCGCAGACCGGGTGCCCCGCGATTTGTTTGATATTGGGGCAAGTTGGGCCGTGTTTCAGCGCAAATACGTACCACAAACTGAACGGATAGATCATTGGCGCACGTTACGGGCGGGCGAGCGGGCGCGTTGCGTCCAGCATTTGATGGCGGGCCGCTTGTTGCCCAGCGATGTGCGCAGTCTGCTTCGTCGGTTGGATCAAGGGTACAGTCAGGGTCTTATGCGGCAACGTGGTGGCGCAGTGGTGTCCAACAGCCCAAATTCAGCTTTCAAACTATTTCCGTTTGTGCCGCGTAAAAGCGTGGTCTTGTCGGGCCGCATTTGGGAACAATCCCGGTTGCGGGTTGAAGCTGTCAAAAGGGTCAAAGCCGGTGAAATCGTAACGCTGATCTTATTGTCGCCGACAGCACTGTATCATCATGTCAGATTTGATCATGCTGGTTTTTGGGAACAGAAAGGCGGACTGTTTGGGCGATCTGATCGCAGCGAGGCGTTGTTTCGAACCTATGCGTTCTCCTCGCGAATAGAGAAGGAACGGCGGAGAATCGCCAAACAACGCTTAATCAAAGAAGTTTTGTAACGCGCGTCGGCAAAATTTGATCAATTGTTGTGGAAAAACAGAAGTTGGGCTTTGAAGATGGTCAGTTGGACTTTACTAACCTGATCGCTTAAAGAACCATTTTATAGTGTAGTCGGCTTTGGCCGCCTTAGCAGAAAGAATGCGGAGAATGTATGCGTAAAAAGGTAACCAAGGCGATCTTTCCGGTTGCAGGTCTTGGAACCCGGTTTCTTCCAGCCACGAAGTCAGTGCCCAAAGAAATTATGACTTTGGTTGACCGTCCATTGATCCAATACGCGATCGATGAGGCACGTGCTGCGGGGATCAAGGAATTTATTTTTGTCACCTCCCGCGGCAAAGGTGCGCTTGAAGATTATTTTGATCATGCGCCGACTCTCGAACAAGAACTACGCAAAAAAGGCAAGGACGAGCTGCTTGAGGCGTTGAAAGACACCAATATGGAAAGCGGTGCGATTGCTTATATTCGCCAGCACAGAGCATTGGGTTTGGGGCACGCAGTGTGGTGTGCCCGTCGTTTGATTGCGAATGAACCCTTCGCAGTGATCCTTCCGGATGATGTGATCTCGGCGGAAACGCCGTGCTTGGCGCAGATGGTTGAAGCGTACGAAGAAACGGGCGGTAACATGGTTGCCGCTATGGAAGTTCCCCCAGAAAAAGCATCTTCTTATGGCGTTCTGGATGTCAAAAGCGAGAATGGCCAGATCGTCACAGTCAAAGGTATGGTTGAAAAGCCACCGGCTGGTGAAGCGCCTTCGAATTTGGCCGTGATCGGACGCTATATCCTGTCACCAACTATTTTGCGTTCGCTGAACCAAATGAAAAGCGGCGCAGGTGGGGAAATTCAACTGACTGACGCAATCGCCAGCGCGATTGGAACGGATGACGGCGTGTACGGGTACCGTTTCCGTGGTCAGCGCTTTGACTGCGGTTCTAAATCGGGCTTCTTGCAAGCCGCTGTGTCATTTGGTTTGGCACGCGAAGAGCTACGCGATGATTTGTTGGAATATATCCGCGAAGTGGTCCGCATGGACCAAGCGGCGCAATAGGGCGGAGATTACAAGTGAACCATGTTTTGGTGACGGGTGGTGCGGGTTATATCGGGTCGCACGCCTGCAAGGCTTTGCGCGATGCTGGTTTCATCCCAGTAACCTATGACAATCTTGAAACAGGTTGGCAGGACGCCGTAAAGTTCGGCCCATTCGAACAGGGCGATCTATTGGATCGTGCTCGCTTAGATGAAGTTTTTGCTAAATATGCGCCTATCGCTGTGATGCACTTTGCGGCGCTAAGCCAAGTGGGCGAAAGCATGAAAGAGCCCGGCCGCTATTGGCGTAACAACGTTTTGGGGTCCTTGACGTTGATCGAGGCGGCAGCGGATGCGGGATGTCTGGATTTCGTGTTTTCAAGCACCTGTGCGACTTATGGCGATCAAGACAATGTCGTGCTGGACGAAAACAGCGAACAGCATCCGATTAATGCCTATGGAGCGTCCAAACGCGCGATCGAAGATGTATTGCGTGACTTTGAAGCCGCCTATGGCATGCGGCACGTCATCTTTCGGTATTTCAACGTTGCTGGCGCGGATCCTGACGGCGAAGTGGGTGAATTTCACCAGCCAGAGACTCATTTGATCCCATTGATGTTGGATGCCATCGCCGGAAAACGCGATGCGTTGACGGTTTATGGCACGGATTATGAAACACCGGACGGGACCTGTGTGCGTGACTATGTGCATGTCTGTGATCTTGTGGATGCCCATGTTTTAGGCCTGAAGTGGCTGAAAGACGACAAAGGCAGCCGGGTGTTCAACCTTGGGACTGGATCAGGGTTTTCTGTGCGCGAGGTCATCGACCATTCCCGCGCGGTTACCAATCAGGTTGTCCCCTATGTTGACGGGGACCGCCGCCCAGGGGATTGCACAAAGCTGGTGTCAGGTTCGACGCGAGCAGAAGCTGAGCTGGGTTGGACACCAACGCGATCTACGCTTGAGACGATGATCACTGACGCTTGGAAATGGCATCAAACTGGCCACTACGATTCATAAGCTTCCGCCAGCGCGCTTGTTGGACCTGACGCGGTTGATGCGTCGGGTCGGTAAAGTGTTGACTGGGGTGGATCGTGTGGAGTGGGCTTATTTGCGGGCCATGTTGGCGGACGATGTTCCGCTCTTTGGGCTGATCCGCGCGCAGTTCGGTTACATTCTTTTGGATCAAGCGGGCATCGAGACACTGTTACCGTCTCTGTCTGGGCCTGAACCGGGTGTAGATCCAGATGCACAACGTAGCCGTACGTGGCGACGTGCGCGGCAGGTGGCGATTGGACGACGACCACCGCCGCTTTTGAAACGCATGTTGCAGCGGGCGCTCCCCTCTGGGTCTGCGTATTTTAACGTGGGTCATTCAAACCTGACAGATCGAGTCCTGGATGCGTTGCGTGCGGTGGATGCGAAAATTGTGGTTTTGATCCATGATGTCATTCCGCTGGAATTTCCAAACTACCAAAGGGACGGATCGGTGCCGCCCTTTGCAGACATGATTGCGCGCGTGGCTGCGCGGGCTGATGTCATTATTTATAATTCCGAAGATACACGCCAAAAAACCGAAGCACGGATGGATACTCCACCGCGGGGGATTGTTGCGCATTTGGGAACAGACAACGTGGCTGATGCACCCGAAGACGTACCATCAGGTTTGCCGCCAGAGGGGCCGTTTTTCATTTGTGTTGGCACGATTGAACCGCGGAAGAACCATGCATTCTTGTTGGACCTGTGGGCGGACATGGGCACAGATGCGCCCAACTTGATCATCGCGGGAAGTCGTGGTTGGAAGAACGAAGACGTGTTTGCTCGTCTTGACGCGTTACCGACCGACGGCCCGATTCTGGAAGTTGCGGGTTTGAGCGATGGCGCGCTCGCTTCATTAGTCTCTGCTTCGGCAGGCCTTTTGTTCCCAACTCATGCCGAAGGGTTCGGTCTGCCCGCAACCGAAGCTGCAATTCGCGGAGTTCCCGTTGTGGTTAATGACCTTCCCGTTTTCCGAGAGTTTCTGGGAGATATTGCCATTTACGCAAGCGTTTCAGATCGTTATCTATGGGAAAAGAATATAAAAAGTTTGGTCGCGATGTGGCCAAACGGGCCAAAACCGCAGCAGTTCCAGCCTCCGACTTGGGAGGCGCATTTCAAGACTGTGTTAAGGTTGACCTGTTAGGCCCGCGTGATCCGCATTGTGCGGTGGTAAAGGACGGAATTGTTTGGGCGCTTGGCAGTCATATCGACTGAGGCTTCAACGTAAGAGGTGGCGCATTCGTGCGTTCCGAAAGCGTCGCGAACTGAAGCGTGTTGTTGATCGGACCGAACAAATTCGTTCTGATGCCCTGTTGGCCTTCACGACGATGCGCAACGAGGTGGTGCGGCTACCATATTTCCTCGAATACTACCGCGAGATGGGGATCAACCATTTCCTAATCGTGGACAATGGCAGCACGGATGGATCGCTCGATTATCTCGCTGCGCAGCCCGACGTGTCGGTTTGGTCGACGAATGCCAGCTACAAACGGTCGCGCTTTGGTGTAGATTGGTTGAACTGGTTGCAGATGAAGTATGCCCACGGACATTGGGCGCTCGTGGTCGATCCGGACGAGTTTCTTGTTTATCCGTTTTGCGACACACGTCCACTGCGCGCGTTGACGGATTGGTTGGATGCGTCCTCTATCAAATCATTTTCCGCCATGCTGTTGGATATGTACCCTAAAGGGCGGCTGAACGAGCAACCCTATCAAGCGGGTCAAAACCCGATGGAAATTGCCAGTTGGTTTGATAGCGGCAATTACATGATCAAGCGCAACAAGGTTTTTGGCAACTTGTGGATCCAAGGTGGTCCGCGCGCGCGTGTGTTTTTCCCGGATGAACCTGCGCGCGCACCTGCGTTGAACAAAGTACCCTTGGTTAAGTGGGACCGCCGCTACGCCTATGCCAGCTCCAGTCACATGCTTTTGCCCCGTGGGCTTAATCAAGTTTATGACGAATGGGGTGGGGAAAAGGCGTCTGGCGTATTGCTGCACGCAAAATTCTTGGACACGTTCAATTCCAAAGCGGCCGAGGAACTGGATCGTAAGCAGCATTATGCGGGGTCGGTTGAGTACAAAGCCTATGCATCAACGATGGATGAGGATCCAGACTTATGGTGCAAGTGGTCTGAGAAGTACATCAACTGGCGGCAGCTAGAGATTTTGGGCCTGATGTCAAAGGGCAACTGGGCATGAGTGTCGGCATTGTAATGCTTGTCCACAATGCGTTGGGCCGGGCCGAACAGGCAGCGCGGCACTGGGCGGCCGCAGGGTGCCCGGTTGTGATTCATGTTGATGCGGGAGTTCCACGCAAGACTTATGACGCGTTCGCGAACAGCCTGGCGGACCTGCCGAGAATTAAGTTCTGTAAGCGGTTCCGTTGTGAATGGGGCACCTGGGGTATTGTGGCTGCCAGTCAAGCCGCGTCCGAACTGATTTTGGCTGAATTTGGCGAAGTGCGCCATGTTTTTCTGGCGTCAGGTTCCTGTCTGCCGCTACGCCCGGTCGAGGAATTGATCGAGTATTTGGCCGACCGTCCACACACTGATTTTATCGAAAGCGCAACGACCGCGGATGTGCCTTGGACTGTTGGCGGGCTGGATGAAGAACGATTTACGATGCGCTTCCCATTTTCATGGAAACGCCAGCGGATGCTGTTCGATAAATACGTCGACCTGCAGCGGCGCTTAAATATCAAAAGAAGAATACCGCAAGGGTTAGTCCCCCACATGGGCAGCCAATGGTGGTGCATGACGCGCCAAACCTTGTCTGCTATTCTTCAAGGGCCGGATCGCAAGGAATATGATGACTATTTCCGGCGCGTGTGGATCCCTGATGAAAGCTATTACCAAACGCTGGCGCGTCAATATTCGATCGAGATTGAAAGCCGGTCTTTGACCCTGTCTAAGTTTGATTTTCAGGGGAAACCGCACATATTCTATGACGATCACTTGCAGCTTTTGCGTCGTTCTGACTGTTTTGTTGCGCGCAAAATTTGGCCGCATGCGAACCGCCTTTACGAAGCGTTTTTGACGGACCCAGCGGGTGCAATGAAACGAACGGAACCCAATCCTGGTAAAATCGACCGTATTTTTGCCAAAGCGGTTGATCGGCGTACGCGTGGACGGCCTGGTCTTTATATGCAAAGCCGGTTCCCGAATAAGGATTGGGAAAATGGCGTAACAGCTGCGCAATATTCGGTTTTTCAAGGCTTTACGCAGATTTTCGAGAACTTCGAACCGTGGTTGACCAAAGCTACTGGCGCACGAGTGCATGGCCACCTGTTTCACCCCGACATGGTTGAATATGCTGACCAACAAGCGAATTTGAACGGGGCACTCAGTAACTCTGCGAAGGCGCGCGATTATAACCCGAATGCGTTTTTGACTAACCTGATCTGGAATACGCGTGGCGAGCGGCAGTGTTTCCAATATGGCCCGGCAGACAACTCGGAGGTGATTCATCAGCTTTCAAGGGATCCAAATGCGCAAATATCGGTGATTTCCGGTGGGTGGGCGGTTCCACTGTTTCGGTCGAACAAGGACTTCTTTGAAATCCGTAAAGAAGCGGCGCGCCTGCAAAGGATTGAAAGCGAGCACTTAAATGTGCTGCGTTCACCTTATGCGAAGGCACGAATTCGTATCTGGACCATGGCTGAATTTATCGAAGCCCCAATGGAGCCCTTGCAGGGAATTCTAGATGAGATCGGTAAAACACAAGCCCGCCGTTTGGCAGAGGTACCAAAAATGGTTGACCTAACCGGCTTTGGTCAGTTTTTACAAAACCTCAAAAACCAGGGGATGCACCCCTATTTGATGGGTGATTTTCCTGTGGCGCTTGGCCCCGAACCCGCGCAAGATCGCCCCAGAAAACCTTATCTGGTGCGTTAGAATTTCATGGCCCAATTTGATTACTTTGTGGTGTTTGCTGAAATGCGCACCGGTTCTAATTTTCTTGAAACGAACCTGAATGCGTTTGATGGTCTCGCCTGCCACGGAGAGGCGTTTAACCCGCATTTCATCGGCTTTCCTAATGTCGATTCGGTTTTAGACGTGACTCAGGATGCGCGTGATGCTGATCCGAAAAAGTTGTTACGTGCCATCAAGAAAACGCCTGAACTGAGTGGGTTTCGTTATTTTCACGACCACGATCCGCGCGTCTTTGATATGGTTATGGACGACCCGAAATGCGCCAAAGTTGTGCTGACACGTAATCCGGTCGAAAGCTACGTCTCTTGGAAGATCGCGACAGCGACGGGGCAGTGGAAACTGACTGACGCCAAGGCTCGTAAAGATGGAAAAGCAGATTTCGACGCAGAGGAATTCGCAAGCCATCTGGATGCGTTACAATCGTTTCAGGTCATGTTGCTGAATCGCATGCAGGTGAGCGGCCAATCGGCGTTTTATGTCGCCTACGAAGATCTGCAAAGCGTTGATGTTATGAACGGCCTTGCGAAGTGGTTGGGCGTCAATTCGCAGCTGGAAGAGTTGGACAAAAACTTAAAGGTCCAGAACCCAAGCCCTCTGTCTGATAAGGTTAGTAATTTCGGGCAAATGACCACAGCTTTGGCTGGGCTGGATCGTTTCAACTTAACGCGAACACCGAATTTCGAGCCGCGGCGTGGGGCCGCTGTACCGACATATTTCGCCAGTAGTAGTGCGCCATTGGTCTATCTGCCGGTGCGGGGCGGCGGTCAAGACGAGGTCATGTCTTGGCTCAAGGCGCTGGATGGCGCGCAAGGGGGTACGCCCGGGTCAAAGCTGTCTCAGAACGGTTTGCGTGATTGGATGCGCGATAATCCTGGGCACCGTAGCTTCAGTGTCTTACGGCATCCGCTAGACCGGGCACATTCTGTGTTCTGCCACCGGATTCTTAACACAGAACAGGGCGGATATCAGGGGATTCGCACGACCTTGAGCAAACGGTATGGTGTGTCTTTGCCGGATGATCCCAATAGCGATGCGTACACAAAATCGGATCACCGGAATGCATTCACTCAATTCTTGCGATTTTTGAAAGTGAACCTTGCGGGGCAAACGTCGGTGCGTGTCGATCCTGATTGGGCTAGCCAGGTAAAAACGATCGAAGGTTTTGCTGAATTCGTTCTGCCGGACCGCCTCATTCGACAGGAAACGCTGGACGTTGAATTGAATGCCCTCGCCACATCGCTCGGTATCGAAAGTGTACCCGCCGTGACACCAAAAGAACGAGATGAGCGTTATCGGTTGAAAGACATCTATGACGTCGAGATCGAAGCACTGTCGCGTGCAGCCTACGGTCGCGATTACCTCATGTTCGGCTTCAAAGATTGGGTCGCTGCGTAATCCGATTGTGATCAAAGAGGCAAGGAAGCCGCGTCAGTCTCCTAACAAGTGTTTTCTAGGTCGGAGAACGTTTGCTTTCACGCTGCTTTGGCCGGTTTCGCTTCATTTAGGATGGCAAAGAGCGTCGAGGGATCAGGGTTCGCACGCAGTTTTGCACAAACGGCCGGATCCCGCAGCGTACGTGACACAAGGGCAAGTGCCTTCAGATGCTCAACACCGGCTTCTTCTGGGGCAAAGAGTGCAAAAGCGATATCAACCGGCTGACGATCCACCGCATCAAAATCAATTGGTTTGTCGAGCAGAATAAACATGCCAACAACACTGTCGATGTTGTCCAAGCGCGCATGGGGTAGGGCCACGCCGTGGCCCACACCCGTTGGTCCAAGGGCTTCGCGCGCCATCAGCGCCTCGACCACTAGACCTGCATTCAAATCGTGGGCGCTGTGCATTAGGTCGCCAATTTCCTGAAACAGCCGTTTCTTGGACGTGACCGAAGTCACGACCTTGACTGCTTCAGGTTTCAAAAGGGTACCAAAGTCCATCGTATTTGCACCGTCAGCGTCCATGTCGGCGCTGTTCCTTACGGGTCAATCCAGCCGATATTGCCGTCTTCGCGGCGGTACACGACATTCAGACCTTGTTTACCTTCGTTGCGAAACACCAGCACTGGTGCGCCCGCCAATTCCATCTGCATGACTGCTTCGCCGACCGACAGGGATGGAATGTTGGTTTCCATCTCGGCCACGATGATCGGTTGCAGACTTTCCGGTTCGGACGCATCGACATCCGAGTCAGAGGCGAGGATATACGAGGACGCGCCAGAGAGTTCAACCGGTTGTGATCGGTCCTTGTGGTGATCCTTCAGGCGGCGTTTATAACGCCGTAATTGCTTTTCCATTTTGTCAGAACAAGAATCAAAAGCTGCATATATTTCAGTGGCATGCGCCTTGGCCGAAGCTGTCAGCCCAGTAGATAAGTGCACGGTCGCTTCGCAAACAAATTCATGCGCAGACTTGGAAAATATCACTTGCGCGCTTGTCGGTCGTTCGGCGTATTTTTGCACCACGGCTCCAAGATCGTTGCGCACATGTGTTTGCAACGCGTCGCCGACGTCGATGTGTTTGCCACTGATTTGATACTGCATATTTACTCCTTCAATTGAGTTCGCGATATGAAAACGCAGACCGCAGATGCGGCCAGACGTATGTTTCATTTCAACGAATTAGGCTCTGTCATCCCCTGACCTTGAGCACCCTGCGGAGGCGCAGAGGGCCGAGTAGAGGTCAAAGAAAGCATCAGAGCCATAACCCCATTGCACGCAGAAAATGGCGCACTGTCAATCAAAAGCGCAATCGTGGATAATAAGGAACGTTATTGGATGCGAAAATTATCGCCTAGGTAAACGCGACGCACGTTTTCGTTTTGCACCACATCTTGCGGCGTGCCCGACATCAACACCTGACCGT
Organism: Tateyamaria sp.; assembly: GCF_039940735.1. Taxonomy (GTDB): domain Bacteria; phylum Pseudomonadota; class Alphaproteobacteria; order Rhodobacterales; family Rhodobacteraceae; genus Tateyamaria. Next base: position 178,861 of record NZ_JBDVGB010000036.1, read on the forward strand.
CATGCAAAATATACGCGCGATCCACGATTTCCAGCGTTTCGCGGACGTTGTGATCAGTGATCAACACCCCAATGCCACGTTTTTTAAGGTCCGCCACAAGGTTGCGGATATCCCCAACTGAGATTGGATCGACGCCGGCAAATGGTTCATCCAAAAGTAAGTATTTCGGGTTTGCAGCCAATGAACGTGCGATTTCCACCCGGCGACGTTCCCCACCAGACAATGCAAGTGCGGGCGCACGTCGCATGTGTTCGATAGAAAACTCGCTTAGCAGTTCTTCGAGCCGTTCACGGCGTTTGCGTCCATCTGCTTCAACCACTTCGAGGATTGCGAGGATATTGTCCTGAACGCTCATCCCGCGAAAGATGCTCATTTCTTGTGGCAGATAACCGATGCCCATTTGCGCACGGCGATACATCGGTAATGCCGTCACGTCCGTACCATCAAGCATGACAGTGCCACCTTCGGGCGTGACCAGTCCGGCGACGGCATAGAAAGTTGTCGTTTTGCCCGACCCATTAGGCCCCAGCAGCGCGACGACTTCGCCCCTGTTCAATTCCATCGAAAAGTCGCGAATTACCAATTTCTTGCGATAAGACTTGCGCAAATGCGAGATCTTAAGGCCAGAACCGCCTCCAGCCACCTTCAGGTCGGGTTTGGCCATTAGTTATTTCCAGTTTGAAGGATCGTTTTGACCCGTCCCTGCATCCGCGCTGTGCCATCATCTAGATTGACAGACATCCGATCAGCGCTGAGCGCGCTTCGCCCCTGTGCCATTAGCACGTCGCCCGTCATGACGATCACGCCACTGTCGATGTCATAATCCGCGCGCTGTGCTTCGGCTGCGTCATCGCCCGAAGCAAGAGTAACGCCGCCTGTTGCTTCCAAACTTTGGATGCCCGCTTCGTCCTCGCGATAGATGACCAGAACTCGCGCCGCGGACAATCGCATTGCACCCTGTCCGATCACAACATTTCCGGTGAATGTCGCCGCGCCAGTTTTTTGATCGACGTTCAATTCGTCCGCGCTCACTTCGATCGGAGCTGACGTGTCTTGTTGAATCGCACCAAAGGCAACTTGAGTGCCTTGGGCAAGAACAGGGGTCGAAAAGCCCAGCAGGGCGATGCAGGCGACAGCACGGAGGAAGGTCAATGGATCATTCTCTTTCTGTATTTTGAGGCGTGTATACCAGCTTCACACCATTTGTGAAAATCAAATGGGTGTTTGTGTCGCCTGTACCGCGTCGTAGGTGCAGCATTCCTGCATTCAGTGTTCCAATGGGGCCGGTTCCCATCACGGGTCCGGGCGATTGCAGCGCCAATTCGTCGAAATCAGCCTCGAGGGCGTCACTTGTCACTTTGTATCCAGTCGAGGTGGTTATAACCACGTTCCCCACCAATTGAGAGACGTTGCTTGTAAGATCGAACTGACCTTCATCTGAAGACAAGAGAATTTGGGCGCCCGATTTAAGGTCGATTTGCGCCGAAAAGTCCTCGGCGTTGTTTTTCGAACCTCCGCGCGTCGACATGCGACTGGCAGAGACCATGATCATGTCACCACCATCCGTGGCACCGGAAAATACGGGGCCCGTCACCTGCTGCCCTTGCAACCGTTCGACGATTTCGGTGTCTGCGAACGGCAAAGTTGCGACCGGGTCGACATTGCGTGACAAGATGAACAGCGTCGAGAGCAGCAAAAGCGCCATCAACGGAAGCAGCACCTTTAGCCATGCGACCAGTCGTGAATAACCGTCCATGCCAATATTCCTAGTCCAGCCCGACCCGCAAGCAGTCGTGGATGTGAATCAACCCCAGCGGTTTGGTTGTGCCGGGTTGCGTAACGAACAGGCATGTGACCGAGCGCCCGCCATCTTGTCCGTTCATAATACCGACCGCTTCTTGGGCCAAAATATCGGGAACGATTGTACGAGGAGATGTGGTCATGACATCGCGTGCTTTCAAGTCAAGGAAGCGATTGCTCATGTGTCGCCGCAGATCACCATCGGTGATGATCCCAATCAGGGCGTCGTTCGCATCGGTCACCCCAACGACACCAAAGCCCTTTTTGCTGATTTCAATCAGCGCTTCTTGCATCACGGTGTCAGCACTCACCAATGGCAGGGCGTCACCAATGTGCATCAGGTCGGTCACCTTCGTCAGGACCGCACCGAGCTTGCCACCGGGATGGAAGTCGCGGAAGTGTTCTGCCGTGAAAGAGCGATGCTTCATCAGCGCGACAGCCAGCGCATCGCCCAAGGCCAGCGTCATGGTGGTAGAACTGGTGGGTACGACGCCTGTGCCGCAGGCTTCGCCCAAATCAGGAAGGCGCAGAACCACGTCGCATTGGCTGCCCAAAGCGCTGTTCGGGGCTTTGGTTATGCCGATCAGTGGTATGTCAAAGCGGCGTGAAAAGGCGATCATGTTCGCCAATTCTGGCGCTTCGCCGGAATTCGAAATGGCCAACACCAGATCTGCCCGCGTCACCATGCCTAAGTCGCCGTGGCTTGCTTCGGCTGGGTGGACAAAGTGCGCTGGGGTGCCCGTGCTTGCAAAGGTCGCGGCGATCTTGCGCGCGATATGGCCAGATTTTCCGATCCCGGTTACGATCACGCGCCCCTTGGCGTTCAACAGCAAATCGATGGCCACGCGAAAGTTGCCATCAAGGCCGCCGGCAAGCGCTGTCAACGCGTCGGCTTCGGCCCGGATCACGTCACGTGCAGTGTCGATAAAGGGAGTTTTTCCGTTCATGCGTGGGCAAATATGTCAGTGTCTGGCCAGCCCACCAGATCTAAATTTGCGCGCATTGGCAGGAAATCGAAACAGGCTTGTGCAATTTCCATCCGGCCTTCGCGGATCAGCCGTTCATTTAGTACATCGCGCAGGCGATGCAGGTACAGCACGTCGGAGGCCGCATATTCTACTTGGGCTTTGGTCAGCGTATCGGCGCCCCAATCGCTGGATTGCTGTTGCTTTGAAATATCCACCCCAAGCATTTCTTGCAGTAGGTTTTTCAACCCATGCCGGTCTGTGTAGGTCCGCACAAGGCGGCTGGCGATTTTGGTGCAATAAACGGGTGCGGTGACGGCTCCAAATGCATTTTGCATCGCTGCAATGTCGAAGCGGCCAAAGTGAAACAGTTTAAGCACGTTCGGATCGACCAAAACCTTGCACAAGTTCGGCGCCTTGGTCTGCCCCTGTTTGATCTGAACGACATGTGCGTCACCATTCCCAGCGGACAGCTGCACGACGCACAACCGATCTCGGTGTGGGTGCAGCCCCATTGTTTCACAGTCGATGGCAACGACGGGTCCAAGATCAACATCATCGGGCAAGTCAGAGATATGCAGGTGGTTTGTCATATTCTCGCTATAACGCGTGCCAAGCATTTGGGAAAGCGTGGTTTAAGCCGCGTTCACTTGATCCAAGGCCGGGCGCGGGTATTTGCCGAGAAGTTGTGAAACTAGCACGCGACAGTCATGACCGCGCCACTTTGCAGAATGCGCGTTGCGAGGCAGGTCGGGATGCCGCAACGCCAACCGACGCCATGCATGCACAATCATCACGCGGACAACAGCAACATCCAGCGGGGACAAGGCCGTGACTTCGGGCAGCGTCGCAAGGATATCGCTTAGCGCTGCATTAAGATCTGCATAGGCATCCAGCAGCGCAGGCGGTTCGATTTGCGGGCCAAGCCATTGCGGAAAATCGGTGGCAGCGAGGCGCATGGCTCCTTCGGGTAGGGGTGTTCCCGTTGCCGTTATGAATGTTCGGGCCGAAATTTGCGCATAGATGGTGTTTTTCGGGATCGTGTCTGTATCACGGATGACGAACACCTCGGCCCCTTGTCCCATTTGCACTGGGGTCCCATAGATGCGCAGGTGCGCAGCTTGACTGTCGCGTTGCCCCTTTTCGGTAAGGCGATGCAGGCTAGTGCGCCCGGTTTTTTCAGACGCAATCCAGTCATCACTGCGTAGTCGATGCAAGGCGACACGGGTCGCTTCGGGTTTGATTCCGATGCGTTCCATGATGGCGGAAAGGGTGGGCCCTTGGAGCGGGCAATCAGGCGCAAGATCACCAAAAACGGTCACTAATAGGGACCAAACTCGCAACGATCCTAATGCGCTAAGCGTCTTAATAGCTTCGGTGTGGGTGTCAGTATTCATTCATCGTCAGTAGCTCGTATTCGGCGACTGCCTCGTCATTCTGGTTTGTTAACGCTACGTGCCAGCGCACTTCGCCATAATCGTCATTGCGTGGGGTCTTTGCCTTAACCGTCAAGCGGACCTTGATGCTGTCACCCGGTTCGACAGGTTTCATAAAACGCAAATTATCAAGGCCGGTGTTGGCTAAAACTGGCCCGGGGTCGGGTTGCACAAACAGCCCCGCCGCAAAGCTAAGTAACAAGTAACCATGTGCGACGCGACCAGGAAAGAACGGGTTGGCGGCTGCTGCGGCATGATCCATGTGGGCATAAAAAGTGTCACCGGTGAAATTGGCGAAGGTTTCGATGTCATCCAACGTAACAGTACGTGATGGGGTGTGCAGCGTGTCTCCGATGGTTAGGTCGTCGAAAGGTCGGGTGAATGGATGGGGTTTGTCCACGTGTTCGGTTGCGCCGGGTGTCCATTTGCCTGTGATCGCTGACAGGATGTCGGGGCTGCCTTGCACCGCAGTGCGTTGCATATAGTGAAGCGCCGCACGCACGCCACCAAGCTCTTCGCCGCCGCCCGCCCGGCCCGGTCCACCGTGGACCATATGTGGAAGTGGGGCACCATGGCCCGTTGCTTCGGCCATTGAATCGCGGTTGTTAAAGTAAAGCCGTCCGTGGAATGGGGCCGAAGCCATAGCAAGGGCGCGGGCCACGTCGCCATCACGAGTGATGACCGAGGCAACGAGTGATCCCTTGCCCCGGTTCAACAATGCCGCGGCGTGGTCCATGTCGTTGTACGGCATGACGGTGGACACCGGGCCGAAAGCTTCGACATCATGCACGGCGTGGGCTGCATCCGGGTTTGCGCAGTGAAACAGCATCGGGGGCAAAAAGGCGCCTTGGTCGTCCGCCATGGAAAAGGTCTCGGGGTCACCAAAGACGCGCTCGGCCTCCGTTCCGATTTGCGCTGCCTTTTGCAAAACGTCCATTTTTTGACTGCTGGACACAAGCGGGCCCATATCTGTGCCTGTCTCGCGTGGATTGCCGACGATGACCTTGGATAACCCTGCGCGCAATGCAGTGATCAATGCGTCGACTTGGGTGGAGGGGGTTAGAATACGCCGAATGGCCGTACATTTTTGTCCCGCTTTGGCGGTCATTTCACGCAAAGCTTCAGTGACAAACAGGTCAAATTCGGGCGTTCCTTGAACTGCATCAGGGCCCAAAACTGACGCGTTCAAACTGTCCTGCTCTGCCGTAAAGCGCACTGCGCTGTTCAGCACGTTGGGCGTGGCTCGCAGTTGTTTCGCCGTCTGAGCAGAACCAGTGAATGTCACCACATCCTGACAATCGAGGTGGTCCAGTAAGTCACCCGTCCCCCCGGCAATCAATTGCAGCGCCCCATCAGGCAACAACCCGCTGTCCAGCATCAACCGCACACAAGCCTCGGTCACATATGAGGTCGCCGTGGCCGGTTTGATGATCGCAGGCATGCCCGCAAGAAGGGTCGGCGCAAGCTTTTCCAGCATGCCCCAAACAGGGAAATTGAATGCGTTTATGTGCAGCGCGACCCCTTGCAATGGCGTGCAGATGTGCTGCCCTTGAAACTGTCCTGTTCGGCTAAGTTGCTCTGGTGGTCCGTCTATATAGATGCGGCTGTCCGGCATCTCGCGACGCCCCTTCGACGCAAAAACCAGCATCGTGCCGATGCCGCCATCGATATCGATCAGATGGTCGGATTGGGTGGCGCCAGTATCAAAGCTGAGATCATAAAGTACTTGGCGATGTTCCCATAAGTACAAGGCCAGTGCCTTGAGCATACGGGCGCGATCGTGGAACGTCATAGCCTGAAGGGCAACGGTGCCCCGGTCACGTGCAAAGGCACGCATGGCCTGCACATCCAGCGCATCATTCCCGGCTTGTGCGATCACCTCGCCAGTTATGGCGCTTTCAATGGCGCGTGCGCCGGGGCCGGGGGCGATCCATTGACCGGCAGCGAAACTGTGAACAAGACGCATTTGCGACCCCTAATGTTGATCGTAATCGATGGAGAGCGTGTCGCTAAGCGGATAACACTGACAGGTCAGCACGAACCCTGCCTCGACCTCGTAATCTTCAAGTGCGTGGTTGGAGAGCATTTGATATTCGCCTTCCGTCACTTTGGCCTTGCACGTGCTGCACACGCCTGCCCGACAGGCAAAGGGAGGATCAAGTTTGGCATTTAAAGCGGCTTCTAGAACCGAGGTGTCGCGCGTCATTTCAAGCTGATGCGAGGTGCCGTCTATGGATATCTGCACCTGAGTTTCGGCATTGCCTTTGGTCGCATCTATAAGTGTTTGCTTCGCAAGACGTCCTTGCTGCCCCGCGCCGAAAAGTTCGAATTTAATCTGATCTTTAGATAGGCCATGTGTTTCTAACACAGCAGAAATGGATAACATCATCGGTTCAGGCCCACAAATAAGGGCCGTATCAACAGCGGCGATGTTGATCCACGATTTGAAAAGAGCGTCGCACTTTTCACTGTCCACACGGCCAGAAAATAGATCGATATCTTGCCCGGTTTCCAACACATGGATCAAGGTGAACCGTTGCATATAGCGGTTCTTGAGGTCTTCGAGTTCCTCGCGAAACATGATCGTATGTACGGCGCGGTTGGCATAGATCAGGGTAAAAGTGCTGTCGGGTTCACGCGCCAAAATGGTCTTCAGAATTGACAAGATAGGCGTGATGCCAGAACCGCCCGCAAACCCAAGATAGGTTTTTGCCGCTTTAGGTTCTAATTTTGTGCCGAATTTGCCCATGGGCGGCATAGCATAAACGACATCCCCGATCTTAAGGTCAGTATTGGCGAAAGTAGAAAAAGCACCGCCGTCGACCCGTTTAATCCCGACTTGCAGCAGCCCGTCATCAAGACCTGCGCAGATTGAATAATTGCGCCGCAATTCAGTCCCGTCGAAATCCTGTTTGAAGGTCAGGTACTGGCCGGGCGCGAATTGAAACAGCTCTGGGTTTTGCGGCGCTAGTGTCAACACAACAGCGTCGCGGATCGTGCGGTGGGTATCGGTGACGGTAAGGGGGTGAAATTGGGTCATATGCACTTGAAGTAATCAAAGGGTTCCAGGCAGTCCAAGCAACGCCATTGCGCCTTGCAGGGGGTCGAGCCGAATTGACTGATCCGTTCTACGGACTGAGATTTGCAGCGCGGGCAATGCTGTGGGCCGCCTGCGGCTTGGGGTGGTGCAATGCCATATGCCTCTAGCTTGACGCGGCCTTGATCGGACAACCAATCAGTGGTCCATGGCGGTGCAATTTGTCTTTTTAGAGAAAGATTTTTGATACCGTGCCCGCGCAACGCTGCCTCGATTTCGAAGTTTATAACCGAGGTGGCCGGGCAGCCAGAATAGGTTGGGGTCACAGTAATCTCTAGCGTTTCATCCCGCCATGCGACGTCACGGATGATGCCAAGATCAACCAATGAGATCACTGGGATTTCAGGGTCAGGGACATCGGCGAGCCAAGACCAGACCTCAGCTACAGAGGCGGGGGCCATCACCACGTCGCATCCGGATAGCTGCGCGGCAACACCTGCATGGTGGCAAGCATATGGCCCAAGTGCTCGGAATGTCGCGTTCCAGTTTTGCCGCCTTGGTGTGCAAATTCAGATTCTGGCTTTGTTAGGGTCGATTCAACGAGCGTTGCAGTCAAATATGCATCGAACGCAGGGCGCAGTTTTGTCATGTCGGTTAAGTCGTCTGCATCGGTCGTGAACATCTCGCCCACATAGGGCCAAAGACGATCCAAGGCGGATTGCATCCGTTTATGGCTTTCCTCGGTTCCATCACCCAATGCGATCACTGTGTCGGTGGACCGCTCGCGGTGATAGGTGACTTCTTTCAGTGATTTTTGCGCGATGGCATTGATATCGGCGTCAACGTGTTCGCACAGCATGGTCAACGTCTCAAAATGCCAAGCATCAAACAGGAATTGACGCATCATCGTGACGCCAAAATCGCGGTTTGGTTGTTCGACCAACAACAGATTACGAAAATCCCAAGCGTCGCGATGATAGGCGAGGGTATCTGCCGTACGCCCTTTCCCTTCTCGTTCAACGGCAAGGCCAAGCCACAGCTGCGTCTGCCCGATTAGGTCTAGCGCAATATTGGCAAGGGCAATGTCTTCTTCCAATGCTGGCGCGTGGCCGCACCATTCAGACAGCCGTTGGCCCAGCACAAGCGCGTTGTCGCCCAGTCGGATGAGGCCGGGCACGGTCACATCGCACCTACGTCGTCTGGGATGTCAAAGAACGACGGGTGGCGGTACACTTTGTCATCGGCCGGATCATAAAGCGCGCCTTTTTCGTCCGGGGACGAAGCGGTGATTTGTGCGGCGGGCACAACCCAAATGCTGACGCCTTCTTTGCGGCGGGTATAGACGTCGCGGGCGTTTTGGATTGCGTGTTCGGCATCACTGGCATGAAGCGAGCCAACATGGCGGTGGCTAAGGCCGTGTTGGCCGCGAATGAAAACTTCCCAAAGGGGCCATTCTTGTTTCACTGCACTACCCCGCTGCCATGGCGCAACGACGCCACGCACTTGTGTCGACCGCATCCCAGCCAAACGCATGATCGGATGCACCATGTTTATGCAGATGATGAAGTCGGTCCATCGCTTCTTCCAAGTTGGGGATGTGATTATCCGCGACGGGCCACATAACAAAATGGGGGGTCTTCATCGGTTTGAACCAGTTGGTGCCTTTTTCGTAAAACCGAGCATGAAGAGTGTTGAACACATAGTGTCCAAGGCTGGCGACGTCGTCCCAGACGGACAGATTCGAGATCATCTCGGCATCACCAGGAACCGCGATATCAGTGGCATTGCCCGAGTCCGATTTCATGCGCCACACAAAACCGGGGCTGCGTTCTGCCAGCGCGTTCATGCGGTCAAGGTTGTTCATGAATTCGGCCATGCGCGGATCATCTGTGGAATAGCGTGCATAGCCGACATTGAGTTGAGCCAGTTTCATTCTGCTGCCACCTTTGCTGCGTGTTTTTTGGCCGCATGCGCCAAACGCGCTTCGCGCACCCATGCGCCATCATTCCATGCTTTTTGACGCGCCTCGATGCGTTCGACGCTGCAAGGGCCATTGCCTTTCAAGACGTCAAAAAATTCGGACCAATCGGGGCCAGTGAAATCGTATCCGCCTTTGGCTTCGTTCCATTCCAAATCCGGGTCAGGGATTGTGAGCCCAAGGTATTCAGCTTGCGGTACGGTCGCGTCGACGAACTTTTGACGCAGCTCATCGTTGCCATTCATTTTGATTTTCCATCGCATGGATTGTTCAGAATGCACGCTGTCCGCATCCGAAGGACCGAACATCATCAGCGACGGATACCACAGCCTATTAAGGGCATCCTGGGCCATTCTTTTCTGCGCTTCGGTGCCGTTTGCCATCTTCATCATGATGTCAAAGCCTTGGCGTTGGTGGAACGATTCCTCTTTGCAGATACGCACCATTGCACGCGCATAGGGGCCAAAGCTTGTACGCTGCAAGGGCACTTGGTTCATGATGGCAGCACCATCAACAAGCCAGCCGACAGCCCCCATATCGGCCCATGTCAGCGTGGGATATGCAAAGATCGATGAATACTTCATTCGACCATCCAGCAGCATTTCGGTCATCTCGTCGCGGCTGATCCCCAGCGTTTCGGCGGCGCAGTAAAGGTACAGACCATGCCCAGCCTCATCTTGCACTTTGGCTAGCAAGATCGCCTTGCGTTCCAATGATGGCGCGCGAGTAATCCAGTTGCCTTCGGGCAGTTGGCCCACAATTTCACTGTGTGCGTGTTGGCCAATTTGTCTGATTAGGGTCTTGCGATAGCCTTCGGGCATCCAATCTTTGGGCTCGATCTTGTCGCCTGCGTCGATACGTTCTTGAAAGGCCGATAACTTTTCGGGGTCGTCCTTGGTCGCTTCGGATTTGATCATCTGCGCGTACATATTCAGACCCTTTCAAGTATCAAGGCGACCCCTTGCCCAACACCCACACACATTGTGCAAAGGGCGTAACGGCCAGAGGTCCGTTGCAATTGGTAAGCGGCGGTCATCACAAGCCGCGCGCCGGACATGCCTAACGGGTGGCCCAACGCAATTGCGCCGCCTTGGGCGTTCACGCGTGGGTCGTCGTCAGCCACGCCAAGGTCGCGCAAAGTGGCAAGACCCTGTGCGGCGAAGGCTTCGTTCAATTCGATCACGTCCATTTGGTCGATGGTCAGACCTGCACGCGCCAGTACTTTTTTGCAGGCCGGTACAGGACCGATGCCCATCACGCGCGGCGCAACCCCTGCCGCGTTCATCGCAACAATCCGGGCCATTGGGGTAAGGGAGTGTTTGACCGCTGCTGCGTCCGAGGCAATCAGCAAGGCCGCCGCTCCGTCATTCACACCTGAAGCATTTCCAGCCGTCACCGTCTTGTCGGCGCCGTTGATGCCGCGCAGTTTGGCGAGCGCTTGAACGCCAGTGCCGGGGCGTGGGTGTTCGTCGGCGTCCACGACGATTGCGTCACCTTTACGTTGTGGAATTGTCACGGCGGCAATTTCGTCAGCAAAGGCATTTGCCGCATGGGCTGCGGCCCAGCGTGCTTGAGATCGCGCAGCAAAGGCGTCTTGATCGGCGCGGCCCACCTGCCAGTCTTCGGCCACATTGTCAGCGGTCTCTGGCATGGAATCGATGCC
>NZ_JBDVGB010000037.1:0-38831 GCF_039940735.1 Tateyamaria sp.
CAGGCGTGCCGCCCTCAGCCTGCTTCAACACGGCCATGATCTGTGCGTCGCTAAATCGTCCATTCTTCATCGTAAATCTCCTCAGATATCTTGCCGAGAAAATTCTACTTTTGAACACCACTAATTTTAGGGGGGATTACCTCATGAGGCGTCAATGGCCGAAAATTTGCAGAGGGTTTGTCCAGGGCTAGTGCTGATAGGCCATGGTGACTGTCGCGGCCGGAATCTTAGATGACTTCCTGCGTGACGATCAAGACAGTTGCAACGAAAACGAGGTAGAAGTTGGACTAGCGGGAAAGCGCGTAAGCGCTAAACAGCATAGCGCCTTCCAAGAAATTTTCCGCTCAGGCAAATCGCATCGTGAACGACCTAAGCGTATTGCTTTCATGTATAGGGTCCCGTTTGAAACACCACGATCAGCCGTAGTCTACCTAGAGGCGTAATTAAAGGAGCGGGCAAAGTACTAGCAAAGCTAGGCAAAGGGGGACCTAACGAGCGAAACGAACTTTGTGCTTTGTACTGCCTTGTGGACGCGTCGCGGCGAAGTGAAGCTGACAATGCAAAGCTTTCCGAATGTTGCTGAGCTTGCAATTGGGTTTGACGCTGACGGACAGTGCATGCCGCCTTTTTTCTTTCGGCGATAATAGGTTTGTTCGATCACACTGATCTGTTTGATCTCGTCAAGCAGGGGCATGCCTTGGCCCATCAAGACTTCAACCTGCCCCAACTTCACAACAACCTCTTCGGGCTTAAACTTCTTCCTCGCTTACCAACTCCGCTGTCTGCTCCATGGATGACGCTTCAACCGGGGGAAAGAACACCATCGCGGTTAGACGCCATGGCGAGGCCGTCGAAACACACCATTTTGTAGGCGATATCGCACTTTGGGAAGGTGGCCTTATCGAAATCCATACAGCCTTTGGTGAGTGTGTGGAGCGAGATTATTAATCTAAGACATGCTGTGTTTGTGGGGATTCGACGGGGGGATAAATGCTCATGCTTCGATCATGAACGTGAGTCCATTACCGAACATCGGTACAACAAACGTAAAGCGATTGTCAGATTGGGGGCATAAACGATTGAGGAACAGGTATCGCACCGCAGGTGTATATGTGGCAAGACTACTTGGGACACCATCGCATCAGCGTAAGGCAACGACATGACAAAAATGAACCGGGACGACCCAAGATCAGGCGCACTGGACGTTGCTGGTGGCGCTGATCGACCCGGCAACAAACGAATTAAACTTCGTCACATACTGCCCAGCTTGCTTACCGTGTTTGCGATTTGTGCCGGTCTGACCTCGGTTCGGATGAGCATCCACGACAACACCAGCGCTGCACTTTACCTTATTATGCTTGCTGTTTTGTTGGATGGAATGGACGGCAAGGTTGCGCGTTTTTTCGACACAGCCAGCCCCTTCGGAGCAGAGTTGGATACGCTTGCAGATTTTTTCAACTTTGGGATCGCGCCGGGCATTTTGCTGTATTCGGCAATTTTTCGCGGCACGGAATACGAAAGTATTGGGTGGCTAAGCTGTATGGTTTTGGCCGTGTGCTGCGCTTTGCGGTTGGCACGGTTCAATATCGCTTTGGACGACCCGGTGCCGCCTAAATTGTCGCATTCCTATTTCGTTGGGGTGCCTGCGCCCGCTTTGGCATGCCTTGCTTTGATGCCCACCTTTTTGATCTTAGATGGGTGGGAAACGCTGGTCGATTATGGGTACATTGTCGCTTTGTATATCGTTCTTGTCGCAAGCTTGGCCGTGTCGACCTTGCCGACGTTTTCGATCAAACACACCTCGGTCAAGCGGAGCTGGTTGCCATTCATCGTGATTGGATCCGTCGTGCTTGTTATGTGTCTTGTGGTCTATCCGTGGATTACATTGGTCATTGCAAATTTACTGTACTTGGCGACATTGCCTTTGGCCTATATGAGAGCACGTCGCCACGACGCGATGTAAACGAAATACTCTAACAGACGGAAATTCAACCGATGAACATGCTTAAAATCGTTGCTGTGCCCATGCACCCGGAGGGGCGCAAGTTTGTTGCGATTTTCGCAGGGATTGCAGTTGTGTTGGGGCTGATCTGGACGCCGCTGTTCTGGCTTGGGCTTGGGGTGACCGTTTGGTGTTACTATTTCTTTCGCGACCCTGTGCGCGTCGTGCCGCAGGATGCAAATCTGGTGTTGTCACCGGCGGACGGTGTTGTGTCTTTGATCGACGAAGTCGTCGCCCCCGCGGAATTCGGCATGGGCGACGCGCCGGTGGTGCGGGTGTCCGTCTTTATGAACGTGTTTAATTGCCACGTGAACCGCGCCCCCCTTGCGGGCACAATCCGGACTATCACGTATCACGCGGGCAAGTTCGTCAATGCCTCGTTGGACAAGGCCAGCGAACATAACGAACGCAACGGCTTGTCCATCGAAACGCCGGAGGGGGTGACCATCGGTGTCGTACAGATCGCCGGTTTGATCGCGCGCCGCATCGTGTGCTTTAAAGAGCCGGGCGATGCCATCGCCGCCGGTCACCGGTTCGGGCTCATTCGCTTTGGCAGCCGTTTGGACGTCTATCTTCCCCTTGGCGTGAAGCCGGTGATTTGCCTTGGGCAGACGGCAGTGGCTGGCGAAACCGTCTTGGCCGATTTGAGCGCGCCAGATACCAAGCTGATCGGCGAATTCATCTAAGCCTTAGACATCGAAAAAGACCGTTTCAGCAGGGCCCTGCAAGTGAATGTCGAACTGGTAGGTGCCCGGTTGGGTCTGCGTCGCGATCAAGGTCGGGACGCGGTTTTGATGTTCGATCCGAGTAAGCCACGGGTCGCGTTCATTCATCGGATCATCCGGGAAATACATCCGCGTTTGCAGGGCGATGTTAATCCCGCGCGCCACGATCCAGAATGAAATATGGGGTGCCATCGTGCGCCCGTCGGGAAACGGCGCGGGGCCGGGTTTTATCGTCTCAAGGCTCCAGACACCTGTCGCGCCGTCACCGGCCACGCGACCCCAACCGTTGAAATTTGGGTCTGCAGGTCCACGCGGATCATTGCCGGGGTAAATTCCCTTGGCATCGGCCTGCCAGACTTCGATCATTGCGTCCTTTAGGGGCGCGCCTAGGCCGTCAAAAATGGTGCCCGTTACTTTGATGCGTTCACCTTTTACACCGTCGCGGAACATGGTCGCGCCAAGGTCGTTCGGATAAACACCTGTGATGCCAGCGAAATTCGGCACACATCCGATATGCACGTAAGGGCCAGCGGTTTGTGACGGGCTTTCTTGTAGGTGGGTTAGTTTTTCCATCAATTCCCCTCCATCCGGTTTTCAAACGGGGTCGAACGTCGCCCACGCAGCACGATGTCGAACTTATAGGCGCGCGCATCCATTGGCACTGTATTGTTCATATCAAGGGGCGCGATCAGTTGCGCAACAGCCTCTGGGTCAGTGATCGTGCGCACGATGGGGCACAGTGGGATCATCGGGTCGCCTTCGAAATACATTTGGGTGATCAGGCGCTGTCCAAAGCTGGGCCCAAAGACGGAAAAGTGGATGTGGGCAGGGCGCCAGTCGTTCACACCATTGGGCCACGGATAGGCACCGGGTTTGACAGTACGTAAAGCATAACCGCCCTGATCGTCCGTGATGGTCCGCCCGCAGCCGCCAAAGTTCGGATCGAGGGCGGCAAGATACCCTTCTTTGGCATGGCGATACCGCCCGCCGGCATTGGCCTGCCAAAATTCCAGCAAGGCACCGGGCACGCCGCGTCCGTTTTCATCCAACACACGGCCGTGCACGATGATGCGCTGGCCGATTGCCATTTCACCGGGTTTCGCGAAATTTTGGATCAAGTCGTTGTCCAAAGGCCCAAGGATGTCGTGGCCAAAGACCGGACCGGTTTCCTCGCTGAGGGTGGTGTTCATCGATAACAGCGCACGCTGCGGTGAACGGAGCACACTGGTTTTGTAATCCGGCATCAACGGTTTGGGATGGCGATCGCGGTTGCGATGGAAAAGCGGGCCGTCAGTCATGATCGGCCTCCATTTCGGCATAGGTTTGTTTGGCTAATTTCAAAGCGTGATTGGCGCGTGGCACACCTGCATAGATCGCAACGTGTTGGAATGCTTCGGCCACGTCCTGAGGGGTGGCACCGGTGCGGGTGCAGGCGCGGATGTGCATTGGGATTTCATCAAAATTCCCGGTCGCGGCCAGCAAGGCCAATGTCAACATCGACCGTTCTCGCAATGTGATCGCATCCGAGGCCCAAACAGTGCCCCATGCGCCTTCTGTGATCAGCTCTTGGAATGGGGCATCAAGCGGTGTTTTGATCGCCTCGGCGCGGTCGACATGATCGTCACCCAACACGGTGCGGCGCACCTTCATCCCCTTTGTTGCCTTGTCGTTCACACGCGCCTCCCTGTTTTGGACGTGTTAGCACGTGTAACGGGCCTTTGTCGCCTTGACTTTCCACTCTTTGAGCGGTGTATCTGCGGCGACATTTGCCATACCCTCGAAGGGACGACACCATGCATGCTTTCCGCTCTCACACCTGTGCCGCGCTGACCTCGGCGAATGTGGGCGATACTGTCCGCCTGTCGGGTTGGGTGCATCGCGTGCGCGATCACGGTGGTATCCTGTTCATCGATCTGCGCGATCATTACGGCATCACACAAGTTTTGTGCGACCCTGACAGCCCGGTCTTTGCAGACGTCGAAAAAGTGCGCAGCGAATGGTGTATCCGCATCGATGGCACGGTTAAGGCGCGCGACGCAGATTTGGTGAATCCAAAGCTGCCCACAGGCGAAATCGAAGTGTTTGTGCGCGACATCGAAGTGTTGGGCCGTTCCGAAGAACTGCCTTTGATGGTGTTCGGGGATCAAGAGTATCCAGAAGAAACCCGCTTGGCCTATCGTTATCTCGATCTGCGACGGGAAAAGATGCAAGCCAACATGAAACTGCGCAGCGACGTTGTGTCTTCAATCCGCAAACGCATGTGGGATCAAGAGTTCCGCGAATATCAGACACCGATCATCACCGCATCCAGCCCCGAAGGCGCGCGTGACTTTTTGGTGCCATCGCGCCTGCACCCCGGCAAATTCTATGCGCTGCCGCAAGCGCCGCAGCAGTTCAAACAGCTGTTGATGGTGTCGGGCTTTGATAAATATTTCCAGATCGCGCCCTGTTTCCGCGACGAAGACCCGCGCGCGGATCGTTCGCCCACTGACTTTTACCAACTTGACCTTGAGATGAGCTTTGCGACGCAGCAAGACGTGTTCGACACGATCCAGCCAGTGCTGACAGGCGTGTTCGAGGAATTCGGCGGCGGTAAGAACGTGGACCAAACGTGGGAGCAGATCAGCTACCGGGATGCGGCCCTGTGGTACGGATCGGACAAGCCAGACTTGCGTAACCCTATCAAGATGCAAGTGGTCTCCGACCATTTCCGCGATTCCGGCTTTGCGATTTTCGCAAAGTTGCTGGAACAAGACGGCACCGAAGTGCGCGCCATTCCAGCGCCAACGGGTGGCAGCCGCAAGTTCTGTGACCGCATGAATGCGTTTGCGCAGAAAGAAGGCCTGCCGGGGATGGGGTATATTTTCTGGCGTGAAAAGACGGCGGATTCGGTTGCTCAAGAGCTTGGCATTCCGGTGAAAGAAGCCCAAGCCAAACTGAAGTCCGGTGAGGTTGAAGGCGGGATGGAAGCAGCCGGCCCACTGGCCAAAAACATCGGCCCCGAACGCACAGAAGCGATCCGCCAGCAGCTAGACCTTGGCGTTGGCGATGCGGCGTTCTTCCTTGGCGGTAAGCCCAAAGCGTTCGAATCCGTCGCAGGTCGCGCGCGCAATGCGATCGGTACTGAATTGGGTCTGACGGACGAAAACCGGTTTGCCTTTGCTTGGGTCGTAGATTTCCCAATTTATGAAAAAGACGAAGAAACCGGCAAGATCGACTTTGAGCACAACCCGTTTTCAATGCCACAGGGTGGGATGGAAGCGCTGCAAGGCGATCCGCTAAAAGTTTTGGGCTATCAGTATGATCTGGCCTGCAACGGCTATGAGCTGGTGTCGGGCGCGATCCGGAACCACCGTCCGGAAATCATGTTCAAGGCGTTTGAAATCGCAGGCTATGATGAAAGCGAAGTGCGCAAGCGCTTTGGTGGCATGGTCAACGCATTCCAATACGGCGCGCCGCCCCACGGTGGGTGTGCCGCGGGCATCGACCGCATCGTGATGCTTTTGGCGGGTGAGCAAAACATCCGCGAAGTCATTCTATTCCCGATGAACCAACGCGCCGAAGACTTGATGATGAATGCGCCATCGGAACCGGACAACGATCAGCTAATGGAACTGGGTTTGCGCGTTATTCCGCAAGACTAGGCACTTCTTTGCGTACGCCGAACTTGGTGGATGTGCATCGCGGGCGTTGACGTGCTATTTCTGTCAGAGTTCCTGACAAATGGCAGAGAGTGACACGTGCGTAAGTTTGACCCAATATTGGCGGAAATCCGGTTCGGATATGGCCTATCGCCGAGAATTGCCGCGCCGCGGGACGCGGCGCTTGTTTTATCGGGATTAAGCGCGCCTGATGACATGGTGGCGCGTTTCCCGACCGAACCGTTCAATGTCTTTCGCGAACGTATGGTGGCAGCGCAAGCCGCGAACACCGTGCGTCGCAAGGCACGCGGTACGGAACAGGCCCAACAGGCGCGTAAGAACCGCAATCTTATCAATGCGGATGCGCGCCGGGCTTGGATGGGGTGGATTGGTCAAACACTGCTGCGCCGAACCTACTCTGAAACACCGTTTCGCGAACGTCTTGTCGCCTTTTGGGCTGACCACTTTACGGCCACTGGAAAGCGCGGCGTTATTCGGCGTGCCACGACGCCTTATGTTGATGATGCCATCCGGCCATTTATCACCGGCCGTTTTGCCGATTTGCTGCAAGCGGCGGTGATGCATCCGGTGATGTTGGACTATTTAGATCAAACAAAATCCATCGGGCCCAACAGTGATCTGGCAGGACGTCGTTCCAAGAAAAAAGGGTCGGGATTAAATGAAAACCTGGCACGTGAAGTGTTGGAATTGCACACGCTGGGCGTCGATGGTCCTTACACCCAAACGGATGTGACCCAACTTGCTGAAATGTTCACAGGTATGACGTTTCAAGCGAAAAACGGGTACAAGTTCCGCAAGGATTTTGTCGAACCAGGCGAGGAAACCGTGTTGGGGGAAACTTATCCGGACGCCTATAACGACAAACCGGTGCGCGCAGTGCTTGAAGACCTCGCCGCGCATCCCGCCACGGCGCGACATGTGGCGTGGAAGTTGGCAGTTCATTTCACGACCGACACGCCGGATGATACGTTGGTGGATGCGCTGGAAAATGCATATCTTACCCACGATGGCGCGTTGCTGCCGCTTTATGAAACCTTGCTTGACCACCCGTCGGCGTGGGCACCGGACTTGGTCAATTTCAAACCTCCAATCGATTTTATGTCTTCGGCCTTTCGTGCTTTGGCGCCAGAAAGTGATGCAATCGCAGGGGTCAAAGCAGGCTCCATTCGCCAGTTTATCACCGGGCCATTGATCACAATGGGACAAGCTTGGGAGTCGCCGGGCGGACCGGATGGGTGGTCAGAAGATGACCCTGACTGGATAACGCCTCAAGGGCTTGCTGCGCGTGTTACTTGGGCAATGAACGTGCCCAACGTTTTCATGGGTACGTTGCCGGACCCACGTGGTTTTGTCGACACCGCGCTGGGCGCCTATGCCGATGATGTGGTGCGTTTCGCGGCGGCCTCTGCCGAAAGCAAACCCGAAGCCATTGGTCTTGTTCTTATGTCCCCGGCCTTTCAACGCAGATAGGAAATCGTCATGTCTTCGTCTTTGTCCCGCCGTAGTTTTTTAGCGCGTTCTGGTATCATCGGTTGTTCTTTGGCGGCCAGCCCTTTGCTGACGCCGGTCAGTTTTGCAGCAGCGCCTTGGGATACCCGATTGGTTGTGATCATTCTGCGTGGTGGAATGGATGGGCTAGACGTGGTTCAACCTTACGGAGATCCGGCGTTTTCCAAATTGCGTGGATCACTGGCCTTGGGGGCCGAAGGCGGTGCGCTGGACCTTGATGGCTATTTCGCGCTGCACCCACGACTCGCCCCTTTGATGCCGATGTGGAAGGCGGGGCAGCTTTCATTTGTGAACGCAGTATCCACGCCTTACCGCGACAAGCGCAGCCATTTTGACGGGCAGGATTTACTAGAGGCGGGTACATCTTCGCTTGCGGGGGTGCGCGATGGGTGGCTGAACCGGATGCTGCAAACGGTTCCAGGCATTACCGCGCAAACAGCGTATGCAATCGGGCGCGAGGACATGCGCTTGCTGACTGGCACGGCGCAAGTGGCGAATTGGTCGCCCGATGCGGAATTTGATCTTAGCCCCCAAGCCGAGCGTTTGATGGAATTGATCACAGAAGCCGACCCCGCCATGCATGCCGCACTGTCAGAGGCGCAGATTTTGTCCGCATCCGGCATGGAACGTAGCGAAAAGAAGGGCAGTAAGACTTCTGATCACGTTCAAGTCGCAGAGTTTGCAGCACAACAATTGTCGGACGAAGCGCGCATTGCGGCCTTTTCGTTGAATGGTTGGGATTCTCATAACAATCAGCAACGCGTCATCGGTGGCGCTTTGGACCGGTTGGCGGAAACTCTAACGACGCTTCGCGGTAAGATGCGGGGCGATACCTGGAGCAAAACAGCCGTGGTTGCGATGACCGAATTTGGCCGCACTGCACGCGAAAATGGGACCAAGGGTACGGATCACGGCACGGGTGGGTTGATGGTTCTTGCCGGCGGGGCCGTCCGAGGCGGACAAGTCTTCGGTGATTGGCCGGGCTTGGCGGAAAGTGATCTGTATCAGGGGCGCGATTTGATGCCTACGGGTGATGTGCGTGCCCACGCGGCTTGGGTGATGCGTGGTTTGACAGGTCTTGACCGCGCCACGCTTGAGGGCTCGATCTTTCCTGGGGTTGATTTGGGCCGGGATCCGGGCCTTTTGTTGTAAAATAATGGTCTGAATTCACTTGGCGTTAGGCGGAACACCGCCTAACGTTCCGCCATGTTTGAACTTTATCGCCCAAACCACACACCTGTCCCAGATTGGACGCCACCGCCCACGCCGGACAACACGCTGGTGTTGAATGGGCAGTATTGCAGTCTAGAGCCTTTGGTCGCCGAAAAGCACGCGGCACTCTTGTTTCGCGCTTATGTCGGGCAAGACCACGTCTGGACGTATATGCCCTATGGCCCATTTTCATCTTCTTCTCAGTACCATCGTTGGATGCGCGAAACAGAAACCGATGCGGGTGTAGAATTCTTTGCTGTTAAGAACTTGGAAAGCGGTGCATTCGAAGGCGTGGCAAGCTTCTTACGGATTGCACCAACGGCGGGCAGCATAGAGGTGGGTCACATCAATTTTAGCCCGGCTTTGCAAAACACGCGCGCAGGCACTGAGGCGCTGTTTTTGATGATGGCTTGGGCCTTTGGCGCAGGTTACCGGCGGTTCGAATGGAAATGCGATGCGCTGAACGAAGGGTCGCGCCGCGCGGCGCAACGGCTTGGCCTGAGTTATGAAGGCGTCTTTCGGCAGGCTACCGTGGTTAAAGGGCGCAACCGCGATACAGCGTGGTTCGCTGCGATCGATGCTGAATGGCCTGCTCTGCAGGAAGCGTTTCGGGTCTGGCTTGATCCTGCCAATTTTGACCCTCAAGGCCATCAAACGGAACGGTTGTCTGACTTGACTGGCCTTGTGCGTGCCGCCGAAGACCCTTGGTTGGGCCGCTAAGGCTGCGCGCTAGATCGCAATTTTCTCGGCAAGTCGAAGTTGGACGAGACCGGCGATCGTGGCTGCTTCTGATGTAGCTGAATCGCCGCAAGCGCGTTTCGCCGCCAAAGCATCAGTCGCAGTCGCTAATTCGCGATCTTCGGCACTGCGCGCCACGCCACCCAGAAACTGTGCAACATAATCGAGAGTGCGCGTGTCGCTTCCCGCTTCTAGAACATCGGCAACATGGGCCATGTCATCACGATATGCGATCGGATCCGGTTCAACCAACTCCTGCGGGACAGCGCGTGGTCCGGCGGGGTGGCGATCCATCGGAAGGTGCGTCAGGATGGTGTCCTGAAATACGGCCAATGACACAATCGGTTTATCCAAAAAGCCGTCTGCACCAGCCCCCATCACCGATTCTTCACCGTCAAAGTCCCCGGACGTTCCAAGGATGACGTCTGGGCGTTGGTTCGATTCGACTAGTTCGCGAATTAAATCAGACCCATTGCCGTCAGGTAAGCCGACATCAATGATCGCAACTGACGGGCGATAGACTTGCAAATGACGCCGCGCCGACCGCAAAGTATCAGCCCGCCTAATGCGTGCACCGCTGCGTAAACACAGCAAACGCAATGCTTCGCAGGCGTAGCGACTGTCTTCGATCACCAACACAGTCAGGCCCAGCAATGGGCGCAGCGCGGTTGGCGCGGGGTAGTTTGGCGTAAAAGGGTCCGTATCCATATGCCGTCCTCCAGGAACAATTGCGATTCATGGTTACGCATGGTTGCCTAACAGCAAGTTAACACGCGCCCTTGCACCGCTGCTTTTGCTTGGCGATAAGGAACAAACTGCCCAAACTCAGAGGATTTTTGGATGATTGGTCGCCTGAACCACGTTGCCATCGCTGTACCTGATCTTGAGGCTGCAGCATCGCAGTATCGCGACGCGCTGGGCGCAAAGGTTGGCGCGCCACAGGACGAACCCGACCACGGCGTGACCGTGGTGTTCATCGAACTGCCAAACACCAAAATCGAGCTTCTATACCCGTTAGGCAAAGACAGCCCAATCAACAGCTTTCTGGAAAAGAACCCCGCAGGTGGAATGCATCATGTTTGCTATGAGGTGGATGACATCATCGCCGCCCGCGATCACCTTAAATCCACTGGTGCCCGCGTGTTGGGCAACGGAGAACCTAAGATTGGAGCTCATGGCAAGCCGGTCTTGTTCTTGCACCCCAAGGATTTTAACGGCTGTCTGGTCGAATTGGAGCAAGTCTAATGGGTATTACTTCGGCTCTTGTTTTGTATGCGGTGATTTGGTGGATGTGCTTTCTGATTGCGCTGCCCATCAAGGTGCAGACCCAAGGTGATTTGGGCAACATCGAACCCGGAACCCATGCGGGCGCACCTGAACACCACCACCTTAAACGTAAGGCGTGGATCGTCACGGGTGTCGCCTTTGTTTTGTGGTGCATCATCGCGGGTATCATCATATCGGGGTGGATTTCCCTTAGCGACATGGGCTGGTTTGATCGCGCGCTTAAGCCTTTGTAAGCTTGTGATAAAGATGGGTGAACGTCGCGGCTCCGATGATGGGGATGAGCAGGTTTACCAAGGGAATCGACAACGGAATTGCCATCAACGTCCCGGCCAACCAAATGGTGCCGATATAGGCGCGGCGTAGCGCTTTGGCATTGGCGCGGCCCACGCGGCGCATGGCCGCCAGCATAAAATATTCCCGTCCCAACAAAAAACCGTTCAGCCCCCAAAAGATAAAAACCGCAACGGGCGCAAAGATGACGTAAAGAATCAGCGCCAATAGGTTGGCTGCGATCAATACTCCTAGAAAGTTCACGGTATCTATCACCGCATCCCCAAAGGGTACCTTGGTCGGGGCAGGCAAGTGGGGATAATGCCGATCCTCGACCGCGGCGGCGACTTCGTCCAGAAACATCGACGTGATCGCCGAGGCAACCGGCATCATCAAAAAGACCGACAGCACGAAGAAAAGAAAAAACGAACCCCAGCTAAGGATATGTCCAAGCCATGTGATTTCACCGATCCAAGGGACAGTCACAGAATCCGCCGTCAGGGTTCCGATCAGCCAAACAAAGCCCGACGTTGCAGCGATCAGCAATGCGATTGTCAGCGCCAAACCCAACAATAGAACGCGGCGAAAACGGCGGTCGCCGATCTGGCCAAGTGCTGCAAAGAACGACGATAAGATCATGTATCGACCCATGTTGTGATGGCGTTCAAGTCCGGGCGTGGGCGGTCCGGCGGAGCACTGCTTTCGGTGCCGATATGAATAAAGCCAGCAACGCGTTCATGATCGCTAAGCCCCAGTGCTTGTTGCATAAATCCGCGATCATGGCTGGGCCATCCACTCAGCCAATTGGCCCCCCAACCCGCAGCTAAGGCTGCATTGAGCAGCGCAAGGCACACAGCCCCGGCGGAATAGGTTTGTTCGAGATGGGGGATTTTTTCCGATGATTTGTGCACTTCGATGACAGCCACAGCGAGGTGACCCTGATCGAACTGCGTGCGTGCCTTGGTGACTTGCTCTGGATCAAGCCCAGCGGTTTGGGCGCAATCCTGTGCCGTTTGTGCCAGACGCGGCATCGCGCCCTTTTGCAGCACAATAAAACGCCAAGGTTCCAACTTGCCATGATCAGGGGTGCGCGCAGCTGCCGTCAGCAAGGTTTCAAGCGTGGCGTGGTCGGGCACGGGTTCAGACAGTATTTTGGCGGGGCGGGACCGGCGCGTTAGTAGAAAGTCGAGCGCGGCAGGGTTTGGTGCGGGCATATGTTACGCCTTTTTACATAATTTGTGTCATGTCGGGTCTAAACCCCACGTCGTCAAGAGGTCAGAGGCCCAATTCTTTGGCCATGTGGTCTATTTCACCGCGCAGAAAAGCATCAAAACGAGGCCCCGGCTGACGCGCGTTCAGGGCGTGCGCCATGGGGTCGGGGGCGGTGATTTTACTGCCTGAAAGGGCCTCAAGCGTGGCGTGGCCACAGAACGGAACATAGATTTCCGAGTACCCGCCCTCGTGGGACAGAACCAGTTTTCCGTCGCAGACACGTTCAGCTAGAGTTTTGATTTTCTGGGTCATTTCGCGGAATGTTTCGGCTGTGGCAAGCATACGCGCCAGCGGATCAACTGCACCAGCATCGAAACCACAGGCGACGATGATAAGGTCAGGATCATAGGCTTCGATCGCGGGAATCGCGACGCGATCTATGGCGTGTAAATAGGCGGTGTGACCCGCGCCTGCTGGCAACGGAAGGTTCAGGTTGAAACCTTGTCCGGCCCCGGCGCCTCGATCCGCTAAAGCGCCAGTGTCTAGAGGGTAATTGCCCTCTTGATGCAGCGAAACTGTCAGAACATCGGGCCGATCATAAAAAATGCTTTCGGTGCCATTGCCATGATGCACGTCCCAATCAAGCACAGCTATGCGTAAATCAGGCTGGGCGACTTTGGCGGCTTCAATCGCGATGGCGATGTTGGCGAGCAGGCAAAAGCCCATAGGGCCATCGGCGCGGCAATGGTGGCCGGGTGGGCGGCTTAAGGAATAAGCATTGGTGTGGGTGCCGTTTAGCACATCGGCAACAGCGCCCGTTGTCAGGCCTGCCGATAGCGCGGCAAGTTCGAAACCACCTTTGGCAAAGGGGGCGTGGTGACCAACTTCGCCGCCGTTGTCATCCGACAGTGCTTTGAACGTGTCGATATAATCGGCGTCATGCACAGCAAGGATTTGCGCCATCGTGACCTCGGGGGCGGTCGTCACCGACAAGTCGTGTGTCAGGCCTGTCACGTCCATCAAATTCTTTAGACGGCGTTTGGTTTCGGGACTTTCGGGCAGACCACCAGCGGCAAGAGGTTGAACCAGACCGCCCAAGGGCACGGTAAAGGCATAGTTGCCGCCGCCATGCCACATGGTGCGTTCGTCCCAATAAAATCCCGTGCTCATGCCGTCCCCCTAATTGACTACCCGCAGCGTGGCTGAAATCGCATGCAGACGCAACGCGCACCGAGGGGCGTTCTCATCCCCATTTGGGAACCAGAGGTAATACCCACAACCAAGCAGTTTTCGTGGCATATAATATGTGCACACCTTGCGTCTTGCTGAAAACACAAACGAGGGGTTAAATCGGCACTACCGTGCATCTGCAACCAGAGCCACCACATCAAGCGGCGTGTTGGTCATTGCCAAATGACTGCCCGCATCACGGGGCCATTCTGAGGCTGGATGGTCACGATAAAGCTCGATGCCGTTGCCATCAGGATCGCGGAAATAGACCGCCTCAGATACGCCGTGATCAGCCGCACCATCCAGAACGGTGCCGTGATCTAGCACACGCTGCACCGCCGCCCCCAATGATGCGCGATCCGGAAATAGAAAAGCCACATGATACAGCCCCGGCGCTGGTTCCTGTGCGGGGTCTGCACCGCGTGAATGCCATGTGTTCAGGCCGATATGGTGGTGATAGTCACCAGCCCCCAGAAACGCAGCCTGATCGCCATAACGCTGCGTTAGGCTAAATCCCAAAACGTTTCTGTAAAAATGGATGGCGCGTTCTAAATCGCTTACCTTGAGGTGAATGTGACCGACACGGGTGTCGGAGGGTACAGTGTTGGGCATTGAACTATCCTCTTCTTCCATAAAAATATGGGTATATGCCGTTTTTGTAAGGCGCATTTGCACACAGAAATGGTGCTTTTTTGATGCGGCCGCATATGTCGTCGCGTGGTCGGGGCGATCAAAACGGTGAGATTGGTTGCGGGCGGTACACCGCCCAATGCTGCATATCCTCTTTGCGCAGGCCGCTTCTCGGGGTAGGTTATTTGAAAACTTAAAGAAGTGAGCAGACCCATGTTAGTAACACGTAGATCAGCCATGGTTGGATTGGGCGCATTCGGCCTTGTCGCATGCAGTTCGGGTGCCGTGCCCAAAGCCGCGGCCGCAAGCGGGTTGCCCGCAGACCTGCGCCCCGCGCCCAATGCGGGTTATGACGCTTGGGTGGCAAGCTTTCGCGGCCGCGCTGGGCGGCAAGGCATTTCCGACACGACACTAAACGCCGCCTTTCGCGGAACGGGCTATTTGCCCGGTGTTGTGACGCGCGACCGCAATCAGGTCGAATTTTCCCGCACGCTTGAGGACTATCTGTCCATCGCCACGTCGGACGAACGGGTCGCAAAGGGGCGCGCGGCTTTTGAACGTCATCGCAGTACGTTGGCCGACGTCGAGGCACGCTATGGCGTCGAAGCCGAAGTCGTGACGGCGATCTGGGGTCTCGAAAGTTTCTTTGGCGAGCGGCGCGGCGATGTGCCGGTGGTGTCGGCCACATCGACCTTGGCTTATGACGGGCGGCGCGGTGCATTCTTTGAAAAACAATTGGTTGCCGCGCTTAAGATTTTGCAATCGGGTGACACGACTGCCGGCAACCTTAAGGGATCATGGGCCGGGGCGATGGGGCACACACAGTTCATCCCCACATCCTATCAAGCCTTTGCCGTAGATTTTAATGGCGACGGGCGGCGCGATATCTGGTCGAATGATCCTGCGGATTCACTGGCGTCCACGGCGGCCTATCTGTCGCGCAATCGCTGGACCAAAGGTTTAAAATGGGGCGGAGAAGTTGGCAATGGCGCACCCGCTGGGTCGATCATTCAACCGCAAGCGGGCGGGCCGCGTTTCTCGGTCACGTCGAATTTCCGGTCAATCAAGACGTATAATAATTCAGACAGCTACGCGATTGGCGTCGGCCTTTTGGCGGATCGGATTGCCGGGGGTGGGCCTTTGCGCGGGTCATTCCCGCCGGACAAGTTTGGACTGACCAAGGATGATCGCATCACGTTGCAGAAGCGCCTGACTGGGCGTGGCTTTGATACAGGTGGCGCAGATGGGGTGCTGGGCAAGAAAAGCCGTGCGGCGATTTCGGCCTATCAAAGTAGTTTGGGGCAAGCCCCGACGGGTGATCCGTCGGTGGCGTTGTTGCGGTCATTGGGCGGGTAATTTTGTTTGATGGGGTCGGCGAGCGATGTTTGGTTTGAGTCCAAACTTACCGATTTTGTAAAATAAACTCGCGCAAAGTGGGGCGAATTTATTGGATTGCAATAATTACTTACGCGACCAAAGTTTATACAGTTGATATAAGATGTAGAACGGGCCTGCAAAGAATCCAAAATCAAGTATGATTGTGTAACCTCCATTCCCACCAAATTCAGGGATCGTAAATTTAAGTACAACAATACAAAGGTAACCAACTAGATCATATCGAAGACGTTCCTTGGTGTTCATATCTCGATAGTGTTTCAATTTTCAGCCCCTAAACCCGGAATAGCGCTTTCGATAGTGTCGTCGTTTAATCAACGTTAAAAGAACTCTACCTTGCTGACAATTGATTTACCGACAGGTCGTTTCGTCCGTAAAACAGACTTTCCCTCAAGCTCTACGCCTCGGTCAGAATGCGCCTCTAGCTGCCGACCATCCCAACAATTTCATAGGTCTTTTTCAAAATCGGGGCGGTGATTTCTCGCGCCTGTAATGCGCCCTTGGCCAGAACCTTGTCGATTTCGGTCACGTCATCCATCAGGCGCGCCATTTCGCCTGAAATTGGTGCAAGCTTGGCCACGGCTAAATCTGCTAACGCGGGTTTGAATGTTCCGAACTGCGCGCCGCCATGTTCGGCCAGCACTTGATCGACAGACATGTCCGCAAGGGCTGCATAGATGTTGACCAGATTGCGCGCCTCTGGACGGTCTTCCAGCCCTTTGGCCTCGCTTGGCAACGCGTCGGGGTCGGTTTTGGCTTTGCGGATTTTCTTGGCGATGGTGTCAGCATCATCCGTCATGTTGATGCGGCTGGCATCTGATGGATCGCTTTTGGACATCTTTTTTGACCCATCGCGCAGGGACATCACGCGCGTTGCCGCCCCTTCGATCACAGGTTCGGTCATGGGAAAGAAATCAACGCCGTAGTCGTGGTTGAACTTGGCCGCGATGTCGCGGGTCAGCTCAAGATGCTGTTTTTGATCGTCGCCCACGGGCACGTGCGTGGCGTGATAGACCAGAATGTCGGCTGCCATCAGGGCCGGATACCCGAACAGCCCAAGCGACGCGTTTTGCGCGTTCTTGCCTGCTTTGTCCTTGAATTGCGTCATGCGTTGCATCCAACCCATACGAGCGACGCAGTTGAAAATCCAACCCAATTGGGCGTGCTCAGGCACGGCGGATTGGTTGATCAGGATCGATTTTTCGGGGCTGATGCCGGACGCGATAAAGCCTGCGGCCAGCTCGCGCGTATTGTGCACCAGCGACTTTGGGTCCTGCCAAACGGTGATCGCGTGCAGGTCGACCATGCAATAGATCGTCTCGTAATCTTCTTCTTGCATGGACACAAAGCGTTTGATGGCGCCCAGATAATTGCCCAGCGTCAGCCCGCCCGATGGCTGGATGCCGGAAAAAACGCGGGGGGTGAATGTGGTGTCTGACATCTTAGGACCTCTGGGCAAATCTGCCTTGCTGGCTTACCCATGGGGCCAACAGTCGTCAAGCAGGCCAAATTTATGTCAGAATTTCACGATCCCAGCCCCATCAACCCTTTGCCGCCTGCGGTTTGGCTGCTGTTCATCGCACTTGCGTTGCCCGAACTTGCCTTTAGCGTGGGCGAGGCGGGCTTGATCGGTGGGCCGCAAGCGGTAGGGTGGCGGCTGAATGCGCTGAATGACTATGCGTTTTCTGGGATCGCGTTTGATTTCATGATCGACAATGGGCGGTTGCTTCCTGAACATTTGTTGCGTTTTGTGACCTATCCGTTTGTGTTCGGGTCGTTCACGTCCTCGATCTTTGCGGGGGTGATTTTGCTTGCGATGGGCAAAATGGTGGGCGAGATCTTGGGGGGCTTCGCTGTCATCTTGATGTTCTTCCTGTCGGGCATTTTTGGGGCGCTGATGTTTGGGCTGTTGACGAATGAGCCGTGGTTGGTCGGGGCGTACCCCTGCGTTTACGGGCTGATTGGGACCTATACGTTTCTATATTGGCAGCGGCAGGTCGCCAGTGGCGGGCCGCAAGGACAGGCCTTTATGCTGATTGGCGTGCTGATGGGAATTCAGCTGGTCTTTGGCGTGCTGTTTCAGGTTGGGTATGAATGGGTCGGCGAATTGGCTGGTTTTGCGGCGGGCTTTGCCCTGACGGCGCTTGTGGTGCCGGGGGGCATGCGCCGACTGTTGGGGGTTTTTCGTCGCCGCTAGCGGCGGACGGCCCCTTTGACATCGGAAAGCTTAACGCCGCCCAATTTGTGTGCTGCTCCGAAATAGCTGAAAGCGGCAAGGATGATCAGCGCCAGAAGTGCGATGTAGCGCAGGCCCGGGGTGCCTAGGGCAGGCTCTAATAAGATAGTCGAAACCCAAAGAACCGCCCCCATAATCAGCGCCGACAAAATAATGCGCGGCAGGCGGTGGCGATAACGCGCGTCAACATGCACGGCATCCCCCATTCCGCGCAGCCCCCAATACAGTAGCCCAAGCATGACCCACCCGGCCAAAGTGGTGGCGATGGCCGGTGCGATCCAACCGACAACGGGGGCAAGGCCGATGGCAAGGCCTGCATTGATGACCATCGCGACCACGGCGAAATAGAACGGACGTTTTGTGTCTCCGCGTGCAAAATACTGCGGTTGCAGCACTTTTTGCAGCACAAAAGCAGGCAGGCCAAGGCCATAGATCGCGACTGCAACGGCAATGGCAGCCACATCGTCCGTGTCTGTCGCGCCGCGTTCAAACAAAACGGAAACCAGCGGCAGCGGGATTACCATCAGCGCAATCGCCGACGGCACAGTAAGGGCCATCGCGAATTCACTTGCGCGGGAATAAGCGTCGCGCGCGCCGCCCATATCGTTTGCTTTCAGCTTGCGAGACAAGTCAGGCAGCAACACGATACCGACCGCGATGCCTACAACGCCGAGGGGCAGTTGATACAAACGATCTGCCGCAAAAAGCCAGCTGACGGCGCTATCATATTGGCTGGCAACCAGTTGCCCCACCACAAGGTTGATTTGCATCACGCCGGTAGCCAGCGCCGCGGGCACGGCAGTGCGCACCATCAGCGACATATCCGGGGTCCAACGTGGTAGGCCGGGCTTCAACGCAAAGCCAGCACGTGCGGCCGCCCCCCAAGTGAGCGCCAGTTGTGCAACACCTGCAAACGGGATCGTCCAAATCAGCCAGTTGATCACGCCGCCGCCTGTGATCCATGCAAGCGTCATTGCCCCGATGACCATAACGTTCAGCAAAACTGGTGCCGCAGCAGCAGCAGCAAAGCGGCCCGTCGCGTTCAGCACGCCAGAAAACAACGCCGACAGCGACATAAAGAAGATGTAAGGAAACACGATGCGCCCAAAGCCGACGGTCAGATCAATTCGTTCGGGGCTAAATCCGCCAGCCGTCGCCCACACAAGGGCCGGCATAAAGATCATCGCCAAGGCCGTCAGCATCAGTGTCACCAGCGCCAGCCCATTCAATGCGTCGCGTCCAAAGCGGGCGGCGTCTTCGTCTCCTTCAAGCTTACCAGAAAACATGGGGACAAAGGCCGCGTTAAAAGCGCCTTCGGCAAAGAAACGGCGGAACATGTTGGGCAGACGGAATGCTGCGACAAAGGCGTCCATCAAGGGGCCGGGGCCAATTAAGGAAAGGATCATGATCTCGCGCACAAAGCCCAGCACGCGGCTGGCCAATGTCCAAAAGCCGACGGTCAGGAAGCCGGACATGAGGCGGATCGGTTTCATGGGATGGGCGTAGCGCTTGGGCGCTTGGGGCGCAATAGCTGGGCCCGCAACCGCTGCGATCAACGGGCTTCGTTCAGGCCCCAATCATACGCATATTTGTCGATACGACCCCGCCGCGCGAGGGCGGCGCTTTTTTCTGGCGGGGTATGTGCGACAAGCTGGGCCAAGACATCTTGATTGGTGGTGCCAAAGTCCTCTCGGAACCAGATGAAAATTTTTGAAGCCGTCACTCGGCCATTCGCGTCCACCGACACACCACGAGGATGCGCAAGATAAGCAGTTTGGGCCGCTTCAAAATCCGCATCAAGGCTTTGGGGGCGCCATGCCTCTGCCTTGAGGTTTGGGCATCCCAAAGCCGCGCAATTCAACGCGTAATGAACGCGAGGTTCTTTGAAATGTGCCCGCACGATCCGGTGTTCGATGTCGTTTAGGGACAGGGCCTGCCCGCGCACCTGCACGTCAGGGCGGTTCCAAGGCCCAAGGCGCAATGGCCCGTCCGAGATGTCTCGGATGCTGGCGACGGGGTAATGGTCGAGGATCAATGCGATGGTTTGCGCATTGTAAAGGTTAATCCAGAAGGCGAGTTGCTGGTCGCGCGTGAGGGCCTGTGGATCCGTCGCCTCAAGCTGGTCGACAAAGGAATTGAGCGATGCGCGATCCTTTGGGCTGACGGCTTTGTATCGCAGTCTTGCGATGCCGCTGTCGTCGACTGTGCGATACCGTTGCAGGAAGGTGTCGTAAGCGGAGTAATTCACGGTGATACGCTGCCGGTCTGCTGCCGCAGCCCAATTCGCACCAGCAATTGGGGCGACCTTTGGCAGCGCGATGCGTTCGACAGATGCGCACGCCGTCAATGCCAGAGGGAGGAGAAAGGCCGCAAAAAGGCGGAGCATGGTGCGAATTCCTTCGGTTGCAAACTGCGCCAAGTATGCCAGCCCCGCCTGCGCACACCAGCCCGCCTCAAGCGGACGTGTCCAATCGTGTGAGGCGTGAGTGGTGATTGCGCTGGCGTTAATATCGATGCGCAAGGTCAGGGCGGTTTCGCTTGGTGCTAACTTTGTTGGGGATGCGGCCCCCATCGCGATAACGACCGAGACCCCCGATCACTTTGATTTGCCAGCCCGTTTTGCGGTGGCGCGTGTCGTTTATGGCTCAACGCATGCGGCAGGGGCAGAAGAAACATCGCTTTGGACCGACTTGGCGGACCGCGCAGCTGAAATTGGTAGCTTTACGCCGCTTGTAATTGGTGAAAGCAATCGGCGGTACTGGAGCAAGCCAAACTTGGTCGAGAACGCGCGTGCGCAGCGGTACGATTATTTGATCAAGGTCCAAATGTATCCGTCAGAAGGATCGGCAGACGTGACCTTGTTCCATACTGGGTCCGCAGGCGTGATGGCCACAGTGCAGGTTGCATCGCCCGGCCGAGGGCAACGTGGATTTTGGGGTGGCCGCATAAAAAACCCTGCTCGATTAGACCGGGCCACGTTGAAGATCGCAAAGTCGACAATTCCCATGGTCGAAGACATGTTGAATGGTGCCCTATTGCGCCAGCGCTAGCGGCTCAGGCAATCAATGCGCGAACCAACCAAGCGACGTTCGGCGAGGCGCTTGGGATCTTGAATTGCCGACCGAAAGCGCCTGCGGTTTCACCGCGCATTGAAGTCAGATCTTGAGGCAGATCTCGCGCGCAGGCTATTATTCCTTAGCCCGTTCAACACCTTCGGTGATTGCCGTGCGCAGTCGTTTTTCCAGCGTCTTTTGCTTACTTTCGGTGTAATATTTCAGGCCGAACATGTCTTTGACATAGAAGGTGTCGACCACCTGTTCGCCATAGGTCGCGATGACGGCGTTGGCGATGTAGACGTTTGACGCCGCCAGCGTGCGCGTCAGATCATAAAGCAGCCCGGCACGGTCGCGGGTGTCGACTTCGATGATGGTATAGATGTCGGATCCGTCGTTATCGAATGTGATGTGGGTGGGAACCTTGAACGCTTTTTCGCGTTTCTTGACCTTGTCGCGGTCTTTGATCGCCTCGCGCGTGACGACTTCGCCCGCAAGGGTGCGTTCGATCATCTTGCGCAAGCGTGGCAGGCGGGCGGCATCATAGGGGTTGCCGTCAGCGTCCTGTATCCAGAACACATCTGTCACAAAGCCGTCTTTGGTGGTGTAACTGCGCGCATCGACCACGTTGGCCCCAACAAGCGCCAATGCACCTGTAAGGCGTGCAAAGATGCCGGGGTGGTCGGGCATTGCAAAACAGGCGCGGGTGGCGTCGCGGTCTTCGTCTGGGTGTAGGTCGATTGCGATCTCGTTGCCGGCATGTCCGCGCAGTAAGTTGGCGATGGCCACATGAGCGGTCACATGCAGCCCTTGCCAGTAAGGATCGTAATGGCGGGCGGTTTCGGTTTGCAAGTCTTTGCGCGGCCAGTCCGAAAGGGCGGCGCGCAGGTCTTTCTTGGCCTCGGTGCCGCGATTGTGGCGAGTCAACGCCTCCATCCCGTCCTCAAGCGCGCGCTTGGTCTGGCGATAGAGCGCGCGGATCAGCACGGCCTTCCAGTTGTTCCACACATCCGGGCCGACGCCACGAATGTCACAAACGGTCAGCACACACAGAAGATCAAGCCGTTTTACGGTCTGCACTGCTTTGGCAAAATCGCGCACAGTGCGCGGGTCGGCGATGTCGCGTTTTTGGGCCATGTCGGACATAAGCAGGTGATACCGGATCAACCATTCAACGGTGTCGACCTCGTCCTGTTTCAACCCCAACCGAGGGCCGATTTTGCGCGCCATCTGGGCCCCAAGAATTGCGTGGTCTTCGGGTTTGCCCTTGGCGATATCATGCAGCAGCAATGCCACGTATAATACACGGCGGCTTACGCCCCGCTTTAGGATCGAAGAGGCAACTGGCAGGTCTTCGACCAATTCTTCTTTTTCGATCATGGCCAGTTGCGCGATGCACTGGATGGTATGTTCGTCCACAGTATATGAGTGGTACATATTGAACTGCATCATCGCCACGATGTCGTCGAATTCGGGGATAAAGGCTGACAGCACACCGAGTTCGTTCATGCGCCGCAGCGCGCGTTCTGGATTGCCGTGTTTCAGCATCAGATCAAGGAACAGGCGCTGTGCCTCGGGCGTGTTGCGAAAGGCGTCGTCGATCAGATGCAAGTTGGAGGCGATCAATCGCATGGCATCCGGGTGGATCAACATGCCTGTACGCAAGCCTTCTTCGAAGATGTGCAACAGGTTTAGCGGATCGGCAAGAAAAGTCGCATCGTCGTTGATCGCAAGGCGGTTGTGGATCACGCGATAGCCAGCCTTGACCTTGCGTTTGCGTTTGAACAGCCGTTCCAAAAGCGGTTCGTCTTTCAGGTGAACAGCCTCAAGTTTGGTGAGGAAAATCCGGGTCAGATCGCCAACAACGGTTGCTTCGCGAAAGAACGCTTGCATAAAAATTTCGACACCACGCCGTCCGGCTTTGTCTTTGTAACCCATGGCCTCGGCAACGGCGACTTGCATGTCAAAAGACAACTGTTCTGTCGGGCGCCCGGTCAATAGATGCAAATGGCACCGCGCAGCCCACAAGAAATCCTCGGCTGTGACAAAGGCGTCAAACTCTTCCTCGGTGAACAGCCCAAGGGAAACCAATTCCGCGGGGTCTTGAACCTTATGGGTGTACTTGCCGATCCAAAACAAAGACTGCAGATCGCGCAGGCCGCCTTTGCCTTCTTTGACGTTGGGTTCGACCACATAGCGCTGGCCTTGGCGAATGTGACGAGCTTCGCGTTCGGCCAACTTGGCCTCGATGAACTGACGTTCAGTGCCTGCGAACAAGTCGGCCTGTAGGCGGGTGTCGAGTTCTGCCGCGAGGGTTTCGTCTCCGAACAGAAAACGGTGTTCAAGCATGGCCGTGCGGATCGTGAAATCTTCGGTACCAAGGCGGATGCAGTCTCGCACCGTACGGCTGGCATGGCCGACCTTGAGCTTGAGGTCCCACAGAACATAAAGCGTGGCTTCGATCACGCTTTCGGCCCACGGGGTGATTTTATAGGGCGTCAAAAACAGCAGGTCGACGTCGGAAAACGGCGCCATTTCACCACGCCCGTACCCACCAACGGCAATCACGGCCAGCTTTTCGCCCTGCGTTGGCGTGGGGTTCGGATGAAGGACATCTTGCGCAAGGCGCAACGCGCTGCGCACCAAACAGTCTGTCAGATAGGAATAGGCCCGAATGGTTGCGCGCGATGCAAAAGGGTCGGCACGAAACGCGTCTGCGATGCGCGCGCGCCCTTGCGTTTGCGCGTCTTTGAGGTGGTCCAATATGTCGCCGCGAACGTCTGTTGCCGCACCATTTTTCGCGCTGAGCATTGCAGCGTCAAACGCCGCCCCGTCAAATATATCGGAGGCGGCGCAGATTAGGTTTCGTGTGCGCGTGTCGGGCGCATCCAAGGTAAGTTCGGTCACGGGATGCTCCTGACAGGGCGTGTGGGTTTAGGAACCTGCGCCGCCAAACCCGCGTGGCGCTGGGCTGATGATGCTCACTTGGTTGTTGCGCACAGTGGCGACGGCCAGACCGCGTTCGTTGGTGCCATCCGCTCGCAGGCGAAAGATACCCGTTGCGCCCTGAAAACCGGACCCTTGCGTCAAAGATCCATGGGACAGTGCATTTGCCTTGCCTCGGCTGACCAATGCGCCAACTGCGGCAATTCCGTCAAAGGCAAGTCCCGCGATTGGGTGCGGTGCACTGCCATAGGCTGCTTCGTATTTGCTGCGGAATGCAGATGAGGCACCCGGATCAGGCAGCGTAAACAACCCACCTTGCAGGCCGGGCAATTGCAATGTTTGAGCTGGAATGTCCCAGCGGGTCAACCCGAGATACTGGGTCGTCGATGGCGACACGCCGGCTTCGGGTAGAAGTTGCGCAAGCAACGGTAGCCCCGCGGCAGGTGACGCGGTCAGGAAAACGCCGTTGGCGCCCGCGCTGTCCACAGCCGCTTTGACGTTGGGCACTGCGGCAAGCAGCCCTTCCTGAGACAGTGGATAGTCAACGGTGCCTGCAAGTGTCGCTCCGCTGCGCGCAATTGCTTGGGTGATCGCATTGCGACCCAACTGCCCCGCGACGTCCCGTGCGTGTACCACGACGATTTTGTCACGGCCTTGGCTTGCGGCGTGGCTGACAAGGCGGTTAGCCGTGTTGTCAAAGGTGGCGCCCAAAACAAAGACGTTGCCGCCTGCGATAGTTGTGTTGTTGGAAAAGGCCAGAACATTTACGCCCTGTTCGGCAGCAACGACACCAACCGCGTTCGCCGCTTCGGCGAAAAGCGGGCCGATGATGATGTTCGCGCCGTCATTGATGGCAAGGGCCGCTTGGCTTGCCGCAGTCTGCGCGTTGCCTGCTGTGCCATAAACACGCAAATCGATCTGCACACCGCTCAAATCGCGGATCGCAAGGCGGGCTGCGTTCTCAAGGTTGGTTGCCAACAGGTTGTCGCTGGCCTGCGCGGATCCGCGTGGCACAAGCAAGGCCACCGGTATGGGCTTTGAAGCGTCGATTTTCGGGCCACTGTTCCCCAATCCACCACCTAACCCACCAAGGGCGGCAGGGTCACAGGCGGCAAGGGCCAACATGGCTACTGGCAGAAAAGCGCGGCGTGTCGCCTTGCGCAGGGTCTTTAAAAACGCGAACATGATGCAGTCACTCCCAACATTCGGGGCAGTGCAGGTGCCGACCCGATTTCTAGGGCCGGATCATAAACGTACAAAAAGGCGGGTCCAGCGTTGAATCATATCAAAGGCGTTCTCGGCGCGGGACTGTGGTTTGTTGGCGTGCCAATCGGGACGGCGCGCGATATTACGCTGAGGGCGCTGGACGTGCTTGCCAGTGCGGACGTGCTGGTGGCCGAAGACACGCGATCTTTGCGCAAATTGATGGATATTCACGGGGTTCCCCTAGATGGGCGGCGAATCGAGGCGTTGCACGAACATTCTAGAGAGGCCGTTGTTGCAAGGCTTGTGGCGCGCGCCGCGGCGGGTGAAAGCGTTGCCTATGCGTCTGAGGCGGGTATGCCGTTGATTGCGGACCCCGGCTTTGAACTGGCTCGCGCAGCACGAGTGGCGGGCGTTACGGTGACTTGCGCGCCGGGGCCATCCGCCGTGCTGACAGCGCTGGTGGTGGGCGGATTGGCGACGGATGCGTTTTATTTCGCCGGTTTTTTGCCGACCACACGCAACGCGAGAAAAACAGCCCTGCGTGCGCTTTCAGGCGTACAAGCAACACTGGTGATGTACGAATCACCCAAACGTGCGGGCGCATTGTTGGCTGATGCTGTCGAAGTGTTGGGCGCAGACAGACCCGCGACACTGTGCCGTGAATTGACGAAGAAATTCGAAGAAACGAGGCACGGTACGGTGCAAGAGCTTGCCGAACATTACGCAACCACCAACATCAAAGGCGAAGTGGTTGTGCTGATTGGGCGATCCGAAGCGGTCGCCGTTAATGAAAAAGACATCGAATCGGCACTACAATCAGCGCTCGCGGATATGTCGGTAAAGGATGCTGCGGCCTTTGTGTCGGAAACCTTCGATGTGCCCAAGCGACAAGTGTATCAACAGGCGTTGTTGTTGTCGCGTGATTGACAGTGGTTAAGACAGGAAGATTGCGATGACGTTTGCGCCAAGGGTACAGGATTTTGATGCAACCAACCCTGTTGTTCAGGCGCAGATATCTAAAGGCCGTACCTCTTATTTGGCGGGGCTCGCGGCAGAAGACTGCGTGGCCGCGCAATACGTCGCACTTGGCTATGTGCTCTTGGAAACCCGCTGGCGAGGGCGGCGGGGTGAGATCGATTTGATTTTTGCCGATGGTGATGACGTCGTTATGGTCGAAGTGAAGAAAAGCAAAGATTTTGACACCGCGATGTCCCGGATAACTCGCGCCCAAGTGCAACGCCTGTTCGTCACCGGCGAGGAATATCTTGGGACTTGTCCGCGTGGGTCTTTGACGGATGTCCGGTTTGACGTGGCATTGGTGGATCGACACGGGCAAGTATCCGTTCTGGAAAACGCTTTTGCGGCATGGATTTGACGCGTGCAAAGTGGCGGCTTTTGCTGTCGTGCGCTTTTGCACAGGCCTATGCCATTGCACCGCGCCTCTCTCTGGGCCATCTAAGGTAAGCAATATGCCGGAGATACGTCATGAAAATCGCCTTTCAGATGGACCCTATTGGGGACGTTGATATCAATGCCGACAGCAGCTTTCGCTTGGCCGAAGAGGCGCAGGCACGCGGCCACAGCCTATTTTTCTATTCCCCCGATCAACTTGCCTATCAAGAAGGTCGCATCACTGCGCGTGGACAGGATTTCACCGTGCAGCGGGTGCAAGGCGAACATGCCCAGCTTGGCGAAATGCGCGAAGTCGATCTGGCTGACTTTGATGTGGTTTGGCTGCGTCAGGACCCGCCTTTTGACATGCATTATATCACATCGACCCACCTGCTTGATCGCTTAAAAGATCACGCCTTGGTCGTGAATGATCCATTTTGGGTCCGTAACTTCCCTGAAAAACTGCTAGTTTTGGATTTCCCAGACTTGACGCCGCCCACCACAATCGCGCGCGATCTTGAAACGATCAAAGCCTTCAAGGCCAAGCATAGCGACGTTATTCTAAAGCCGCTCTATGGCAATGGCGGTGCAGGTGTATTCCGCTTGGATGCGAATGATCGCAATCTGACGTCTTTGCACGAATTGTTTTCCAGCTTCAGCCGCGAGCCACTGATTGTTCAAAAATTTCTGCCCGACGTCAGCAACGGTGATAAACGCGTGATTTTGGTCGATGGTGAAGCGGTTGGTGCAATCAATCGAGTCCCGGCGGCAGGCGAAACACGGTCCAACATGCATGTCGGTGGTCGCCCTGAGAAAATCGGGCTAAGCGAACGCGATCTTGAGATCTGCGCCCGCATTGGGCCTCTTTTGAAAGAACGCGGGCAGATCTTTGTTGGGATCGACGTCATTGGCGATTACTTAACTGAGATCAACGTAACGTCGCCCACCGGCATTCAAGAACTTGAGCGGTTTGACGGTGTGAATATTGCCGCGAAAATTTGGGAGGCCATTGAGGCCAAACGCTGATGAGCTGGCAAGCGCACCTGTTGAACGCTTGGTTGCGCCTGACGGAAAAGCCATTTTTGTCACGCGCGACCAACCCCGCTATTTTGCGCGCAAGTTTCGAGGTGAAGGCCGCGCTTTTCTTTCGTGCCCCTTG
The DNA here is from genome assembly GCF_039940735.1 of Tateyamaria sp. Taxonomy (GTDB): domain Bacteria; phylum Pseudomonadota; class Alphaproteobacteria; order Rhodobacterales; family Rhodobacteraceae; genus Tateyamaria. The sequence continues at coordinate 27,865 of NZ_JBDVGB010000037.1, forward strand.
GGGAACGAAATGCGTGAGGCGCGATTTGGCAGGTTTGCCTGCTTTGTGGCTTTCTCGCTCTCAGACGCCCGGCACCCCTTTGCTGTTGTACTTTCACGGCGGGGCGCATGTGTTTGGCAGCCCTCGAACGATGCGCGCAACTGTGGCCGCATTGGCAAAACGGGTTGGCATCCGTGCCGTTCTGCCCCGTTACCCTTTGGCTCCCGAAGCTCCGTTTCCGGCCGCAATCGATCATTGCATGGCTAGTTATCGTGCTCTTTTGGACGAAGGTGTGGATCCGGCACACATAATTGTTGGCGGTGACAGTGCCGGTGGAAATCTGGCGTTGGCCTTATTGGGTCAGCTGTGCGTCGAGGGTGCGGCGTTGCCTGCTGGCGTGTTTGCGCTTTCACCTTTGACAGATATGACCTTTTCGGGGGCGAGTATTCAACGCAACGCGACCAAGGATGTGGTCTTGCCGACGGCACGATTGGCAGAGACAGCGCAGGCCTACCTTGGCGATCATGCGCCTGTTGGTCCGCGCGCCAGCCCTTTGTTTGCTGATTTTACTGGCGCGCCCTCTGTGTGGCTTTGTGCTGGCGATACGGAAATTTTGCTGGATGACACGCTGCGCATGGCAGATCGTTTGAAGGCGCAAGGCGTTGCCGTCGATCTGCATGTCGCGTCAGATTTGCCGCATGTGTGGCCGATGTTTCACAACCTGTTGCCCGAAGCGCGCGCGACGTTGGATGAGTTGGCCGCTTGGGTTGGTGCACGGCTAAGCTCAGACAGGAGCGAGTGAGCCAACCCGGTAGCTGACGGCTTCGGCGATGTGGTTCTTGCGTAAATCTTGAGACTGGGCCAGATCGGCAATCGTCCGCGCCACCCTCAAAACGCGGTGATATCCGCGCGCCGACAGCCCGAAACGATCCGCCACACGGCTGAGCAGTTCACGCCCCTCTGCATCGGGGGCCGCCCAGGTATCAAGGGCCGCTCCGTTTAAATCTGCATTGCAGCGCAAGGGTGTGTCTTTGAAACGGGTCAATTGGACAAGGCGGGCGTCGTTGACGCGCGCAGCGACGACAGCAGAGCTGTCACTTTTGCAGGGCAGATCAAGGTCAGAAAAGCTGACCGGCGGGACATCGACTCTCAGGTCGAACCTGTCCATCAAGGGGCCGGAAATTCGCCCCATGTAGTCATCCCCGCACAAAGGAGCGCGCCCACAGGCGCGTGCGGGTTCAGTCATGTAGCCGCATTTGCAGGGATTGGCGGCGGCCACGAGCATAAACCGACAAGGATATTTCACATGGTTGTTGGCCCTCGCAATCATGACTTCGCCTGTTTCAATCGGCTGACGTAGGGTTTCGAGAACGGTGCGGGGGAATTCGGGAAATTCGTCCATGAACAGTACGCCGTTATGCGCCAACGATACTTCGCCAGGTTTTGCGCCCCGTCCCCCTCCGATGATCGCGGGCATAGATGCCGTGTGGTGCGGTTCGCGGAACGGGCGGTCCATCGAAATACCACCTGTGTCCAACAACCCAGCGAGCGAATGGATCATCGACGTTTCAAGAGCCTCCATCGCTGAGAGTGGCGGTAAGATGCCCGGCAAGCGTGCGGCAAGCATCGATTTTCCAGAACCGGGCGTTCCGACCATCAGCAAGTGATGGCGGCCCGCTGCGGCGATTTCAAGCGCTCGTTTGGCGCGCTCTTGCCCTTTGACATCGGCCATGTCGGGCTGGCCGGCACTGCTTGCGATCTGGCCTGCGCGGGCCGGTTCCAGAAGGACTTGACCCGTAAAGTGGCGCACGACGTCGCCCAAGGTCGCAGCAGCGGTGACGCGCGTGGCGCCGACCCAAGCGGCTTCGGACCCAGAACCAGCCGGGCACAGCAATCCGCGATCCTGTTCGGCGGCGGCCATCGCAGCGGGCAATGCGCCCAGAACAGGCACCAAGGTCCCATCTAGTGACAGTTCACCAAGCGCCACAGTGGCTTCAATGGCGTCGGGGGGTAGAATGCCTAGGGTCGCGAGTAAGGCCAACGCGATCGGGAGGTCGAAATGAGAGCCTTCCTTGGGCAGGTCCGCTGGGGATAGGTTTATGGTGATCCGTTTTGAGGGCAAAGCGATGGACATGGAGGTCAAAGCAGCGCGCACCCGTTCGCGTGCTTCTGACACTGCCTTGTCAGGCAATCCGACAATGGAAAAACCGGGTGCGCCCGCGCTCATCGCGCATTGCACTTCGACTTCGCGTGCTTCGACGCCCTGAAATGCAACTGTGTAGGCTCTTGCCACCATCCATTATCCCTCACTGAAGTTTGGTTAATGGCTAGCGGCGGGTGGTTTAAGATTGGTTAATATTGGAGCCCAACACCAAATCCTCTCAGAGGATTTGGCCCAAGACTTTTTAAAAATCTTGGTGTCGCGTCAGGCTGGCCAATCCGCGATTGGGACGCCCATGTCGTACGGAAACGGATCGTAGATCACTTTTAACCCTTCGGCTCGCCACGCTTTGAATGCTGGATCGGTGATTGTCGTCATACAATAGGCCTGCGCAGCTTTGTTGACGGGCAGATCATAGCCGATAATCCGCGCGCAAACAGGGGCGTAAAATGCATCAGCAAGGCTGTAAGCCCCAAACAACCATGGTCCGTCGGTTCGGAATTCAGAGGCATGCGCCCAGAGCGTTTCCAAACGAGAGATGTCAGCGCGGACCGCATCGGACGGTTGATAGTCCACATTGACGTGTTGTAATTGCATGGCGCAGTCCCCGCGCAGTGCGCCAAACCCGCTTGCCATTTCTGCACACAACCAGCGCGCCGTTGCGCGTGCCGCCGGGTCGCTCGGCCACATGCCAGCGTCAGGATGTGCTTCGGCCAGCGTTTCGGCCATCGCCACGCTTTCGCCGACAATCGTTCCGTCAGGTGTTTTCATGGCGGGCACTAGCTTGGCCGGAGCAATGTGGCTGAGTTCGTCCCCCATTGTCCCGGCATAAAGTCCGACCAGATGAGTGCGGTAAGCCACGTTGAATTTTTCCATCATCAGCCATCCCCGAAGGGACCAGCTAGAGAAGGTGCGATCGCCGATATAAAGGTCATATGTCATGAACAAGCCTTTATTTTAAGGCGACGGTTTACTGCCAATGTTGATTTGTGGCCCTGGGCATCACGGAGTGTGATTGATGCAGCTTGCGGTGCCAGCGATTGGATTCAAGGTGGTCACCGACAAGGGGTCAATTTTATGGCTGAGTACGTCGTATGCGCTGATCCCAAGCACGGCTTGAACCTGCGTCAGGATCACGCCGAAATGGGCGACCGCAATAATATGTGCATCCGGGTGCGTATCTTCGATCCGGCGCACAACGTTGGCCACGCGCGCAGCGGCAGCGTTCCAGCTTTCTCCGCCGGGGGGGGCGTGATCGCCGGGCGTTTCCCAATAGCCCCGACTTAAGTCGGGGTGTGTTTCGGCCACACGCGAAAAGTGCTGACCATCCCAGCTGCCAAAGTGAAATTCGCGCAGGCCCGGATCGTGCGACAACCGCGTCCGCGCGCCTTGCAGGGCGTTGGCGGTCTGTATGCTGCGTGTGAGGTCAGATGAAATCACGATTGCAGAGGCCGGAAGATGCCCAGCCAGCCGCAGTATTGCGCCTTTATCTGACAAGTCCGCGGGCACATCGCGCCAACCTGTAAACGTTTTTTGGTGGGTCGGCCCGTGACGCACCCAATGCCAAGTGGTCATGGTGCTTTGCCTTTCAATGCCTGTGTCAGTCCCGCGACCACGTGCAACACGCAATCTGCTTGTGCGGCTAAGGCAATGTTCAACCGCCCCTGTGCTTCGCGAAAGCGGCGGGCCAGTGCGTTATCCGGTACGATACCTTGGCCAACCTCATTGGACACCACAACAACAGGCGCGGAACAGATTGCCAGTGCGCAAAGCAGTTCATTTTGGGCGGCTTCGATTTCCAGATCGTCCATCAGCACATTGGTCAGCCACATCGTTGCACAATCTACTAGAAACACTTCACCATCGCGCCCCTGTTGAAGGGGCACGCTTAGATCAAGTTCCGCATCGACGGTGCGCCATTCGGGTCCACGCCGGGCACGATGCACATTTACTTTGTCGCGAATTTCGTCGTCCCAAATGCGTGACGTGGCCAAATAGATCGGTTGTAAGCCACTGTTAAGTATCAGATTTTCCGCGACTTGCGACTTTCCTGATGCGGCGCCGCCAAGCACGAGTGTCAGGGAAGGCAACATTTTTCTTACTCGCGATTGAACCAGTGGGCGACCCCGTGCGTAGACTTATCGAGTGCGCAAAACAAGCATAACATCCAAAGGGGGATGATCGACATGCCATTGGACACTGCCAGAGAGTTCTCGTTGTCACGCACAGCGATGAAAGCGGAACTGCTTGATGCCGAAACGGAATTACGCCTTGCCTATGCATGGCGGGACGATCGGGACGAGGCCGCGCTGCACCGACTGATCACGGCCTACATGCGTTTGGCCATTTCTATGGCGTCCAAATTCAAACGCTATGGCGCGCCGATGAATGACTTGATCCAAGAGGCCGGACTGGGCCTGATGAAAGCGGCTGATAAGTTCGATCCGGACCGTGGCGTGCGCTTTTCGACCTATGCCGTGTGGTGGATCAAGGCGTCAATTCAGGACTATGTCATGCGCAATTGGTCCATGGTGCGCACGGGGTCGACGTCTTCGCAAAAGTCGTTGTTTTTTAACATGCGCCGTGTCCAAGCGCGGCTAGAACGCGAAAGCGCGTCAGCAGGCGAAGCGCTCGACAAGCAGCAAATGCGCCAGATGATTTCGACAGAAATTGGCGTGCCCTTGCACGACGTCGAAATGATGGAAGGGCGCCTATCTGGCTCTGATTATTCCCTCAATGCCACCCAATCCGCCGAGGATGAAGGGCGGGAATGGATCGACGCCTTGGTTGACGAAAGCGCACAGGCTGATGAAACGGTTGAGCACAGCCACGATACCGAGCAACTGCGCGCGTGGCTTTTGTCTGCGTTGAATTCCCTGAATGAACGCGAACGTTTTATTGTCCGCGAACGCAAGTTGCGCGATCAACCGCGTACGCTTGAAAGCCTTGGAGATGAACTGAAACTGTCCAAAGAACGCGTGCGCCAGCTTGAGGCTGCTGCATTCGCCAAAATGCGTAAGTCGCTTGAAAACCAAAGCCGGGAAGTGCACCACTTCCTTTTATGAAGCATGTGATATCTAAGTTTGGGCTGGCGGCCGCTGCGTTCTGTGCGTCGGTCTCTTTGTCTGCTGCGTCGATTGAGTGGTCTGAAAGCACAGCGGATGTGCTGGTTTTGGGCGAAAACCACGACAATCCAACACATCATGCGCGCCAACAGAATGCTGTGAACGAAATTCAACCCAAAGCCGTTGTGTTTGAAATGCTGACACCGCAAGAGGCCGCGCTTTTGGCCGACGTGCCACGCGATGTGGCTGCAATGCAGGCGGCAAGCGCTGCGTTTCACTGGAACAATATCGCGGATTACGCAGGCGTCTTATCGGTTAGCTCTGTGATCGTGGGGGCGGCTTTGTCGCGTGATGATATGCGTGCTGCGTTTGGTGATGGGGCGGCGTCCGTGTTCGGCGAAGACGCAGATATCTACGGGCTGACCGCGCCTTTGCCAAAGACTGAACAAGAGACCCGAGAAGCGTTGCAATTCGATGCCCATTGCGCAGTCATGCCGCACGAGATGATGGGCGGGATGGTCCAAGCGCAACGATTGCGCGATGCCGTCTTTGCGCGCACAGTGATTGAGGCCATCGATACTTATGGCCTGCCGGTCGTATTGGTCACGGGCAATGGGCATGCGCGTACGGATTGGGGGGTGCCGACCTATCTATCACGCGTGCGCCCTGATCTAGATGTTGTAAGCGTCGGACAGGGTGAGCGTGGCGATGCGCCTGCGGGGCTGTTTTCTTGGGTGATGGCTGATGCGCCAGCGCCGGATCGCGGCGATCCCTGCGATGCGTTCAAAGTCAGCAATTGAACGCCAAAACCAGGGGCCGCAATGACATCGGGGACACCAAGACATCTGCGATGCTTCCCTTTTGCAGTTGGGCTGGCTCTTGGGGCGTCAGCACCGTAAGGTCAGGCCGATCCAACCCCGCGCCGGAGCGTGACCTATGTTGCAAAATAAACGCATTTTATTGATCCTTACCGGTGGCATCGCGGCCTACAAGGGGCTCGATTTGATCCGTCGTCTGCGTGAACGCGGCGCTGCGGTGACCCCGGTGTTGACCCGCGCGGCAGAGCAATTTGTGACACCTTTGTCGGTATCTGCACTGGCGGGGGAAAAGGTGTTTCGTGACCTGTTTGATCTGACAGATGAGGCCGAGATGGGGCATATTCAATTGTCCCGCTCTGCCGATTTGATCCTTGTGGCCCCAGCCACGGCCGACATCATGGCCAAGATGGCGCAGGGGCGTGCGGATGATTTGGCTTCGACCTTGCTGTTGGCCACAGACACGCCTGTGATGGTTGCGCCTGCGATGAATGTGCGCATGTGGGATCATGCCGCCACACAGCGCAATCTGGCGCAATTGCAAAGCGATGGGGTGACAGTTGTCGGTCCAAATGAGGGCGACATGGCGTGCGGCGAATACGGCCCCGGGCGCATGTCAGAGCCGCTTGAGATCGTGGCTGCGGTTCAGGCGCATTTTGGTCCGCGACCTTTGTCCGGCAAACGGGTGCTGGTGACCTCAGGTCCCACCCATGAACCGATTGATCCGGTGCGCTATATCGCCAATCGCTCGTCCGGGGCGCAGGGCGCGGCGCTGGGCCGTGCGTTGCTTGACCTTGGAGCCGAGGTGATTTTTGTCACCGGGCCCGCCGATGTGTCCCCGCCTCTTGGCGCTGAGGTGGTTAATGTCGAGACCGCTGAGCAAATGAAAACTGCCGTGTTATCGGCCCTTCCGGTAGACGCTGCGATTTTTGCGGCTGCTGTCGCGGATTGGCGGGTTGAAGGGGCGAGCGATCGGAAGTTGAAAAAAGTGGTGGGCAAAATGCCCACCTTACAATTCACGGAAAACCCAGACATTTTGGCGCATGTGGCGCAGATGGAAAAGGGCCGTCCGGGTCTTGTCGTGGGTTTTGCTGCTGAGACGAATGATGTCATCGACAATGCCACCGCGAAACGGCTGCGCAAAGGGTGCGACTGGATCGTGGCCAATGATGTTTCGGCTCAGACAGGTATCATGGGTGGGTCAGAGAATGCTGTGACTGTGATTTCGGACGTTGGTGCCGAAACTTGGCCGCGTACGTCAAAGGCAAATGTCGCGGCTCAATTGGCGCAACAGATCGCAGACGCTTTGACGTGATCGAGTTTGGTCAGGTTGGAATTTGAGTTTATTTGGCAAGATGAAGATGGATCAGGTTGCATTGAGAATAAGGCGATTGGCGGGTGCGGATATGTCTGTGCCTTTGCCGCGCTATGAAACTGCGGGCGCTGCTGGAGCGGACATTCGTGCAAACTTGCCTGAGGGTGCAACTGTGAGCATCGCGCCGGGTGCGCGGGTGTTGATCCCAACCGGGGTGGCGATGGCGGTGCCTTTGGGCTTTGAGGTGCAGGTGCGCCCGCGATCGGGTCTTGCGTTGAAGAATGGCGTTACGTTGGTCAATAGCCCGGGCACCATCGACAGTGATTATCGCGGAGAGGTGGGGGTGATTGTGTTGAACACATCTGATGTTGCGTTTGAAGTCAGTCATGGCATGCGTGTTGCGCAGATCGTTTTGGCCCCTGTTGTGCAGGCCGTATTCGAAGAGGTGGACACCATGGATGAGACTGAGCGCGGCGCAGGCGGCTTTGGCTCGACTGGGCGCGGTTGATGCTTTTGGTTTTTGCTTTTGGTGCGGCATTGTGGGGTTTTGGCGCTGTGATGAAAGTTCCAAAACGCGCGCGTTGGAACATAATCGGGTTGTTGTATGTCGGGGTTCTGGCATTGCACGTCGCGCTGCCGTTTGGCCACCCCTTGCGTATGGCGACAGGCGAAAGACCAGAAGGCTGGCTGATCCTTGGTGGAGGCGCCGCCTTGGTTTTCCTTTATCGCTATGGGCTGCAACGTTTGCGTGGGCGTGCACAGCAGGCACAATCAACGCCCGTTCAGAAGGGTACATTTTCGCACACTGAGTTGAACCGCTATGCCCGCCATATTGCCCTGCGTGAGGTTGGCGGTGCTGGGCAGAAAGCGTTGAAAGGTGCACGGGTTTTGGTGGTCGGGGCAGGGGGACTTGGTGCGCCTGTACTGCAATATTTGGCCGCGGCTGGCGTTGGCACCATTGGCGTTGTTGATGATGATGTGGTGGAGAACACCAATTTGCAACGGCAGGTCATCCATACGGACGCGCGTATTGGTATGCCCAAAGTGTTTTCGGCCCAAGCCGCGATGCAGGCCCAAAACCCCTTTGTCACGGTGCGCCCTTACCATCGTCGTCTGAGCGCGGAGATCGTTGACGAATTGATGGTCGAGTATGATCTTGTGATCGACGGCACGGATAATTTCGACACGCGGTATTTGGTAAATGCGGCTGCCATGCGCGCTGGTTTGCCGCTGATTTCTGGTGCGCTGACGCAATGGGAAGGCCAAGTCAGTGTCTTTGATCCGGCCCAAGGTGCACCTTGCTATGCTTGTATTTTTCCACATGCTCCGTCGCCTGAATTGGCCCCATCTTGCGCCGAGGCTGGCGTCATTGCCCCTTTGCCGGGCGTGGTGGGATCGATGATGGCGCTTGAGGCCGTGAAGTTGATCACGGGGGCCGGTGCGCCGTTGCGCGGAGAAATGGTTATTTACGACGCACTTTATGGTGAAAGCCGGAAAATCACGCTGAAACGCCGCGTTGATTGCACAACCTGTGGTGCAGGTGTGGCGACGGGGTGACCTTGGCCTTACATGTAATATCAAAGGAGACACTTTTATGACCAACGTGCTTTTGCAGGACTGGGACACACCGTTTCAGATTGCCCCCTTTGATGCGATCAAGGACGAGGATTTTGCGCCTGCGTTGGATGTCGCGCTGGAACGTCACCGCGCCGAGATTGATGCAATCGCAGGCAATACCGAAGCAGCCACTTTTGCCAATACGATCGAAGCGCTTGAAGCCGTCGGGCATGATTTGAACAAAGTGCTGGGCACATTTTACACGGTTGCAGGGGCTGACAGTAATCCGGCGCGCGAGGCGTTGCAGCGTGATTTCTCACCCAAACTGGCGGCCCATTTTGCGGAGATTTCCGGCAACAAAGCGCTGTTTGCACGTGTGGCGGCTGTGCACGACGCGCGCGATGGGCTGGGGCTGACGGACGAACAGGCGCGGGTGTTGATGCTGACCCATCGCGGGTTTGTGCGGTCGGGCGCTGCTTTGGTCGGCGCGGGCGAAGCCCGGATGAAAGTGATTAAAGGGCGGTTGGCAGAACTTGGGACGTCTTTCACGCAGAACCTGCTTGCGGACGAACGTGATTGGTTCATGGAACTGGACGAGGGTGACCTGTCTGGTCTTCCGACCTTTGTCGTTGATACCGCGCGTGCGGCGGGGCAGGAAAAGGGTGTCGAAGGCCCGGTTGTGACCCTTTCACGGTCGTTGATCGTGCCGTTTTTGCAGTTCTCTACCCGGCGTGACTTGCGCGAAGTGGCGTATAAAGCGTGGACCGCACGTGGGGCGAACGGCGGCGAAACAGACAACCGCGCCATCGCAGCCGAAATTTTGGCGTTGCGCGAAGAGCGGGCTAAACTCCTTGGGTACGATAATTTTGCCGCCTATAAGCTTGAAACTGAAATGGCCAAAACACCCGAGGCCGTGCGTGATCTGCTGATGGACGTGTGGAAACCGGCGAAAGCACAGGCTGTGGCTGATGCTTGGGTCTTGGAACAGATGATGGTTCAGGACGGGGTCAACGGCCCGCTGGCACCTTGGGATTGGCGCTTTTATTCCGAGCGTCGGCGCAAGGAATTGCATGATCTGGATGAGGCCGAGGTGAAGCCTTATTTTCAGCTAGAGCGCATGATTGAAGCTTCGTTTTCTTGTGCGACCCGCCTGTTTGGGTTGGAATTTAAGCCACTTGATGTCCCACTTTATCACGCTGATTGCCGCGCGTGGGAAGTGACGCGCAAGGGTGCGCATGTGGCCGTGTTTATTGGCGATTATTTCGCGCGTGGTTCGAAACGATCCGGGGCGTGGTGTTCGGCGATGCGGGCTCAAGCCAAGTTCCCAGAGGTGCAGGCCCCTGTTGTCATCAACGTGTGTAACTTTGCCAAGGGCGATCCCGCGCTGTTGAGCTATGATGATGCGCGCACTTTGTTTCACGAATTCGGACATGCGCTGCATCAGATGCTGTCGGATGTGACCTATGAAAGCATAAGCGGAACCTCGGTGGCGCGTGATTTTGTGGAACTGCCAAGTCAGCTTTATGAACATTGGTTGGAAGTCCCTGAGGTCCTGCGTGAATTTGCTGTGCATGCAGACACGGGTGCCGCGATGCCGCAGGCGCTTTTGGAAAATGTTCTGGCGGCGGCAACCTATGACATGGGATTCCAGACGGTGGAATATGTGGCGTCGGCCATGGTCGATCTGGCCTTTCACGAAGGGGCGGCACCGGCTGACCCGATGGCAACACAGGCTCAGGTGCTGGATGAAATGGGCATGCCTTCGGCGATCTCTATGCGCCACGCCACGCCGCATTTTGCCCACGTTTTTGCGGGTGATGGGTATTCGTCGGGTTACTACAGTTACATGTGGTCCGAGGTGATGGACGCTGACGCCTTTGCCGCTTTTGAAGAGGCTGGCGGGCCATTTGACCCCGAGCAGGCGCGGGCGCTTGAAACCCATATTCTAAGTACAGGTGGATCTGCAGATGCGGGCGCATTGTATAAAGCGTTTCGCGGGCGTTTGCCGGGGGTTGAAGCGTTGTTGAAAGGGCGGGGCCTGCATGCAGGGTAAGCGTTTTCCGATATCGGAAAAC
>NZ_JBDVGB010000038.1:0-2910 GCF_039940735.1 Tateyamaria sp.
AGCCATCCTCACTGAGCACGGCCTCAGCTATCGAGGGGGCGCCCAAGTCGATAATCCAAAGATCAAGGAACGGCTCTTCGGGGTAGTCTTTGGCCTCTGGATCGTCATCTTCCCAAAGGGTGCCTGCAAACCCTGCATCCATTTCACTGTTCAGAACAATTTTGCGCTGAGCGATGCCTTGTTCTACAAGATCTTCCCAAGTGAGATCTTCGGTGTATTCCATGTTTGGAAACGATGGCGGTCCGGTGGAAATACCATTCATCTTTTCGCGCGCTACTTTTAAGGCGGCTGCTAAAATACTTTCATGCGCAATGCGGATCGATGCTGTACCTTTCGTTACCCCATCAAGATAAACCAGTGCGCTGCCCTCGCTGCCTGCGCCATAGGGTGAACCCACGACCAGAGTGTCGGAAATGGAATGACCTCGGTATTGCTTGAAAAAGTCGAAAAACAACTTTTCTGGCAGTCCGGACACAAAGATCGGTTCGTTGTGGGAAACAAGTTGTACGTCCAGAAAACTGCCATCCAGTTCCAGCACAACCAACATGTTGATGGCCGCCCCAGAAAAGCCGGGCAGAGGGGCCATCGGCTCTGTTTCAAAGACATACCCGACCTCAGCCCCGCCTGAGTTGAGCAATTGCCAGACACCCTCGTCATTGAGCCGTTCGCCAAGTTCCATTGGCGGCGCAATATAAGGAGCGATCACATCACGTGACAACGGCTCCGCGAGTGCGCAAAGGGCCGCCCCAATCCACAATGCTGTGCCGATCGCCAATGTGCGAAGTATCTGTGCTCCCATCATGGAAAAACCGTAGGCGGCTATTTGTTTAGGATGTATTCGACCAAGGTATAAGGCGCTTCTTTTTGTGCTTGGGCGTCTAGGGTTCTTCATGTCACCTTGCACCTTATGTCTGGCTTACCCTCGACCCCTCAATTGTCACATATCACCCTGTCTTTGATTGGGCTGATATTGCTGTGGGCCGTTGCTGCGCGGGTTGGGGCGGACCCCACGGTTTTGCCATCACCTGGCGCGGTCTGGCAGTTGATAGTGTCTGAGACACTGTCAGGCGAGTTGCCCCAACATATGTGGGCCACGTTTAGACGGGTGTTGTTTGCCTTTTCTCTTGCGATGTTCTTTGGCCTTTGTATCGGCCTTGCATTGGGCTTAAACCATCGTTTGAACCAATGGTTTGGCACTTGGTTGGTTGTGTTGCTAAACATCCCCGCACTTGTGGTGATTGTCCTGTGTTATCTTTGGATTGGGCTGAACGAAGTGGCTGCGGTTGCTGCTGTTGCGCTGAACAAGACAGCCATGGTCGCGGTCAGCATCCGAGAAGGTGTTCACGCGTTGGACCCCAAGCTAACTGAAATGGCGCGCGCCTTTAGAATGAGCCGTCTTGCCGAATTGCGTCATGTTATCTTACCACAACTCTGGCCCTTTGTTGCCTCTAGCATGCGCAACGGGCTGGCCATCATCTGGAAAATCGTTCTGGTGGTAGAGTTTCTGGGACGCAGTGATGGCGTAGGGTTTCAAATCCATCTCTATTTTCAGCTATTTGAAACCGGATACGTGCTCGCCTATGCGCTCAGCTTTGTTGTGGTGATGTTGATCATCGAATATGGTGTTATCGGCGCACTGGAACTTCGCGCAGTGCGTTGGCGCGCGACGACTTAAAAAAGAAACTGGCAGCCCAATGTTTCACGCAGGGCTGCAATCAATTGATCCAGCGTTTCTGCGCTCGTGTAAGTGCCGCCAGTACTATCTGCCAGACAACGCGCCACGCTTTCCGAAACATTGTAGTCGTTGTCCGTGTCTCGATCCCACGAAAAGAAGCTGCCGCGCACTTTAAAGCCAATCACATGGACGGTCGTGTCAGCCCCCTCATTGGCGAGATCTGTGGCAAGCATACAGGGTTGGCCCCCACAGGTTTCCTTGCCATCCGTCACCAGAACAATTGCAGCAGGACGGTTCTGATAATCCAAAGTTTCGGCGGCCAGTTTGACGGCATCGGTCAGCGGTGTGCTGCCGCTTGGTTCAAGCGAATTTACCGCGTCAATCACCGGCCTTGCCGCATCCAGCATTGGTGGAAACCGAAGATCAACACCGGTGCATTCATCAACTCCCATTGGGCCATACACAACCAATCCGAGCCGCCGGCGTTCAGCAATTTCAGGGATGGTATCTGAGATCGCACGGCGAGCTTCGAAAATACGGGGTTCATTTATGTCATTGAACCCCATTTCCGCCATGGAGCCGGATCCATCAAACACAACCATTGCGTCCGCTGCGCAATTGTCCGTTGCACCAGCAGAAGTGGCATACAAAGCAGACAAAATAAGAGAACCCAAGATGCGCATGGAAAAAGCGTGGCACACGATCATTTTTGAGTCCAGTCGCAAAACTGGCATCCCGCAGCGATTCCAGTGTCACCTTGGGGATTTAACTGATCTGAAAATATGCAGCCCTTCACAATGTTCCAATCCCTTCATAGATTTGGGATTGATCTAAGCTGACTGTCCCGTTTTTGTGACCGCCTCTATGTCGCCCTCAGCAATGACTCGCGTGAACAATCGGAATGTAGCCGAGGCAGTGTTTTCGGCGACGATTGCAAGACAAATTACCTCAGGGCGTCAGAAAAAGCTGGCCTTAGTAAACGTTGGGATCCCAATGGCAAAAAGACCCACAGGCTTTCATGGTGACAATTCGCCGTGACGTTTCACTCTCCATAATATTACATAACACAGATTACAGGAATCTCAGAGACGCGACGGCGGGCGCTACCTTGAAGTGCGACTCCTATTAGAAACCAATGGGTTATCTAATGAGGAGAACGTGCCATGGGAGCCGTTTATAAGCAACTGAGTATCACAGAGCGACGCAGAATAGAACGCTGGAGACATGCAAAGGTC
>NZ_JBDVGB010000039.1:0-146318 GCF_039940735.1 Tateyamaria sp.
AGCAGTGGCAGCCCGTACACCAGATAGAATTGCGTCGACGCCTGCAAGTGCCTGCTGATCTGTAGCGCTGCCTGCGAATACACTACGACCGGCGCTTTTGGTGTTAAGTGCGCTGACGATGGTTTCTAATTCCGAGAGCGCCTCGGTCGAAAATTGATCAAGTACCGGTCCGATCGCGCTGGTAGATCTTGTGAGCAGGGTCGTACCTAGGCTGCTCGCGCTGGACTGCATGCGTTCAAGTGCGGTTTGCATAGCTTCGGAAAATTGCGTGGCTTCCGACGTCGCAATATTGTAGCCCGCCAACGAAGTCAGATCATTTTCGAGGTCGCTAAGGTAAGCCACATTGCCAGCCAATACCGACTTGATGTCACTTACTTGCCCGGTCGCCACCTCCTCATTCAGGCGTGCCATCTCTGTTTTGAGCGCTGCGCCACGCCGCTGCAACATGAACGTTTGAGCCAGATCGCCAAGTGAAAAATTACTCATCTTCAAAGCCTCATCAATGTGTCGAACATCTCATCTACGGTTTCGATTACACGTGCATTTGCGGCGTAAGCTTGTTCAATGATCAACAGATTCTGTAGTTCGACATCTGTATCGACGCCGTTGGCCAGTTCGTGTTCAGTCAATTCGTAGAATTGTGCTGACGCAAAGCTAAGCAATTGGTTTTCTCGCAAGCGACCGGATCCAAGTTCGGATGCGATGCCGGTCACGACATCAAAAGCCGAGAGGGCCACAGGCCCAAAAACTCCCGAAGACGGAGTTCGGGTTTCCGTTAAAACGTCTGACATTGTGTTCAGTAGCGTTGCGTCACCAGACGCGCCGGGTGCGGATGCGCCTAAGCCATCTCGTAAGCGCCATGCCTCGCCGCCTTGCGCGGGATCGACCAGCGCATTTAGTGAAAGACGATTGGCGAGGCCAGTTTCAACGGCGACATCGAGTGAAGCGCCCGCATCCGTAAATAGTCCAGGTTGTCCTGCGGTAAGTGTGGGATCCACACTCGTGCTTTCGAAACGTTCGATTAAATCACGTGCAAGAGCGTCAATCTGAGACTGAGCTGCGGGTGATAGCTCGTCTCGAATTTCGAATTGGGCACCGAGCGTGCCTCCGTGCAAGCGTCCGGAAGTTGAAGATGTGCTCGTGGCGTACCCGTTAATTGTCAGACCTGACAACGTTCCGTCATCTATGGACATGTAAGGAGTCACGGTATTCGCGGATTCAAACCCGATTTCCACGGCGCTTCCATCCAACAGGATTGCGCCACCGGTTGAATATAGCGCGACAACGCCATGATCTCTGTCGATCATTCGCACAGGAACCATTTCGCTAATTTCGTCGACGAGTACTTGTCGTTGGTCTAGCAAAGATGCGGACTCTCCAGAGCGCACAGACGCCCGTGCAATTGCCGAATTGAGTTCTTGGACACCCCGCAATGCATCGTTCAAACGGGTGACTTGATCGGTGATATTATTTTCCGCCTCAGTGCGGGCCTCTTGGATGCCGTCCGCAACTGAGTTGATTGTTGCCGCCAGGTCACTTGCGCTAAATGCTACGTTGTTCAAACGTTCAATGGCATCTGGGCGGCTGCTGGCCGTAATGAGGTTGTTTTGAAGATCGGCGAGTCGAGCAGAAAGTGATCCCTCTTGATCTGGGGTTCCTACCAAATCTTCGATCCTAGTCATGTATGTTGAAGTCGTTGCCCGATAACCAAACTCTGATCCGGCCAACCTTCTGTCTGCAATAACCTGTGTGTCGACAAACCGAGTCACACCGTTGATTTGTACGCCAACGCCGCTTCCGTTCGTTGCTGAACTGACAGACAGGGTACGGCGCGCATATCCAGGCGTCAGCGCATTTGCGATGTTGCTCGACACAAGTTCTGAGGCACGGCTTGCGGCTTGAAGGCCAGACATGGCCGAATTGAGAGCGCTGGTAATTGTCATGTGACAACCTTTCGGGGTGATCCGGGCCTAAGCCCGGACAGATTTACCGTTTGATGTTTGTCGTTTCTTGCAGCATTTCGTCGACGGTCTGAATGACTTTGGCATTCGACGAATAGGCGCGCTGCGTCTGGATCATAGCGGTCAATTCACCAGCGACGTCGACAGCCGATTCTTCGCGTGCAAAGGCGACAATATCGCCCGTTGGACCATCACTGGCGTCCCATAGGAAGAAACTTCCGCTTTCGGGAGAAGCTTGATAGGTCTGTTGATCCAGTGCGACCATGCCGTTGGGGTTTGGTAGGTCGACCAATGGAATTTGATAAATTGTACTGTTGATCCCTGTGTCAAAGAACGCAGTCACAAATCCATTTGCGTCCACCTCGACGTTGGTCATGTTGCCAACAGGTGACCCGTCTTTAGAGATGGATACTGGGGCGAAACTGTCGGACAGTTGAGTGATGCCGTCATTGTCGCCCAATGTACCGATGTTGATTTCCAACGGTCCGCCTTCGGCATTGACAATTAAGTTGCCTGTAGTGGGATCGTATGCTCCTCCGCTCACAGCTGTAACGGATGCAAGCGTACCACCAGATGCTCGGCTGTCATCAAAAGTCACAACGTATTCGCCAATGACAGCATTGTTGAGCGCGGAATCAGTGAATTGAACTGTCCACTCATTTGACGAGCCATTGGCGGGTACAGTCGGCGTGAAACTGATGTTGATATTCTCTGACGTGCCAAGATTATCAAAGTATTCAACGGACAAGAACTGAACATCACCAAACGAGCCCGCATCTGTGTCTGTCGCTGGCAGGTTAACGCCAAGCGACATCGTCGTCGTGGGCTCGCCTGAAAATTGGTTTACGTTGATTTGTACTGGTTCCAGTCCTGCAGAAGTATCGCGTGGAAATGTTGGTACAGAGCCATCAGACTCCGCTGGCCAGCCCAGCAAGACGAGTCCAGACTCAGACACTAAAAAGCCGTCGGCGTCTGTACGAAACGACCCTGTTGTCGTCAGGAACATTTGTGGATCACCGTTGCCAACCACGACCTCTGATGCCTGTGCAACAGGCAAAAATCCGCGCCCTCGTACAGCAAGGTCAGTTGCGTTTGAGGTCGACACAAGGGAACCGCTTTGATCGATCAACCGCGAAGTGGTTGCCCGCACGCCACCCGCAGAATAGGTGCCGCCATCCGATGATATGACCATAGAATGAAAGTCAGTTTGTACTCGCTTGTAGCCAAAGGTTGATGAATTCGCGATGTTATCCGAAATGGCCGCAAGGCGCGTCGCATTCGCTTGAAGTCCTGCAACCCCTGCGTTGAGAGATGAAGAAATAGTCATAGACACGCCTTTCTGCTGTATCAACTTGGTTGAGCCAACAGATAGGTGCCCCTGCTTAACGTCAGGCTAACAGATCAAATCCAATCTATTCAGGTGTTCAGTTCATTCCCTGAGTAAGACAACTTCCAACCGGTTGTTTCGGATCGCCATTGGGTTGCGCGTTGCGTGTTCGCGATCAGCATGACCGGTAACCCGTTGCATCCGATTGGGTGCCGTGCCGGTATCTTCCAAGAGCTTTCGCATGATACTGGCTTGTTCAGCAGATTGGTCCCAAGTCGAATTGTTTGCCACGACGAGGGGCTGCGCTGGAACGTGCCCTTCGACGGCTATGGTGTTTGTGACGGACCTTGCAGCATTCGAGATCAATCGCGCGACATCACGCAATAAAGTGGATGGGCGGTTCGTACCCAGATCAAATAAAGGGCGGTCCGGCAATGCGAACACTTCAATGACCAACCCTTCGTCGGTGACACGCGTCGAGATATGCCGGAGTTCATTTTCCATGACGCTGGATTCACCGCCATGCCCAGTCAACATTTCTTCAATGGTTTCGAAGACTTCGTCTTGGGCAGCGGCGACTTCGTCACCGGTATCTGACATACCGGTTTCGCCTCGTGCCTCGCGCGCTTCCGTAGGATGCTGCGCAGACGCGCCAGTGCCATTATGCGGTAACGTTTCTTCAGAAAATATAGAATCGCCACCAAAGCTGCCATCCCCGCCACCAGACACCCGGCTGATTGGGATCGTCGGCGAGAAGTAATCTGCCAGACCTTTTCTTTGTTGTTCTGTCGTTGCATTCAACAGCCACATCAACATGAAGAACGCCATCATCGCAGTCACGAAGTCCGCATATGCCACCTTCCAAGCACCGCCGTGGTGGCCATCGCCACCGACAACTTTCTTGCGCTTGATGATGATAGGTTGCGCATTTGCTTGCACACTCATTTCCCACACCTCATTTTCACCCAAGACGAGGTTTAGCGGACACGGGTTTCGCCTGCCTTAACAGATAGAATTGTCACGATTTATACTGCGCTCTTGCACAAACCAAAGGAACGCGCGCAGATGTCTTCATGACGACATCGATCCATGACAGCGCATATTCTTGGACACGGCTTGCCCTGACCTTAGCCATCGCGACGGTGGCCAACGTTGGGATGTGGGCGATTATCGTGATTATGCCTGCGGTACAGGTTGAATTCGGTGTCGGCCGAGCCGAGGCAAGCTTGCCGTATACATTGACCATGGTCGGCTTTGGGATTGGTAATTTCGTCGTGGGGCGGGCCGTGGATAGGTGGGGCGTGACACCTGTTTTGATCGTCTGTGCTGTCGGAATCGCGGGGGGCTATGGGTTGGCGATCGCAAGCGGGTCTATTCTTGCGCTGGCTCTGGCTCAGTTCGTTGTGGGTCTTGGGACCTCTGTTGGTTTTGGGCCGTTGATCGCTGATATCTCGCACTGGTTTATGAAACGTCGCGGTATTGCTGTGGCGATCGTGGCCAGTGGGAATTACCTGTCAGGCGCGATTTGGCCGATCTTGCTAGCCGGTATTTTGACGGATAGCGGCTGGAGAACGGCCTATGCTGTACTGGCAAGCGCGACTTTGGTTATTGTGATCCCATTGGCCTTTGCATTGCGCCGTCAAGTGCCCGACAGCGCGCATGAAACGGCGGAATCAGCGTCAGCTGCAAAACGTCGTTCCTCGGGTTTGTCACCGCGGGCATTGGCGTGGCTGTTGGGTTTGGCGGGCATCGGGTGCTGTGTCGCGATGTCGATGCCACAGGTGCATATCGTCAGCTATTGTGTCGATCTTGGTTATGGCCCTGCGGTAGGGGCCGAGATGCTATCGTTGATGCTGCTGGGTGGTGTGGGGTCACGGTTGTTGTCTGGGTTGTTGGCCGACCGGCTTGGAGGTGTGAAAACGCTGCTGTTGGGGTCGGTGTTACAAGCCATTGCCTTGGCGCTTTATCTGCCTTCAGACGCATTGGTGTCGCTGTACGTGGTCAGCTTGATATTTGGGCTGAGCCAAGGCGGGATTGTACCTAGCTATGCACTGATCGTACGTGAATATATGCCGGCCAGAGAAGCAGGCGCGCGGGTCGGTTTTGTGCTGATGGCGACGATTATGGGCATGGCACTGGGCGGTTGGATGTCGGGTTGGATTTACGACGTGACCGGAAGCTACGAGATGGCGTTTTGGAACGGTATTTTGTGGAACGGAATGAACATTGCCATCATGGTGTGGTTGCTGCTGCAGAGCCGTTCGCGGACGGCGTTGCAACCTGCCTGAGGGCAGTTCGCGCTATGATGTTCTATCTGCTTGCGATGCTAGGTCGGAGGACACCTCCGCCTTACTTTGCATCTGTTGGGGTCTAATTTTTATCCGGGACCATTTTGCCGGTTAGGTGCGAAGTACCCCGCTTTCGCGCCAGTGCCACTTGTTTTTGGCGTTCGCGGAATCGGGCTTTGTCATGTTCGCTCGTTTCTTCGGCACAGTGATGGCAAGCCACCCCATTTTCATATTCAGGGCGGTCGCGATCCGCAGGCAGAATAGGGCGGCGGCAGGCGTGGCACAGGTGGTGTGGCCCGACTTCTAGCCCGTGACCAACGCTGACCCGTCCGTCAAACACGAAACAAGATCCGTCCCAAGTGCTGTCTTCTTGCGGTACGTTTTCAAGATATTTCAGAATCCCGCCTTTTAGGTGAAAGACGTCTTCCACCCCTTGGCCAAGCAGGTAATTGGTGGACTTTTCACAGCGGATGCCACCGGTGCAAAACATCGCGACCTTTTTGTTGTGGAAGCGGTGTTTGTTTGCTTCCCACCATTCCGGAAATTCGCCGAAGCTGGCAGTTTGGGGGTCGATGGCGCCCTTGAACGTGCCGATGGCGACTTCGTAATCGTTGCGGGTGTCGATCACCGCAACGTCTTCGCGGTTGATCAAGTCGTTCCAGTCGGCAGCCTCGACATAGTGGCCTGTGCGTGCGGCGGGATCGACATCGGGTTGACCCATGGTGACGATCTCGCGTTTGAGACGGACTTTCATCTTGCCGAATGGGGGCGTTGGGCTGTGGCTTTCTTTCCATTCCAAAGCTTCGCATCCAGGCAGGGCGCGAATATGGCCAAGTACGGCGTCAATGCCAGCACGCGGACCGGCGATTGTGCCGTTGATACCCTCGGGGGCAAGCAACAGCGATCCTGTCACGTCGTGGGTTTCGCACAGTGTCAGCAGCGGCGGTTTAAGCGACGCCGGGTCACTGAAGCGTGTGAAATGATAAAGAGCAGCGATTGTGAACATGGGGCGTGAGATAGGCGATGCACTGGCACTTGTGCAAGAGGGGCGGCGGATGCGATAATTTGTGAAACAAATGCAGGAGCCGCCCATGACCCATGCTTTGATCGTGATCGATGTGCAGAACGACTTTTGCCCTGGTGGCGCTTTGGCGGTCCCCGAGGGCGATTTGATCGTTCAAGGTATCAACACGCTGATGGCGGATGCTGACGCTGTGGTCTTGACGCAAGATTGGCACCCAAAAGGGCATTCGTCCTTTGCAAGCAGCCACAGCGGGTCTGGTCCATACGAGGTGATCGATATGCCCTATGGGCCGCAGGTGTTGTGGCCGGATCACTGTATTCAAGGCAGTGGCGGGGCCGCGTTTCATGCGGACTTAGACGTAAACCGGGCGAATATGATCGTGCGCAAGGGGTATCGAGCAGGGATCGACAGCTATTCTGCGTTCTTTGAAAATGACCGTGAAACGCCCACAGGGCTTGAAGGCTATCTACGCACGCGCGGGATCACGCGGTTGACTATGGCGGGATTGGCCACAGACTTTTGCGTGAATTTTTCTGCTGTGGATGCTGCAAAATTGGGTTTCGAGGTGAACGTACGCATGGATCTGTGCCGCGCCATTGATCTGGACGGATCGCTGGCGGCGGCACAGGCGGGGATGGCAAAGGCAGGGGTCAATCTGACCTAAGCTGGCTTTAATTTGTTCACGTCTTTGACCAATTTGGTCACTTCTTTGGCTTCGGTCTTAAGCTGTTTGACCGATTTTTTGATCAGGTTTTTTGCTCTTTTCACGCCGCTTGCAATCTGGCCGACTTGAGCGACCCATTTAAAGACCATCTGCAACATTCTCTTCATCGTGTTGATAAGGCTAAGCGCGATGTCGATGGGGTTCAGCACTGTCACCACCTCAAACACTTTTGAAAGGACTGTGCGGAACAATTTGGCCAGTCGGGCCGTCATGGTTTTGACGATCTTGAATGCTTTTTCCGGCGCAGAATTCGATTTGCGAATGATGGCCAAGATTTTATCAGCCATTTTGATCGTTTCTATAACTTGTTTGTCGACAAATATGGCGACTTTCAGCAACTGATCACCCGCTGTTATGATGTTTTGCACGACTTGGTCGCCAACTGCCTTGGCGAAGTCTTTGGCGGCTTTTCGCACCTCAGACATGAAGCTGACCAAGGATCGCAACACGGGCCGCATCTTGGTCAATACGTTACGCAGAAAATCGTACAGGCTTGAACGGATTTTTACGACCTTGTCGTGGATCGGGGTAAGTGGGTTTTCGGCCTCTGCCATAATGTTTCCTTTCTAAAATATCGCTTAATAAAAATGTCAGGACCAACGTCCTGAGGCATAGCGTGCAGCGAAATACTGTTTCATGCAAGTTTGCCGATCCAATGTGCGGCTCTTGCCCCTTGCCATGCGACTTGGCACAACAGGCGAGCGCCGGATGAGGAAATACGCACCATGGTCGATATCGCCACACGAGTTTGGAACCACAAATGGAAGATTGACCCAATTGTTCGGTCCTTGATCGACACGGACTTTTATAAACTGTTGATGTGCCAATCGGTGTTTCGCAACAAGCCGGACACGCAGGTCACGTTTAGCCTGATCAACCGGTCCACTCATATCCCATTGGCCAATCTGATCGATGAGGGTGAGCTGCGCGAACAGTTGGATCACATCCGCTCGTTGTCGTTGAGCCGGGGTGAAAGCACGTGGATGCGCGGCAATACATTTTATGGCAAACGGCAGATGTTCACGCCGGAATTCATGGACTGGTTCGAAGCTTTACGCCTGCCGGCCTATCATTTGGAACGGCGCGGTGATCAATATGAACTGACCTTTGAAGGCACATGGCCAGAAGTCATGCTGTGGGAAATCCCGGCGCTTTCCGTACTAATGGAACTGCGCGGACGTGCCGTGCTGAATGACATGGGGCGCTTTGAACTGCAGGTGCTTTACGCACGCGCCATGACCAAGCTTTGGGAAAAGATCGAACGATTGCGGACACACGAAGGTCTACGGGTGGCAGATTTCGGCACACGTCGCCGTCACAGCTTTCTCTGGCAAGACTGGTGTGTGCAGGCAATGGGCGAAGGGTTGGCAGGGGCTTTTGCAGGAACCTCGAACTGTCTGATTGCCAAGAACCGCGACCTTGAGGCGATCGGCACCAATGCGCATGAATTGCCGATGGTCTATTCCGCGTTGGCCAAGGACGATGCGACACTGGCACGTGCGCCATATGACGTGTTGCAGGACTGGCAGGATGAACATGATGGTAATCTACGCATCATCCTGCCCGACACCTATGGCACGCCCGGTTTTCTGAAAAACGCGCCGGATTGGCTCGCAAGTTGGACGGGCATTCGGATTGACAGCGGCGATCCGGCCACGGGCGCGGAAAACGCGATCAAGTGGTGGAAAGAACGCGGAGAAGACCCGCGCGATAAATTGGTGATCTTCTCAGACGGGCTGGATGCAGAAAAGATCATCGAGTTGCACCAGCAATTCACAGGCCGGGTCAAGGTGTCCTTTGGTTGGGGCACAATGTTAACCAATGACTTTAAGGGATTGACCCAAGATGACCGCTTGGCCCCGTTTTCAATGGTGTGCAAAGCAGTGTCGGCCAATGGCAGCCCGACAGTTAAACTGTCAGACAATCCCAACAAAGCGATGGGCCCGGCAGACGAGATAGCGCGTTATAAGCGCGTCTTTGACGTCGGAACACAGGACAAACAGGCTGTTGTTGTTTGAACACAGTTACCTAAATCGGGGGGTATTGTTTCCAAAATTAGGGCAGTGCCCCAATCTGACCACATTTGCTTTTTAGATTCATGGCAACAAAACTAAAAAATCTATTGAGCAGGTCACATTATGCGCATTGCAGCCCTTGTATCGTCACTTACCGTCGCGGTCGTCTTGAGTGGGTGTGGAGTGGTAAGACAGGATGTCACGCGGTCCAATACCGATCACTTATCTTTCAGCCAAAACGCTGATGCCGTGGCGATCCAAGAACAGGCCAATGCGCTAAACCTCATGGCAGACCAATTGGTGCGTCGCTCGACGGTGCGCGGCGCGGTGACAGGGGCGGCGGTGACCTGTGGCTTGGCGGCGCTGTCAGTGGGCAGCGCACAGTCTTGCGTTGTTGGGGCGGCAGCAGGTGGCGTTGCGGGTGCCGCTGTTGGGCGCGCCAAAGGTGAACGCGAGGTCGCGCAGCGTGTCGAATTGGTGTCCGCAAATGCACTGGTGCGCAGCATTCGCGGCATGAACGGTCAAATGTCCGCCATAGAGCTAAGCCTGCCCGAACTGTTGGCAGAACAGGATGCAGAACTGGCCGATTTGCAGATTCGTCGTGCCACGCGGGCTGTGACACAAAAGGAATATGAGAATGGCGTGCGTGCCATTCGTGAAAGCCGTGCCACGATTGCAGAGGCGTTGACCTTGACCATCGAGCAGACCGAAGTTGCAAGCCGGAACATGACCGTTGCCATGCAGCAAGGACAATCGGGTTTGGATTGGCACTTGAATGCCGCCAACCAATTGGGGCGGGAGGCACATTCCGCCCGGTCGACGATTTCTCCGATAGGGCCATTGTCGTTTGCGCAAGACGAACGCGTTGCGCTTAACGCGGCCCCTCGGTCGGGAGAGCTGCGTTAGTAGACCGACTACGTTTCCGTTCGCGCCAGATGATCAGCAAACCACCGACTGCGATCAACAGAGCCCCGGGAAATAGGGTGGACCAAGGTGTTTCGTCAAAGAACAGCCACCCCATAAGAAACGCCAGCGGGATGCCGAAATAGCTAAAAGGCGCTAGGTTGCTTTGTTCGGTCATGCGGTAGCTGATGACAAGAAACAGAACGGCAGTGCCGCCGAACCCGCCCATCGAAATGAGCCAAGCCATATCAGTGCTGCTTTGGATTGGGGTAAATCCGCCAAACGAAAGCGCGACAAGCGATGCCCCAACCAGTGATGCGCATGACGCATAAAGGTTGACCAATGCGCTGGGCACATCGTCATCCATCATCCGGGCACTGACGCCGACAAACGCATAAAATGCGGCGGCCGCCAACGGCAGCAACGCCACGGGCGTGAAGGTGTCCGACCCCGGTTGCATGACCAGAATGACCCCGACAAACCCGATCAGAACCGCAGACCAACGCACCCACCCAACTTGTTCCCCAAGCAGCGGAACGGCGAGGGCCGTCATGAACAATGCATTGGCATAGGTGATCGTCGATGCCGTCGCGAATTCCATCAGACCCAGGGATAGATAGAAAAAGAGCTGTGCAACCGTAACTACCGCACCACGCCCAAGCGCTAATTTCCATTGTCGGATGCGCCAGCGCCGCCCAGCGCGATGCCATTGCCGAGACAGGAACAGCGCAACAATGGCAGGGAAAATGCCAAACAGATTGCGCCATGCCGACAGTTCCGCCGCCGAATAGGCTGAAGACAAGTGTTTGATCACCAGTCCCATTGAATCGAACAAAACAAGCGCCACTAAGCTAAGACAAATGGCAAAGCCTGTCCGGTCTATTGGGCGCACAAGGGGCCTCTTTCGCAAAATGAGTTGGTCGCTGCGCTAGCTTTAGCAGAAAGAACGCAGCTGCTAATGCATTTACGGCATCAATCCGTGGAAGAACACGCAAACTGTCGTGAAAAGTCGAACAGATGCCCCACGGCTGCCACATTTCGTAGTCATATTGAGATCAATACAAAGCAAATCAGATGTATTGGATAGTAAAGTGAAACGTATTTTCTTGGTCGCAACCCTTACCGCAGCAACAGTCGTTTCGGCTTGCGGAGATCAGGCGCAAAGTGTCACGCGCACGCAGACCGTGCCCCTGAATTTTAGCGATTTTGGCGCTGATCTTGGTGGCGCGACGTCGACGCGGTCCTCGATCGACTTGTTGTCTTTGAGTTAATCAGTGGGGTCGACGCGTCCACGCATGGCCTTGACGTCGCCCCTTACTTTTTTGGCTTTGAGCCGACGTTTTTTCGACCCCAATGTGGGTCGTGTGGCAATGCGGCGTTTGGGCGCCACAAGTGCTTTTTGAATCAACTCGATAAGCCGTTGTCGCGCGATGTCACGGTTACGGGCCTGACTGCGTGTTTCATCACATTGGATGATCAACGCGCCCTCAAGGGTCCATCGTCGGCCCGCCAAGCGTTTTAAACGCGTTTTGATCGGCCCCGTCAGGGCAGGCGAACGCTCGGCCTCAAACCTAAGTTCCACGGCCGTTGCAACCTTGTTCACATTCTGCCCACCCGGCCCTGATGCGCGCACAAATTGCTCGCTCAGTTCCCAGTCTTCGATTGTGATGGTGTCGTTGATCCGCAGCATGTGTTTGTCTTACCCTGTCTGAGGCATGCGAAAAAGGGCCACCCTTTTTAGGGCGGCCCTTCTCGAAATGTTTCGGAGGTTGTGTCGGTTAGGTCAACCGACCAACTTGGCGATCTGCACCGCAAGGGGTTGCCCTAGCTGGCGACCTCCCAAGTTGTTCCGACACGTCGCTCCAATACCTTTCTTGACACTGGATCACCTCCTTTTCATTTGTTGAACTCACCCTCAGCTTTGCACAGCTGAGGGATAAGTCAACGTTTTTATGCGGTGTGTGCCACGCGAGCCGTGATCCAACGGAAAGGTGCCAAAGCAATAAGCGCGAGGGTCAGCTTGACCGCCCAGTCCGCGATTGCCAGCGAAACCCAAAGCGGCGCGGCAGGGCCAAAGCCAAGGATCGGCAGCACTTCGCCCGCCCAAGATACGTCATTCCCGGGTTCGATAAAGGTCAAGCCAGCTGAAAAAGCGATCGTGAAAAACAGAGCGGTATCAACGGTACTGCCCACTAGGGTCGACACCAAAGGCGCTTTCCACCACACCCCTGTGCGCAGTGCGGCAAAGATCCCGACGTCAAGCAATTGCGCCGTCAGGAAAGCAAGGCCCGAACCAATGGCAATGCGCAAGGTCACGGCAGGAAAGGTGAAGCCGTCGCCTTGAAGCATGACTTGAGTGCCGATCAGTGAACAAACCACCCCGACCAGAAACCCCGCGAACACGACTTTACGTGCGGCCTGCGCGCCATAGACGCGGTTCATCACGTCCGTCACCAGAAAGGCAAGCGGGTAGGTGAATGCCCCCCATGTCAGCCAATTGCCGAACAGATGTTGTACAAGGATGTTAGATGCCACCACGATGGCGGCCATGGCAAGGATGCCGGGAAGATGTGCGCGTGTCATAAATATATGCCCGTTTTTTGCAAGGTTGCGGCGACTTGGTTCGGTATTGAACTCGGGCGTCTTAGTCACAGGATGCATCCTGCGCAAGCGTTTCTGTCAGGGCGTATTCCACCAATTCGCTGCGTTGCACGGGTAAAAAGTTGTCATCGGATACCATTGTCAAACATGTGGCACCGCTTTGCGATTGCCAGATCGTTAGCCCTTCAAGGTTATCATGCCGACCCGGCGGAGTGGTCAGCAAGGTTTCTGCTCGAAGGGGCGCGGTGTTAAGATCAAGGCGCACGATGCGGCTGCGGAAACCCAATGGGCCGAAAGCGCGTTCAAGGATGTAAAGCATACCATCAGGCCCGATGTCTGCGCCTGCTGGCAGAAACGCGTCTTGGCGCGGCAAGTGGCCGATGATGTCCCATGCGTCATTGCGAAAACGATAGATCGGAAAGGGATGTGTTGGATTCCCACTGCGTTCTGGCAGGGTGTAAAGTGTACCGTCTGGCGCGCCTGCCAAAGCTTCAAGCGATCCGTTGTTATGAAATCCGACAAAGTCGGGGTGGTTGGGCAATGTGGTGCCGGAGCGCGTCACGATTTCGCCAGGGCCTTCATAGCTGAAAAACAAAGTACCCCCGGCATAAGCAAGTCCTTCGCTGTCGCGATGCGGGCGGGGCTGGGCTGTTGGTGAAATTTTGGGTTGGCGCTTGTCCGGGTCAAAAGTCAGGGTGAACGCCTGCCCACGATCCGACAGCACAATGGCGTTGTCTGGTCCCTGCATTTCGATGGCCGATAACCCACCAAAGCCGAGCAAGTCTGATCGCAACGGCGTGGCCCGCTGAAACGTCAGCGGGTCAGCGTGGGCCAGACAAGGCGCAAGGATCAGCGCGAGGCTAAGACGCCAGCGCATTGCTGTGGCAGGTCTCCGACACGCAGTTCACGGCGTGGTTTCGGGGCGGGTGCGTTTGGATCACGTGGCTGTGGTGGGGGCGGGTTCAGGATGTTGTTCACCCATTGCTGCGCATCTGCACAGCCGTCACCTGCGGGCGGAGCGGCTTGATCTACGCAACCGCGCGCACCGCGTGGGCATTTCAGTCGCACATGGAAATGGTAATGGTGACCGTACCATGGGCGCACTTTGTTCAGCCATGCCCGGTCGCCTTTCTCATCTTTACACATCTGTACCTTGGCGCCGGGGAAAACAAAGATGCGCGCAGTGCGTTTGTCGCTGGCCGCGGCTTTGATGATTTCGTGATGGGAGCGGGTCCAGTTGGAATTGGTGAACGCACCGGCGGCGCGCCGTGTCGAAATGGACGAGATATTTTCGCGTTCTGACGCACTAAGGGTCAGATTGCGTGCCGGGAGCATCCAGATATCCGCATCTAGCCCGATTTGGTGGCTGCGGTGTCCAGTTAGCATTGGCCCACCACGCGGCTGGCTCATGTCGCCGACATAAAGGCCGGCCCAACCGGGTTGCGCGGCGGCCTTTCGGCTTAAGCTTTGTACCATGTCGACCAGTTCCGGATGGCCCCAGTTGCGGTTGCGGGACAGCCGCATCGCTTGCCATGTGGGCCCGGTTTCAGCCAGCTGTTGTGCACCAGCCATGCAGCCTTTGGCATAGCTGCCGATCGGGGCAGGGTCTTGGATCGAGGCGCGGCGTTTGCTGCCAAACTGACCCTTGGCGATGTGCTGCAAAGTAGCCGGATCTACGTCAGCGGTCGGCGTTCCGTCGATGTCGGTGCCCGCACCGCCCGCGCACGCGCAAAGCAGCAAAGACGTGACCAAAGCAAGGGAACGTTTAAACGAAGTCATGGTTAATTCTCGCCCTTAGGATTGACCCAACGTAGCATGATCAGCCCCAAAAGGAAGAGTCCAAGCAGCGGAGAAACGCCCAATTGTGTGCTGCCAGTGGCGGCAGTGGCAACCCCGATTAAGAATGGGGCGATGAATGCCGTGGCGCGACCTGTCAGACCGTAAAGGCCAAAGCTCTCTGTTGGTGCGGCGGGGTCGCAGTGACGTACCATCAGCGTACGGCTGGCCGCTTGCATGATGCCGCCCATGCCGCCAATCAGTACGCCGCAGATGTAAAAGATGATGTCAGGCGCGGCCGAGCCTTGGGCCAACGGAATGCCAAACATGCTGTCGCGTGACAGGTTCACCAGCATGAAACAGACGCCCATCAAGACAAGGATCGTTACGATCACAACAGGCTTGGGGCCAAAACGTGTGTCGGCATGCCCGCCAAGATAGCTAAAGACCGAAGCCCCGATGGCTGCGATAATCCCGAACACACCAACCTGCACGACGCTGAAGTCCAGTACCAAAAGGGCAAAGGTCCCTCCAAAGCTGTAAAGGCCGTTTAGGGCGTCTCGGTACAGCATGGATGAACCGAGATAAGTCATCAAACTGCGCTTGGCAGGCAAGTTACGGATGGTGCCCCAAAGTCGTGACAATGCGGCCCCAGCAGAGGTGCGACTGCCTGTCGGGCGGGCTTCGCGCACCCACATGAAATAGGGGATGATAAAGATGGTGAACCAAAGGGCGACGAAGGGGCCAGTAAAACGTGTGCCTTCGCGTGTGTCTGCATCGAGCAAACCAAAACCCGGGTCGAGTCCGATGAGCGTTTTGCCATTGCCCTGCTCTGCAAACAACAAAAGGATGATAAACAGGGATAGAACGCCACCTGCATAGCCAAAGCTAAAAGCAGAACCCGAGATTTTTCCGATTTCTTCTTCTGTCCCAAGGGTGGGAAGTTGTGCGTTGATGAAGATGAGCGCGTATTCTGCACCGATAAAGCCAAAGGCAAAAGCGCATAACATCCACATGATGTTGCTGCCATCAGGGGCTGTGAACCAAAGCCCGCTGGCACCCGCGACAAGCATCAGTGAAAAGCCGATCACCCATGGAATTTTCCGACCACCGGTATCGGCCATGGCCCCAAGTAAAGGCGCACCAAAGCCGATGATGAGACCCGTAATCGTAAGAGTGAAAGACCACATTGCCTGCGCGTTGGCTTTGGCAAGTTCGGTTTCAATCCCTTGAGACATGAAGTTCTCGCTTGCGAGCGAGACAAAGAATGGGCCGAAGATAAAAGTTAGAAGAACAGTGTGATAAGGCTGGCTGGCCCAATCAAAAAAGAACCATCCCCAGATGCGTTTTTTGAGACTGATCTCTGACATTTTTATCCCTGCTCTTTTGTTTTTAAGACAAAAGCAGGCGAAAGGCAGAGTGGCAAGGAAAGGATGCGATCTTTGTTACAAAGATCGGTCGGAAATCGAAATGATTTCCTGTCGGCGCGTGCTTTTTCCGTTTCGGGAAATAGCCGAAGACCGTGTTCGTGTCTGTTCGCGTCATGTCGGATGGTTCATTGGCGGCCAGGGCCGCATGGCTTCGGCCTTGATCCAACCGGCGATCCATGCGGGTGTTTTGGGGGCCTTTGACGTCTGCCCCATTGCGGTCAAAACGCGGTCCGGTGACACAATGCCGTCGCGATCGGTAACGGCTGAACGATACAGTACATGACTGGCGCATACCCCGTCCGTGTTCCACATCGATTGTTCAAGATAGATGAACTTTTCATCCCAGCACACGCAACGGCTTCGCATTTCGAACCGCTCAAACGCGCGCAAGCGTTGGCGGTAGCGCGCGGATGATCCTGCGATTGTCATCCCCCACTTTTCGGACCGAAGCACCGACGTCAAACCTGTCCGCAGCCCTACGCTCATACGCCCCAGGTCATAAAGCGTCAGCGTCCGCCCATTGTTCAATTCAAGAAACCCGTCCAGATCCCAAGGCCACACGCGATGCTGCGACACATGCGTATCCGTCAGGGCAAGGGCAGGTTGGCGGGCCGCTAAAAGCATATCCTTGGCAAGGCGAACAAAAGGAAACATAGGGCAATACTCCTGTGGTTCCAAATTGCGGCACTGCGGCGGAACGTCAACCATGTGGTCAAAGTGACCTTGCGCCAATTGGCTACGCATCCTAACTCTTGGACAAAGAAAAGGACGAACCCCTATGATAGCCATCTACCAAACGCTGCAATTGATCCTAAGCGTCGTCTATACTGTCATGATTGTACACATCATCATGAGCTGGTTGATCAGCTTTCAAGTGCTGAACCTGCACCAACCAATCGTGGCGCAAATTTGGACTGGGCTGAACAAGCTGCTCGAGCCGATCTATACTCCGATCCGCCGCTTTATGCCCGACACGCGTCCGTTGGACCTTGCCCCGCTTGTCGCCTTCATCGCGGTGATCGCTTTGCGGGCGTTTATTCTGCCGGCCGTCTTCGGGCTGGCCTAAGCCTAAGGACTTGTTCACCGCCTGTTAAAATGTGAGTCTGTATCAAACGAGCAGACTACATAAAATTTGACAGGGTTTTGAGACATGGTCAGCGCTGCCACGCTGTTGCAAGACGTATTCGGGTTTGACGACTTCCGCCCAGGTCAGGAAGAGATCGTAAACGCCGTAACGTCGGGGGAAAACACGCTTGCCATTATGCCGACGGGCGGTGGTAAATCCCTGTGTTTTCAATTGCCTGCCCTGTTGCGTGACGGGGTGACTGTGGTGATTTCCCCCTTGATCGCCTTAATGCGAGATCAAGTGCGGGCTCTACAAGAAGCGGGCGTGACCGCTGGCGCGTTGACGTCTGGCAACACACCCGAAGAAACTGACGCAGTTTGGACAGCGCTGGAACGCGGTGAATTAAAGCTGCTGTACATGGCACCAGAGCGGTTGGCCGGGGGTTCGGCCATCGGCATGTTGCGCCGCATTGGCGTCAGCCTGATTGCAGTGGACGAGGCGCATTGCGTCAGCCAGTGGGGCCATGACTTCCGCCCTGATTATCTGCGTATTGGGGCGTTGCGACAGGCACTGGATGTGCCTTTGGCCGCTTTCACCGCGACGGCAGATGCAGAAACTCAAGTCGAGATTGTCGAAAAGCTATTTGACGGCACACCTCCGCGTGCCTTCTTGCGGGGCTTTGACCGCCCAAACATTCATCTGGCTTTTGCCGCCAAAAATGGACCGCGCACACAGATCCTGAATTTCGCCAAAGTGCGCAAAGGGCAATCCGGCATCGTCTATTGCGGCACGCGTGCCAAAACAGAAGCGTTGGCGCGCGCGTTGCGCGAAGCTGGGCACAGCGCCATCCATTATCACGGCGGGATGGAGGCCGAAGATCGCCGCATCGCCGAACGCCGATTTCAGCAGGAAGATGGTCTAATCGTCGCCGCCACTGTTGCATTTGGCATGGGCGTGGACAAACCCGACATCCGCTGGGTGGCGCATGCCGATCTGCCGAAATCGATCGAAGCGTATTATCAGGAAATTGGGCGCGCTGGGCGAGACGGTGCACCTGCTGAAACGCTGACATTGTTTGGACCGGAGGACATCAAACTAAGGCGATCTCAGATTGACGAAGGGTTGGCTCCGCCCGAACGGCGTATGGCTGATCATGCGCGGCTGAATGCGTTGCTGGGTCTGGCCGAGGCGTTGGAATGTCGGCGCAAAACACTGCTGGGCTATTTCGGCGAAACAGAAATTACCTGCGGGACTTGCGATTTGTGTGACGCACCGGCGCAGGTTTTTGACGGCACGACGGCAGTGCGCAAAGCGCTGTCCGCCATGTTGCGTACGGATGAATGGTTTGGTGCAGGCCACCTTATTGATATTTTGCTGGGCGCGCAGACGGACAAGATCAAACAGCGTGGCCATGACAGCTTGCCCACCTATGGGGTCGGCAAAGAGTATTCCAAAGGGCAATGGCAAGCCGTGTTTCGCCAGATGATGGGGCATGATCTGATACGGCCCGACCCGGATCGTTTTGGCGCGCTGCGTATGACGGATGCGGCACTGCCGATCTTGCGGGACGAGGCCAAGATCACCCTGCGAAGCGACACAATTGCCGCCGCATCTGAACGGCGACCGGCGGTCAAGGAAATGGTGAGCGAGGAAAACGCGCCATTGCTAAGTGCACTCAAAGCGAAACGGCGCGGCCTGGCAGAGGCGGCCCGGGTTCCAGCCTATGTGATCTTCCCTGATAAAACGTTGATCGAGATGGCTGAGAAGCGCCCCAACGATCTGGATCAAATGACGCAAATCAGCGGCGTGGGCGCCAAGAAACTTGAGAAATTCGGCGACGCGTTTCTTGAGGTCATCAACGGAGAAGCCGCGGCCTTGCACCCAACGCGACGCAAGTTGGCAGGGCAGGGTGCTGGTGCGATCTATGATCAATTACTGGCGGTTCAGGCGGAACTGTCGCGAGGGCAAGACGGGACAGACAAGCCGCTTAGCTGTTCTGCCTCGCAACTGGCGAAGGTGGCGCAACTGCGCAACGGGGATGATGCGGCGCTTGAACAACTGCTGGGGGATCGCAAAGCGGAAAGATTCGGTCCGGCTTTTCTGGACGTGCTGCGGGACGCGGGCTAAATCAGTTGAAACAAACGAGGTGATGCGATGTTGGTGGTGATTTCTCCGGCCAAACGGTTGGATTGGGCAGAACGAGATGTGGCGACAACGGAACCCATGATGCAGGATGACGCTGTGCGATTGGTGCGTACGGCGCGCAACCTCACGCTGGATAACCTAAAAACGTTGATGAGCCTAAGCGACGATTTGGCCCGGTTGAACCGCGACCGTTTTGCTGCTTTCGAGGACGCGCCCGACGCAGGACTGACCCGCCCAGCGATGCTGGCCTTTGCGGGGGATACCTATCAGGGCTTGCACGCAGAAAGCCTGTCGGCGGATGACACGGCCTATGCGCAGGATCACTTGCGAATTTTATCAGGGCTTTATGGTGTGTTGCGCCCGTTGGATGCGATCCAACCTTACCGACTGGAAATGGGCAGCCGTTTAAAAACGCGCCGTGGTGCGTCGTTGTATGAATATTGGCGTGATGACATCGCCAAAGCTTTGAACGCGCAGGCCGAAACAACTGGGACCAATATGTTGGTCAACTGCGCTAGCCAAGAGTATTTTGGTGCTGTGCCGTTGAAGGCGTTGAAACCGCAAGTGATCACCCCCGTCTTTATGGAAGACAAAGGCGCTGGGCCCAAGATCGTTAGCTTTTTCGCGAAACGCGCACGCGGTGCCATGGCGCGCCATATCGTGCAAAACCAAGTACAGAATTTGGATGGCATTCGGGCATTTGAGGTGGATGGTTATCAATTCCAACCCGAAGCGTCGGACGAGACTCGGTTGGTATTTGTGCGCCCTTATCCGGCTTGAAGATCTTCATTCGGTAAAGGTGGCGACGCCTCGGCTGGACAAAGGTCGCGCAATTTACCGTGTATCTCGGGTTTGCGCAGCGGTTTGGTCAGGTAATAGTCGATGCCGCTGGCCAGAATACCCGCATCGTCGCCATCCATCGCGTGCGCAGTTAACGCGACGATCGGGACATGTCCGCCGGTGTCGGTCTCGATCTTGCGAATTTCGACGGCCGCCGCTTTACCGTCCATTTTCGGCATCGAAATGTCCATAAATATCATGTCCGGGTCAAACTGCTGAAACTTTTCCACAGCCTCGATCCCGTCAACGGCGAATTCTAAATCAATGTCGGCATCTTTGACCATTTTGGAAAAAACAAGTCGGTTGGTTTTGTTGTCCTCGGCAGCAAGGACACGCATTTTACGCGGACCTTTAACAATTTGCGGTGCGTCACCTTGCGTTGTCCGCGTCACAAGTGGCCCGACGGATTGCAAACGATCAAACAATTCGGCGCGCGGCACGGGTTTTTGCAAAATGGCGTGCAAATGAGCAGCGCCCGGATCACTGGCGGCAAAGCTAGGATTGGAACTAAGTAACAAGATCGGAGTTTCCACGCCTTGTGCCCGCATCGTTTCGGCCAATTCTAACCCATCCATTTCAGGCATGTTATGATCGGTCAACACAAGGTCGATGTCTGCAAGGTGCTGCAAAGCTTCCGCCCCATTGGCACAGGTCACGACGCCAAGCCCAATTTGTTCCAACTGACGACATAGTATCGTGCGATTTGCCTCGATATCATCGACAACAAGCACCCGGCGCAGCCCTTCGGGGACAGGGGGATGTTCGGGTAGAATGGCAGTGCTGAGACTAAGTGGAATGCTAAACCCAAAGCATGATCCAATGCCGTCTTCACTGGTCACCCAGACTTCACCCCCCATCAAACCAACAAGACGCTGCGAAATCGCAAGCCCAAGACCCGTGCCGTCGAACTGTCGGTTCCGTTCGTTTTCGACCTGATTGAATTCACCAAAGATGTGTTTGATTTTGTCGCTGGGAATACCGATGCCGGTATCCTCTATCGTGATGTTCACGTTTGCGCAGCCGCTTTCAATGTCGGGTACGCCGGTTACGCGCACCAGCACGTGCCCCTCGTTGGTGAACTTGACGGC
Organism: Tateyamaria sp.; assembly: GCF_039940735.1. Classification (GTDB taxonomy): domain Bacteria; phylum Pseudomonadota; class Alphaproteobacteria; order Rhodobacterales; family Rhodobacteraceae; genus Tateyamaria. Next base: position 21,189 of record NZ_JBDVGB010000039.1, read on the forward strand.
GTTGCCCATCAGGTTGGTCAGAACCTGCCTCATGCGGCCGGGGTCGCCGACGTATGTCGTTGGCAAGAACAGGTCAAAATCCACAAGCAACGTCAGATTCTTGTCGCGTGCAGAGGATTGCAGCAGCATGATCACTTCATGAATGCAGCGCTCAAGATCGAAAGGTTCAGGATGCAGTTGCAGTTTTTCTGCTTCGATTTTGGAGTAATCAAGCACGTCATTGATGATGACCAAAAGGGCTTCGCCTGAGTTTTTGATCGTATCGACGTATAGCTGTTGTTCTTCGCTTAATCCTGTATCGCCGAGCAATTCAGACATGCCGACGACGCCGTTCATGGGCGTCCTGATTTCGTGGCTCATGTTGGCAAGGAATGCGGATTTGGCGCGGCTTGCGGCTTCTGCTTCGGCGCGGGCCGTTTTCAGTTGTTTTTCATAACGCACAGATTCGGTGATGTTCAGCCCAAGCGAAACGATGTCCCCGCCCTGCCCCCGACGGTCGACCAGTTTGATGTACTGATTGTTCCACATTCGAACTGTAATGGGTTCGGGTTGTGGTTGCATCCAGCGTTCGGTCATCAACTGCCGCCAGTCATCTGCTGCCAGATTGCCCGTGTTGATAATCCCCTCATCCGTCATCGCCTGTAGGATCGTGACATAATGCACACCGGGGCGGATGACTTCCAGCCCGTTAAACGGCGCCAGATAACTGGCATTGGCGGCGATCATCTGATTGTCGGAGTTGAAAAATGCAAAGCCGTCCGTGATGGTTTGAACCGAATGCCACAAACGTCGTTCAGCAATTTCGACTTTCTGATTGGCCTGCCCAAGCTCGGTTTTGACCCGTTCGTTTTCAGTTTTTACGGTTGCGACTTGCGCCCGTGTTTCCGTGATCTCGCCTTGCAAAGCCGCAGCATGCCGCCCCAGCTTCCGGTTCGCGGCAGAAAGTTCCGCCTGCTTAAGCTCAAGCAATCGCTCGGCGGCAAGGCGACCCCGCCGTTCTACAGCTAGCTTGTTTGCAAGGGTCATTCATGTGCTCCGCCGAAATGTCTGGCACCGATATGTCATGGGTGTGGTGAACATTACCTTAACCCGTACGGCTTGAAATATTTGCATGCGAAGGGTCGGTCATGGCAGGTTACAACGATAGCCTGCCCCATTTTGATCCGGAGATTTTTATGCACCGTTTTATCCTGTCCTGCTTTGCGTTGATCTGGGCCAGCGCAGCAATCGGTCAGCAAATTGTGCCGGATCAACGGTACGTTTTGACCGAAGATATGGATTTTTTCGGAGCAGATCGCACGGCTTTGTTCGACACAACGTTTGAAGCTTGCCAACGCGCGTGCAGCGCTGATGATCAATGCGTTGCCTTTACCTTCAACAGCCGTTCGAATGCGTGTTTCCCGAAATCAAAAATCACCGAACGCCAGCCTTATGCGGGTGCAATTTCTGCCCAGCGGGTGCGAGGCGACGTTGCCGTACAACAGGCGGCTTTGGATCGTGCAGCGGCATTGGGCGCCAGTGATCAAGACTTGAATGCGGCGCGCAATCTGGCGCTGACCATGGGCGCGCGTTATCCCGCCAATGGCCAAACACAGGGTCAACTGTTGAATGCTTCTGTTGACGCTTGGGCCCGGGGCGATCGGGCCGCGGCGTTGCGCTGGACCGGCGCGGCTGTTGCGGTCGATGATGCGGCAGATATGTGGGCGCGTTATGCATTTATCGCACTGCGTTTGGGGGATGGCACGCCAACCAGCCTACGCAATGCGGCGCGGCGCGATGCAGTGCCTGCAGCCTTAAATGCCTACTTGCGTGCCGCAGCTCCGGGGGGCCAAGTAAGCGCCTTGCAAAGCTTGGCCGAGGCATATGAGGCCAATCGACGAGGGCGCGATATGATCCCAGCCTTGCGGTTGGCGCAAACCTTGCAGCCACGTGATGACGTCGCCACCGCTTTGGACAACGCGATTGGCAAATATGGCTTTCGTGTCACGGACACCCGTGTGGACAGTGATGCGGCCCAACCTCGCATCTGTGCCACGTTCTCAGAACCTTTGGTGCAGGGGGGCGTTGACTATGACCCCTTTGTGCGTAGCGAAGTTGATGAGTTGATCGCAGGTATCAATGGGCAAGATTTGTGTCTGGACGGGGTGCGGCATGGCGAACGATATCGTGTGACGCTACGATCAGGCCTGCCGGCGGCAAGTGGCGAAGTTCTGCATAAGGACGTCACCCTAACCCTTTATGTGCGCGACCGTTCACCTGCGGTGCGCTTCCCCGGCCGCGCCTATGTACTGCCCCGCACAGCCGGTGCGAACATTCCGGTAGAAACCGTGAACCTCAGCGCCATTGATCTGGTTCTAAGCCGCGTGAGTGATCGCAATCTGGTACAGTCGCTACGCGGAGGTTTCTTTGGTCGTCCCATGTCTAGATGGCAGGCCGAACAGTTCAATACCGAGATCGCGCAGGAAATTTGGCGCGGCACAGGCGAAGTTCAATCAACGCTGAACGCAGAGGTGCTGACACGGTTACCATTGGGAGATGTGCTGTCGAACCAGCCACCGGGCATTTACGTGCTAAGCGCGCGTGAACCGGGAAATGACGATTCTGGTGTGTTATCGGCGGCGCAGTGGTTTGTGCTGTCCGATCTGGGTGTGTCCACGTGGCAAGGCAACGACGGGCTTACCGCAGCGGTGCGTGGTTTAGGCGACGCAGAGGCGGTTACAGGGGCCGAAGTGCGCCTTGTCTCGCGCGCGAATGCCGTGTTGGGCACTGCCGTAACGGATGCCGAAGGTTTCGTGCATTTCGAGGCAGGTTTGACCCGTGGGCGTGGTAGTGCTGCGCCGGCACTTGTGCAGGTTGAGACAGGCGATGACTTTGTATTTCTGCCGCTAACGGATTCCGCGTTTGATCTGTCGGATCGCGGCGTCGAGGGACGTCCGCCCGCACCGCCAATCGACGTGTTTCTAATCACGGATCGCGGTGCTTATCGCCCCGGTTCGACGATCTTTGCCACGGCATTGGCGCGCGATGCGCAGGCAGCGTCGATTTCGGGCCTTCCTCTTACTGCGATCCTGTCGCGCCCGGATGGGGTGGAGTACAGCCGCACAGTTAGCACTGCCGACAGTGCCGGCGGGCACGTGTTGACGATGCCACTGGCGAACGGCGCGCCACGCGGCACTTGGCGGATTGCGGTGATGGGTGATCTTGAGGCCCCACCGCTGGCCACCACCACCGTGCTGGTCGAAGATTTCATCCCGGATCGCATCGCTGTCACCTTGGACATGCCCAACGATGATCTGCGCTTGAACGCGCCCGCCTCTGTGCAGGTCGATGCGCAATACCTGTTTGGCGCGCCGGGATCGGATCTCGTGATCGAGGGCGATTTGCGCGTGCAGCGCCGTACCTCGATCGACGGTTGGCACGGGTATCTTTTTGGACGACACGATACCCATTTTTCTGCCCAAAACCGTTACTTTGACGGGGGGCGCACCGATGCGGACGGTCGCGCGCAGGTCGCGCCGACATGGCCCGAGGTCGACGCCGAAGGCGTGTTGCTTGAGGCCGTGGTAAATGTGCGCGTCTCGGACAGCGGTGGGCGGCCTGTGGAACAGACCCTAACCCGCGCCATCGCGCCAGAGGGGGCTGTGATCGGCATCAAACCTGGCTTTGATGACGTGCTGCCCGAAGGGGGCACCGCGCGTTTTGAATTGGTTGCACTCGGGGCCGAAGCAGTGCCCGTGCAATGGACCGTGAACAAGGTCGAGACCCGCTATCAATGGTATCAGCTTTTTGGCAACTGGAATTGGGAACCAGTGACGCGGCGGATTCGTGTGGCACAGGGCAAGACAAGTTTAAGCGCAACGCCTGTCCCGTTAGAAGTCGCAACGGAATGGGGCGATTATGAACTGGTGGTGGAAACGCAGGCTGGGACTTATACGGCCACGTCTGTCGGTTTTGCGTCGGGCTGGTATGGCGGCGCAGACAGCAGCGCCACGCCGGATCGGCTGGCTTTGTCGCTGGATGCCAAAAGTTACAGCATAGGCGATACCGCGCAATTGCGGCTGGTTGCGCCTTTTGATGGCGTCGCACTGGTGTCGATCCTTTCAAGCGATGTGATTGCGCGCCAAACGGTGTCCGTCAGCGCCGGGGAAACCATAGTGCCGCTTGCGGTGAACGCGGCGTGGGGCACTGGGGCTTACGTTACGGCGTCAGTGCTGCGCAGTGGTGGCGAAGGGGTCGGCCCAACGCGTGCCTTGGGGCTTGCCCATGCCAGCGTTGATCCCGGCAAAAAGGCGTTGCGGGTTTCCATCGATGCGCCTGACGCCGTGGATGGGCAAGCGGGCAGCACCGATGTCACAGTGGGGGTCGATGGCCTTGGGGATGCACAGGGTTTCGTCACGCTTGCCGCAGTTGATGTGGGTATCCTGAACCTTACGCGCTTTGCTGCGCCTGATCCGCAGGGACACTACTTTGGACAGCGCCGTCTTGGGGTTGAATTGCGCGACATGTACGGGCGGTTGATTGATGCAAGCAATGGGGCAATGGGCACGGTCCGGTCCGGTGGCGATGCCACGCGGGGGATCGAACGCGCAGGCCCGCCTCCGACCGAAGCAGTGATGGCTACGTTTTCTGGGCCTGTCGCCGTTGGCGCAGATGGGACAGCGACGATCACCATACCGCGCCCGAATTTCAATGGATCCATACGACTAATGGCGGTCGCGTGGTCCGACACAGGTATCGGGCAAGCCTCGCAAGATATGCTGGCGCGCGATCCCGTGGTGATTTCAGCTACCTTGCCGCGTTTTCTGGCACCGGGGGATGCCAGCCGGATGATGTTGGAATTTGTCCACGCAAGTGGTGCAGCTGGTGCGATGCCGTTGAGCGTGCGCGCTACAGGTCTGGACCTTGGGACCGCCCCGACACAGGTTGATGTCGCCAAGGGTGGAACGGTTCGTGTTCACCTGCCAATTGACGCCGATGCGACAGGCGACCATCTGATCGAAGTGGCCTTGACCACCCCTGACGGCACCGTGCTGCGCAAAACCCTGACACTTGGCGTGCGCGCCAATGATCCGGTCACTGCCACAACGCGGCGCTTCACGCTGGGCGCGGGCGAGGTGCTGACCTTTGACGACAATGTCTTCGCCAACCTGCATCCTGACACGGCCAGTGCAACGCTTGCCGCCGGACCGTTGGCGCGTTTTGATATGCCGGGGTTGCTCAGACAGCTTGATCGTTATCCCTATGGCTGTACTGAACAGGTGACCTCGGCGGCACTGCCACTGCTTTATGCGCCGCAAATGGCAAACTCAGCCGGTATCGACGGGATTGCATCGCGGATCGATGCGGCTGTTGATCAAGTGCTGACGCGACAGACGGGCAACGGCAGCTTTGGACTTTGGAGCGCGCAATCCGGGGACTTTTGGTTGGATGCTTACGTCACCGACTTCCTGACACGGGCGCAGATGCTCGGCTATGACGTGCCGGCGGGGCCGGTGCGCACAGCCCTCGATAATCTACGCAATCGCATCAATTACGCGCCCGACTTCGACAAAGGCGGCGAAGATATCGCTTATGCCCTTATGGTTCTGGCCCGAAACGGAGCCGCCTCAATTGGGGATCTGCGATATTACGCCGACACCAAGGCCAAGGCATTTGCGACACCTTTGGCCCGCGCCCAACTTGGCGCAGCATTGGCGAATTACGGCGAACAAACCCGCGCTGACCAGATGTTTGCCTTGGCGCAGGAGTTGGCGTTTGGACAACCGGGCGCGCAATCTGGATGGCGCGACGATTATGGAACACCTTTGCGAGATGTCGCCGGCCTACTGCATTTGGCGGCAGAAGCAGGCAGCCAAGCAGTTGATCGCACGGCATTGGCGGCAGGGATTGTGGGGCAATCGGGGCGCTATTCAACACAAGAGGCGGCGCAGGTTTTGATGGCGGCTCAGGCTTTGCGCAGTGATGCAGGTGCCGCGGTGTTAAGCGTGGATGGTACGCCCGTGTCCGGCCCATTGGTCCAAACGCGATTGGCAGGGCAGGCGGCATCGGCCATCCGTAACCTGTCTGACACTGCGCAGGACGTGACGTTAACCACTTACGGCGTGCCCGTGGTCGCACCCGAAGCAGGCGGTTACGGCTACAGTATTTCACGCGCGTCCTATGATTTGGATGGCGCCGTTGTGGATGGCCCTTGGCGTGTGGGAGAACGCCGTGTCATCGTCTTGCGTGTGGTTCCATTCGAAGACGCCGGCGGGCGGTTGATGATCGACGATCCGTTGCCCGCAGGGATCGAGATCGACAATCCCAACTTACTGCGTGCAGGCGATGTACGCGGGTTGGAGTGGCTAAACCCCGCCGCCACCGAACACGCTGAATTTCGCAGTGACCGCTTTCTGGCGGCCGTAGATCATCGCGGGGAAAAAGCGTTCGAGCTGGCATATATCGCGCGCGCCGTCAGTCCCGGTGAATTCCATCACCCGGCTGCCTTGGTCGAAGACATGTACCGCGCCGAATACCGTGCGGTAACCGAAACGGGACGCACGGTGGTGACCGAGTGATGCCTAGCCACCGTCCTTTCATTGCACTGACGATCTGTCTGTTGGCGATCGCTGCAACGCGCGATGGATGGGACGCATGGGTGGCCCGGACGGTTCTGCCCCTTACCTTGGCCGAGACATCGGTCGAAATGCGTGACCGTGATGGCGTGCTGATGCGTGCCTTTGATATCGAGGACGGGCGGGTACGATTGGCGGTGCTTCCGGGGTCTGTTGATCCGACACTCACCGACATGCTGATCGCCTACGAGGACAAACGGTTTTATCACCACAACGGTGTGGATGCGCGCGCGATGGTACGTGCCTTCGGTCAGGCCGCGACATCTGGCAAGGTGGTGTCAGGCGGGTCGACTCTGACGATGCAAGTGGCACGTTTGCTCGAAAATTCTGGTACCGGGTCCATACATGGTAAATGGCGGCAAATGCGGCTGGCTTGGGCGCTTGAACGGTCATTGAGTAAGGATGAAATCCTGCATCTTTACTTGCAACACGCTCCCTATGGTGGCCGGATCGAAGGGGTGCGCAGCGGGTCATTGGTCTGGTTTGGAAAAGAACCGATGCGCCTGTCGCCGTCCGAAGCGGCCTTGTTGGTTGCCTTGCCGCAAGCACCCGAAGCGCGGCGCTCTGACCGTTTTCCAGATGCAGCCTTGGACGCACGCGATCGGGTCTTGGCACGTGTCGGCGCTGCGACTTCGCGGGCAGATGTTCCACGAAGAATGCGCCATTTGCCACGCCTTGCGCCTCATCTTGCCGACGCACTTCGCGGGGCGAACCCTCATGCACGCCGGTTTCCGACCACCCTTTCGGTTGCTCTGCAACAAAAGATGGAAACCCTGGTTCGGGCCCACGCTGCTGGACAAAGAGCAGGGGTAAGCGTGGCGTTGATCGCGTTGGATCACACAAACGGCGACGTGCTTGCCCGCGTTGGTGCGCCTTATTACTCGGACGCGAATGGTGCGCTTGGATTTGTCGATATGACGCGCGCCAAACGCTCGCCGGGATCGACGTTGAAACCACTTATCTATGGGTTGGCTTTTGATCGTGGACTTGCTCACCCCGAAACTGTGTTCGCCGATCGCCCCACACGGTTTGGGCGTTACGCGCCGCAAAATTTCGATGGCCAGTTTCGTGGCGATGTGACCGCGCGGGATGCGCTGTCGTTGTCGCTTAACATTCCCCCCGTCGCCTTAACCGAAGCGCTGGGGCCGGATCGTTTAATGGCCGCAATGCGCGCCTTTGGGGCCGAACCGATCTTGCCGGGGGGGCAGGCGGGTTTGGCGGTAGCTTTGGGTGGTGTGGGGCTAAGCCTTGAAGACATCGCGCGAATGTACGCTGGCCTTGCGCAATTGGGTGTCGAGGTTTCAGTGTCGGATCAACGAGGTGACGGACGGCCCGGGTATCGCGTGATGGCGCCGCGTGCGGCTTGGCAGGTCGGGGACATTTTGCGCGGCATTGCACCACCTGCAGGGGCGCCGGGGGGGCTCGCTTACAAGACGGGCACGTCTTATGGGCACCGTGACGCATGGGCTTTTGGCTATGACGGGCAGCACGTGATTGGGGTTTGGATCGGGCGACCGGATGGAACGCCGGTGCCGGGCGCGTTCGGGGCCGATCACGCCGCGCCTTTGTTATTTGAGGCCTTTGGACGGTTGAAGCCGTCGTTTGCGGCCGCACCTGCGCCCCCTCCGGATACGCTTATTTCAACGACGGCCGATTTGCCTGCCCCTTTGCGGCGCTTTGGTCTGGCGCGACCCACACATGCGAACCCAGTACTGGCCTTTCCGCCTGATGGCGCTGTTTTGGCGCAGGCTGAAACAGTGATCAAAGTCGAAGGCGGCGTGCTGCCCCTCACGGTGCTTTTGAACGGAGCGCCCTTGGCCTCTGGGCTGCACACACGTCACATCGAAGTCGGTTCTCTGGGCGCCGGGTTTTCAGATATCGCAGTGATCGACGCGGCAGGTCGTTCGACACGCATCACGGTTGAACTTAGGCCTTAACGCCGCCCTTCACGCAACCAAGCGCCAGTGATCAGACCTGCTGCCAACAACAACACAAGCCACGGCGGCAGCAATGCCATCTGGCGCACATCTTGGGTTTCGTATGCTTGGCGTGGGGTGATGCCGATCCAACCGCGCCCTGCGGCGGGGCGGCCTTCGCGCACAGTGCGGATACGGGGCGTTCCGGATTCGATACGCAAAACGCCGCCGCGTGTGCTGGCGACACGTTCGCCCAAGATGTCTGCGATTGCGATGGTTGCTTCGAATTCCTTGGGCGCGGCTGGGCCAAGGCCGATAACCGTTGTCTCGTCACCATTTTCAAGGCGGTATAGGCCGATGTCCGGTCCTTCAAATAGGGTTTCGAATTGGCCCGGCGCGGCTTCGGTCAGATCAAGTTCAGTGACAGTGCCGTCGGGGCCCGTAATGGTCACAGGTGGCACGGAATCCGACAGCGTACGACGCTGGATGCGCATGGATTGGCCGGTGGCGGTAGCGGTTAAGGTTTCTTCCTCAAGCTCAGGCTCTTTCATCATCCAATGGGCCAAACGGCGCAGCAATTCCAACTGCGGCCCGCCACCTTCATAGCCCCGGTTCCACAGCCAGGCATGATCGGATGCCAGCAAAGCCACGCGTCCTTCTTCGACCCGTTCGAGGACCAAAAGGGGGCGTTCGTCGATCCCTTCCATCACCACAACGCTGTTGTCGCGCGCGTCGACTTCGATCTGGCGTAGCCAACGGCCCCAGTCACCTGCACCGGGAAGGGCGGTGGTGACGGGGTGGCGTTTGCCGATATCGGACACGGTGGGGCGATAGGGTTGTTCCAGCACACGTGCCGAAGGTTCGCCGGGCATCACGTCACCAAGGGGTGAGCGAAAGATACTGTCGGCTCCGGCAAAGTCCGGCCCGGCGGCAACCAGAACCGCACCGCCTTCGCGGATATAACGTGCTACGTTATCAAGGTAGAGAGCAGGCAAGATCCCGCGCCGCTTATAGCGATCAAAAATGATCAGGTCGAAATCGTCGATCTTTTCCAAAAACAGTTCGCGCGTCGGAAAGGCGATCAGGGACAACTCGCTGACAGGCACGCCGTCTTGTTTTTCTGGGGGGCGCAGGATGGTAAAGTGGACCAGATCAACAGAGCTGTCGGACTTGAGCAAGTTGCGCCATGTGCGTCCGCCTGAATGTGGTTCGCCAGACACAAGCAGCACGCGCAAGCGATCTCGCACGCCGTTCATCTGGATCAGGGCGGTGTTGTTGCGGTCAGTCAACTCTCCGTCTGCCTCCGGCACGGTGAATTGGATCACGTTGCGCCCGCCATGGGGCAAGGTCACAGGCAGTTCGATGTCTTCGCCGATGCGCACGTTAAACCGCTGCGGTTCAGCGCCGCCGACAGAAATATCAAGCGGAGCCACGCCATTATTGGCCGGGGCCGCACCGCTGTCTTCGACCCGTAAGGTTAGTGTGACAGATTCGCCGATGATGGCAAAAGCGGGTGCGTTTTTGACCATCAGACGGCGGTCCCAATCGGTTTCCTTGCCTGTCAGTAACAGGTGCAAGGGGGCTGGCAGGTCCAGCGGCAGGTCTGCGTCATGTACTTGCCCATCGCTGATCGCGATAAGGCCTGCGACACGGGCGCGTGGTTCTTCGGCCAGCGCGTCCGACAAGGCGGTCATCAACCGCGTGCCCGCGTCTTCGTCGCCATCTGGCACCGTGACGCGGCGCACTTCGGTGTTGTCCCGCGCGATCAAAGCAGCGCTTAGGGCGTCAGCAGTGCTGGTGGTTTGATCAGGACGGTCGCGCAGGCGTTGGCTGGCGCTTTCGTCTGTCGCAAGGATGACTATGTCGCTTAGGGGAGCGCGGTCTTCTTCTTGCAAGGTGGGGCCGGTCAAAGCAGCCAAGACCACAAGCCCGGCAAGCCCGCGCAATGCCCAACCGCTAAGACCGCGCATCAGCGCAAGGATCACGCCGCCCACGACCACAACAGCCAACACAGCCAAAACAGGCCACGGTAACAACGGGTCAAAAAGGATAGTTCCGGTCATTGTCCCAGCCGATCTAGCAACGCAGGCACATGCACCTGATCGCTTTTGTAGTTGCCTGTCAGCACATGCATCACAAGGTTCACGCCAAAGCGATAAGCCAGTTCGCGCTGCCGCTCGCCTCCGAAACCGCGACCAACGGGCAACATCGCCTGACCCGAAGGTGTCACAGCCCAAGCTGCGGCCCAGTCGTTGCCGCCAATCACTACCGGCGTCACGCCGTCGTTAAGATTGCGAAATGGCATGCCCTCGATTTGCTCAGCGTCAGGTGGGGCGGCTTCGACCCAGACTTCGCTGTTCAGATGGCGGCCTGGGAAATCCTGAAGCAGGTAAAAGGTGCGCGTCAACACGTGGTCCCGCGGGATAAGTTCAAGCGCAGGGATGTCTAGCGGAGCAGCCAAATCTTGCAGCTTGCGCCCATTGGGGCTGGCCGCGCCAAAGCCAGCGATATCGCCATCGCGCGTATCAAATAGGATTAAACCGCCTGATCGCAGGTAATCATTCAGCTTAGCATAGGCTTCACGCGACGGACGGGGTTGGTCCGGCGTGATGGGCCAATAAAGGATGGGAAAGAATGCCAATTCGTCGGCTTCAAGGTTCACACCTGTGGGCGAGGACGGTTCGACTGAGGTGCGAAAGAACAGCGTATCTGACAGGCCGCGTAAGCCTGCCTCTGATACCTCGTCCACTTGTGGATTTCCGGTGATGACATAGGCCAGCACAAGTTCAGACGCAGAGGAAAGTTCGTCTTCAATGCTTTGTTGGGCTTGGGTTTGGCCAGACGGTAGTGCTGCGAACAGCAATGCGGCAAGGGCGGCGGTGCGGCTGGCACGCAGCCCGCCGATCAAGCGCCCCGATAGGGCGAGCGAGGCGATGACGTCAAGCAGCAGCAAACCGATTGCTGCGGCCAACAACAGCCCGCCAAGGGGTTGTTCCTGTTCAACGCTCAGGCCCGACACTTCGATCCGTGCAGGCCATACTGCGGGTTCCAGCGTGGCATCCGCCGTCAAAACGTTGCGGGCCAAACTGCGGTCCCCCGATGTATAAACACCGGGCAGTAAATCAGGGCTGGCAGGGGCCGTCACCAAAGTAGGGCCCGCCACACCGGGGCGTGCGCCTGCGTCGCGCAGCGCGCCAAAACCGTCCATCACGATTTGAGGGGTCCAAATTGTCCCTTCAAGATCACCCGCATCTGGTGTTGCGCTTGTGGCTGAAACGGCAAGGCGTTCCAGCATTTCAACAAACAGGCCTGACAACGGCAACGAAGACCACTCCGCATTGGCGGTGACATGGAACAAAACGACCTGCCCTTGACCCGCGCGCTTGCGCGTGACCAACGGAGTACCGTCGCTTAGTTCAGCGATCACCCGCTCGGCCAACGTTGGATCAGGTTGGGCCATAACTTGTGAAGTGATCGCGACGTCATCCGGCACCGACAGCCCAAAAAACGGCGAACCTTCCTTAAATGGCGCAAGAGTTTTAGGCGATCCCCAACTCATTGCACCGCCGACGCTGCGCCCGCCAGAACGCAGGCGCACGGGCATCAATGGGTCTTCGGTTTCGCGGGAAATGTCGCTGGCCGCGACGCGCGGACCTGCAAAGCGCAGCAACAAGCCTCCGCTTGCGATCCAATCCGAGATGGCGGCGGATTCCCCATCAGACAGCGTGGCCACATCGGCCAAAACGATCACATCGGGGTTGGCGGGCAGGATGTCGGACAACGATCCGTTCAGCAAGTCAGCCGTGGGGGCAAGGGCGCGTTCAAGATAGTGCAACGGCGACAACAGTTCGAGGCCTTCGCGGTCTTCGCGCCCTGCAATCAATGCGATTTCGCGGCGGCGCAGGCTGTCATCCACCAACGTGACAGAGCCTGCAGATTTTGCGCCCTGCACCTCAAACCGTGTGACACGTGCGCGCAATTCGGCAGGTAGGTTCAGGGCTGTCTGGGCTGTCGTGCCGCCAGTTTCAAACACAGCATTGGCCGAAGCCAAAGTCGCCGCATTGCCAGCAGGGTCGCGCCCTTGGGCCAAAATAGTCACGCCGCGCTCGACGCCGGGAAACGCACGGACGGCGGTCAGTTCAACCAGCCCATCGACGTAAGCCGCAGGGGGCAGAGCAATGACATCAGAGACGGCCTGGACCACGCGCACAGGACCGCGGGTTTCCAATGTCTCAAGCATGGGCGCGCGGTCGGGATAATCTAACGCGTCGCTGAACCAGATGGTTTCAAAGTTTCCGCCGGGCAAGGCGTTGACCAACGTATCGACCTCTCCGGGTTGCCATGGGGCGGGTTCAAGACCCGGTAAGAAGGTGATGATGGTGCTTGCTGCTTGGAACACGGCGGGTTCGGGGGTGACCAATTGCAGTAGCGCGACTTCGCGTCCGGATGCACTGGCGCGTCGCAACTCGATTTCGATGGCTTCGAGCTGACGGCTCCATCCTGCGGCCCCTGCCCATGTGCCGTCCATAACGATCAACAAAGGTCCGTCGCCCGCGACACCGTCTTTGTCGGGGTTCAACACAGGACCAGCAAGGCCGATAATCATTGCCGCGACTGCCAACATGCGCAGCAACAACAGCCACCACGGCGTGCGGTCTGATACGGATTCGTCGTCCTGAAGACCCAACAAAAGCGCCACACCGGGAAAGCGTTGGCGGATTGGAGCAGGAGGGATCGCGCGTAAAATCAGCCACAGGATCGGCAGCGCCACCAATGCGACCAAAAGCCAAGGAGACAGAAACCCAAGTGGGCCAAAAACGGTCATGTGCGTAGCCTTCCGCCATCCAGTGCGCGCCAGATCCAAAGCAGACCAGATTGCGTCGAAGCGTCTGTGTGATGTAGCCCGTATTGCCAGCCCGCCACGGAACACAACTGTTGTAATTCTGCTTTGCGCGCGGCGAGACGTTCGAGGTAGCGATCTTTGAGGTCGGACGCCTTCAGCGTTTCATGTTCTAGCGTGCCGCCCATGCTTTCAAAGACGGTGCGTCCGCGAAAGGGGAATGCTTCCTCGGCCGGGTCAAGGACGTGCAGAAGAACGCCGCGTACGCCGCGGTCGGCGGCTTTGGTCAGCGCTGTGCGCACGGCTTCGATATCGCCCATAAAGTCGGACACAAATACGGCACGTGCATGGGGCACCATTGCGCGGTGTTCGGGTGGGGAATAGTCTTCGTCAGCATCCTCGGAAAATACCTCGGCGAGGCGTAGAATTTGAGGCGTGCCCCGGCGCGGTGGCAGGCGCGTGCCGGTCAGGCCGACACGTTCGCCGCCACGTACCAATAGGATGGCAGTTGCAAGACTAAGCACTCGGGCGCGTTCAGCCTTGGTTGTAAGTTGCGGGGTTGAAGCAAAGCGCATTGAGGCACCTTGATCGACCCAAAGCATCACCGACTGCGCAATTTGCCATTCGCGTTCGCGCACGAATTGGGTGTCGCCCATGGCGCTGCGGCGGTGGTCGATCATGCGCAGGCTGTCGCCCACCTGCGCCGGGCGGTATTGCCAAAAATCATCCCCCATACCTGCGCGGCGACGACCATGGTCGCCCAGCAAAACGGCCCCGGCCAATTGCTCTGCCCGCGCCAAAAGGGCGGGCAAGCGGGCGGCTTGAGTTTCCGCTTTTTCCCGCAGGACAAGGGGTGTTGTCACGCCGCGGCCTCTCGGCTTGATAGGTTGGCGGCGGTTTCGGTGATCAAATCGGACAGGCTGTCGCCGCGTGCACGGGCCGCAAAGTTCAACGCCATGCGATGGGTCAAAACTGGGCGCGCCATGTCAATCACGTCTTCGGCGGATGGGGCCAGACGACCTTGCAACAGTGCGCGTGCACGCACGGCTAACATAAAGGCCTGCGCGGCGCGCGGACCGGGGCCCCATGCCACGGTTTCGCGCACGATGGTAGGCGCGTCGGGTTCGCCGGGGCGGAACGTGCGCACCAGATCAAGGATCAGCTCGACCACGCTGTCGCCCACTGGCATGCGGCGCAATAAAGTTTGCGCAGCAAGAAGTTCGCCACCCGAGAAAACAGCCGTGGCCTGTTCATCCACCGTGCCGGTGGTCGCCAGCAGAATGTCACGTTCTGTCGCGCGGTCGGGATATTCAACATCGATTTGAACAAGGAAGCGGTCAAGTTGCGCTTCGGGCAAGGGATAAGTGCCTTCTTGCTCGATGGGGTTTTGGGTGGCAAGCACATGAAAAGGAGTGCCAAGTGGACGGTCTTGACCAGCCACGGTAACTGTTTTTTCCTGCATCGCCTGCAACAGCGCAGATTGCGTACGTGGGCTGGCGCGGTTGATCTCGTCCGCCATCAAAAGTTGGCAGAACACTGGACCGGGCACAAAGCGGAAGGCGCGCGTGCCGTCCTCGGCTGTGTCGAGAACTTCGGAGCCAAGAATGTCTGCCGGCATCAGGTCCGGCGTGAACTGGATGCGGCTGCCATCAAGGCCCATGACGGTGCTGAGGGTTTCGACCAGACGGGTTTTGCCCAGACCGGGCAAGCCGATCAACAAACCGTGGCCTCCACACAAAAGGGCTGTTAGGGTCAGATCGACCACGCGTTCCTGTCCGATAAAGCGTTTGGTGATCGAGGCTTTGGCCGCGGCCAGCTTGCCCCCAAGTGCTTCGATGTCTGCAACAAGGTCTTCGGCGTCGGTCATGACTTCTCTTTCATTCGGAATATATGGCATTCAAGGTATACCTTTAGCACAATCTATTGCCTTGGACAGGAATGGCAAAACATATGAGTAGACAAAAATCTGTGACACCTGATGCCGAAGGGCTGGTTGCGTCAATAACTGCTGCAAAAACACGCGGTTTGCCGCCAGTACACCTGTGGAATCCACCGTTCTGTGGTGATCTGGATATGCGCATCGCGCGTGATGGGACGTGGTTTTATCAAGGAACTCCAATAGGACGACCTGGGTTGGTCAAACTGTTTTCATCGATTCTTAAACGAGAGGACGGGAAATATTTCCTTGTCACGCCGGTTGAGAAAGTGGGGATTACCGTCGATGACGCCCCATTTGTTGCGCAGGATTTTGAGGCCTCTGGCACAGGAGTGGATCAGGTTTTGACCTTTACGACCCATGTGGGCGACACGGCGGTGGCGGGGCCGGATCATCCAATCCGAGTGGAGCGCGATGCGGAAACGGGCGAACCGTCGCCTTATGTTTTGATCCGCGCAGAGCTTGAGGCGCTAATTGATCGCAAGAGCTTTTACCGATTGGTCGACTTGGGGGTGCATCATGATGACTGGTTTGGCGTTTGGTCGGGTGATACGTTTTTTGGGATTATTCCATCAGCTGAACTGCCCTAAGCGGGGCGGCGCACGCACAAGTGCGCCTTACTGGTGCACAGAAGTTGTGCGTTGTTGAGGACTGGGAACAGGCGCGCAGGTAACCCACCTCAAATGGTAAGGCGGAGGTGTCCTCCGCCCTTTTTGAAGAAAAAAGGATCAGGATATGGATATGGGAACAGCGGTCATTATTGGGGCAGGTAGTGGCTTGTCCGCCTCACTTGCGCGGAAATTGCACCGCGCGGGCTACGCTCTAGTTCTGGGCGCGCGCAACACGGACAAGCTGGCCGACCTTGTTGCAGAGACGGGTGCCCGCGCTGTTGCGTTGGATGGCAGCGACCCTACTCAGGTTGATGCGCTTTTTGCGTCCGTTGAGGGCCCTTTGCGTGTTGCCATCTACAACCCATCGGCGCGCCAACGGGCCCCTATCGCGGAACTCGAGCCCGAAGACGTGCGCCGTGCCGTTGAGATTACCGCGTTTGGGTCATTTTTGACCGGGCGGGCTGCTGCCAAAAAGATGCTGAACCAGCCCGTACAGGATGGACGCAAAGGGACGATCTTGTTCACCGGTGCTTCGGCTGGGGTGAAAGGGTTTGCGCAATCTGCGCCTTTTGCCATGGGTAAATTCGCCCAACGCGGGCTGGCGCAATCTATGGCGCGGGAATTGCATCCTAAAGGCATCCATGTGGCGTGGGTCAATATTGATGGTGGTATTTCCAATACTGCGCGGGAAGAAAGAACGGATGATGGCACAGACAAAATGCTAGACCCGGATGCCTTGGCTGCAACCTATCTGCAATTGATTGATCAACACCGCTCTGCGTGGTCAGACGAAATGACACTGCGCCCATGGGTTGAGACCTTTTGATGACGTCTTGGGCCACCGAGGGCTAAACTGAATCTCATGCCGCGATTTTCAGCCAACCTGACACACCTTTGGGCCGAATTGCCCTATCTTGATCGCTTTGACGCTGCTGCTGAGGCGGGATTTGAAGGTGTCGAGGTGCTGTTTCCCTATGATGTTCCTGCTCCTGCCACGCAGGCCGCGCTGCGCCGCAATGGCTTGCAGATGGTTCTGTTGAACGCGCCGGGGCCGAATTACACAGGCGGTGCGCGTGGGTTTGCAGCCATCCCTGGCGGCGAGGCGCGGTTTGACTATGACATGCGCCGGGCGGTGCGTTATGCGCAGGCGCTGGGTGCAAAGCTGATCCATGTGATGAGCGGTGACGGGGAAGGCTCGCACGCGAAGGCGACCATGATTGCCAATCTCAAACGCGTTTCTTCTGCCTTGCCAGAGGATTTATGTCTGACATTGACGCCTTTCAACGCACAGGCGCAACCGGATTACTTTCTAAACAGTTTTGATCTTGCCGCTGACATAATTGATTCGGCCGGCGCGCCGAATGTGGCTCTGCAATTTAACACCTACCACGCTCAGATGATTGCTGGGGATGTGTTGGGCCGGTTTCAGGACCTGTTGCCGTTGATCCGTCATATTCAAATTTCTGATGCCCCGGGGTGTGTGGCGCCGGGCCTTGGGCAAATAGATTTCCCCGCTGTGTTCGCGGCGATTGACGCGAACAGCTATGACGGGTGGGTGAGTGCAGAATACATGCCTGCTGGGCGGACTGAGATCGGTCTGGATTGGATGCGATGATATTGTCAGGGCGCGAGATTGCACCATATCAAGCGTTAAAGAAAGAAGAGGACGTATCATGATTCCGGCACGTTATGCACAAATTGCCTTTGGTTTTGTACTAAGTGGGATGATGTCATTTTTGGTATCTGGCGTTTCCACAGCTTTTACGCTTGGTTTTGGTACCGGGTTTGTGTGGCTATGGATGACTGCGTGGATGCCCAGTTGGGCGGCCGCATTTCCTGCTGTGTTACTTGTGGCACCTATTGCGCGCCGGATCGTCGCGGCGATTACAATCCCGGACTAAGGGCGGAGGAACCTCCGCCTTACGTTGTTGCGACTTTATCTTGTATTAGGCCGCTGTTGATCTGGCGGAACCTTTCAAAATTCAGGCCCACCAAAGACAGGCAGGACCAGCTTGGGGCCAACACCCTGCACAGGATTTAATGCGCCTCTGCCCAGTTTTGCCCTTGGCCTGCATCCACCGTCAGTTTGACGTCTAAATGCACCACGGGGTCCGCAGCGCCTTCCATCACATCGCGCGCGGCATTGATCAGGGCGTCAACAGCGCCGTCTTCTACTTCAAACAGCAGTTCATCATGCACCTGAAGCAGCATTGTCGCCGGCAACTCAGCGATGGCAGAGGGCATGCGGATCATCGCGCGTCGGATGACGTCGGCGGCGGTGCCTTGGATCGGTGCGTTGATCGCGGCACGTGCGGCAAAACCGGCATGCGGGCCTTTTGCGCCGATGTTGGGTGTATGGATGCGCCGCCCAAACAGGGTTTGGACATAGCCGTGTTCTTTGGCAAAGGCCTTGGTGTCGTCCATATAAGTGCGGATGCCGGGGAAGCGTTCGAAATAGCGATCGATGAACCCCTGCGCCTCGGCTCGTGGAATGCGCAGATTGCGGGCAAGGCCAAACCCCGAGATGCCATAGATGACCCCAAAGTTGATGGCCTTGGCCTGCCGACGGATGTCAGAGGTCATCTGATCCAGAGGCACGTCGAACATTTCCGATGCGGTCAAAGCGTGGATATCAATGCCATCGTCAAAAGCCTGCTTGAGTTCAGGAATTTTAGCGATGTGCGCAAGAATGCGCAGTTCAATCTGACTGTAATCCAGTGCCACCAGCGTTTTACCGGGTTCCGCGACAAAGGCTTCGCGGATGCGACGCCCTTCTTCGGTGCGGATTGGGATGTTTTGCAAGTTCGGATCGGTCGAGGCTAGCCGCCCTGTGGACGCGCCCGCGATGGAATAGGACGTGTGCACGCGGCCCGTGTCTTTGTTGATGTGGTCCTGCAACGCGTCTGTGTACGTCGATTTAAGCTTGGACAATTGCCGCCAATCCAACACGAGGCCGGGCAGCTTGTGTTCTGTCGCAAGGTCTTCGAGCACATCCGCGCCGGTCGCGTATTTGCCGTTCTTGCCCTTTTTTCCACCCTCAAGGCTCATCTCATCGAATAGAATTTCGCCGATTTGAGCGGGTGAGCCGACATTAAATTTACGGCCGACAAGCTCGTAAATCTCATCCTCAAGTCCCGCCATCTTTTGCGCAAAAGCGTTGGACATGCGCGACAGCGTATCGCGGTCAACTTTGATGCCGGACCGTTCCATTGCGGCCAAGACCGGCACCATAGGACGTTCGAGGGTTTCGTAGACTTTGGTGACTTGCGTGCGGTGCAGCAATGGCTTGAATTGTTGCCATAAGCGCAGCGTAATATCGGCATCTTCAGCGGCGTATTTCACCGCGTCCTCGATCGGAACCTGATCAAAGGTCTTGGCCGATTTTCCGGACCCCAGCAGTGGTTTGATTGGAATAGGCGTGTGGTTTAGATAGCGATCCGACAGCGTGTCCATACCGTGGTTGTGAATGCCGCCATGCAAGGCGTAGCTCATCAGCATGGTGTCATCGATGGGGGCGACCATGATGCCGATTTGTGCAAAAATCTTGGCATCATATTTCATGTTTTGCCCGATTTTCAGGATGCTATCATCCTCAAGCACGGGTTTGAGCATCTCAAGCGCCTGTTCCAACGGCATCTGCCCTTCGGACAGTTCGTCTGACCCAAACAGATCATCCCCACCCTGTTTGTGGATCAGCGGAATATAGCAGGCGTGACCGGGATTTACGGCCAGTGAAATGCCAACCAAATCGGCGGTCATTTCATTGAGACCAGTTGTTTCAGTGTCTACCGCGACATAGCCGCGTTCATAGATCAGATCGATCCATGTTTGCAGGGCGTTCGCATCGCTGACCTGTTCGTATTTCGCGTCCTCAAAACTGGGGGCGTCTGGCGCGTCTGCGGCGGCAGGCACGGTATCTTTGATTTCGGGCGCTGCGACGCCAAGCTGTTCGGAAATGCGCTTGGTCAAAGTGCGGAATTCCATCTCGGAAAGGAAAGTCATCAGCTTTTCTGCATCCGGGTCGCGCACTTCGAGATCGTCGATGGTAAAATCAAGTTCCATCTTTTCGTCAAGCTGCACAAGGCGACGCGACAGGCGGATTTGATCGGCATTGTCGATCAAGGTCTGACGGCGCTTGGGCTGTTTGATTTCGCCCGCGCGTTCCAACAGTGCATCAAGGTCACCATATTCATTGATCAGCAAGGCGGCGGTTTTGATCCCGATGCCGGGCGCGCCGGGCACGTTGTCGACGCTGTCGCCCGCAAGAGCCTGCACATCCACAACACGCTCAGGATAGACGCCGAATTTTTCGTGCACGCCGTCGCGATCAATGCGCTTGTTTTTCATCGCGTCAAACATTTCGACGCCACCGCCGACCAATTGCATCAGGTCTTTGTCAGAGCTGATGATGGTGCAGCGCCCGCCTAAGGCTCGGGCCTGTACAGCGAGGGTGGCGATAATGTCGTCAGCCTCAAAGCCTTCTTTTTCCTCGCAGGCGATGTTGAAGGCGATTGTGGCCTCGCGGGTTAACGGCATTTGCGGGCGCAGGTCTTCGGGCATTGCTTCGCGGTTGGCCTTGTACAAGTCGTACATGTCGTTGCGGAAGGTGTGGCTGCCTTTGTCGAAAATCACCGCCACATGGGTGGGCGCATCGGGGCCGTGGTTCCCTTCGACATAGCGTTGCAACATGTTGCAAAAACCGGACACGGCCCCGATGGGCAGCCCATCGGACTTGCGCGTGAGCGGCGGCAATGCGTGATAGGCACGAAAGATAAAGGCCGAGCCATCGATCAGATGCAAATGGCATCCTTTGCCAAATCGTGTTTCACTCATGCCGTGAATCCTTGTCTTGTCGCGGAGTAACAGATGCTACGGATAACAGCCCTGAGCCTAATTGCCAGCCTCTGCGGACCTGCATCTGCGTCAAACCTTTGCACCTTGGACAATAATTTCTGCGTACCCTTTGTTGGATGCGCTGTGAACGGAGCCACATTTTACGTAGGTCGCACTTTTGGC
This sequence comes from Tateyamaria sp., assembly GCF_039940735.1. Taxonomy (GTDB): domain Bacteria; phylum Pseudomonadota; class Alphaproteobacteria; order Rhodobacterales; family Rhodobacteraceae; genus Tateyamaria. The sequence goes on from NZ_JBDVGB010000039.1 coordinate 42,122, forward strand.
CGCGAATTTGGCCCGCTAGAGGCAACGACACCTGACGGGACTGTGTGTCACGGAGCCTGGAAGCGCACCACGTTAGGGGCGGGTCGTGCCACATTTACTTGTTCAGATGGTGTTAGTGGACGGGCAAGCTATACTTACTTTCACCGTCAATCCGGCACGGCGACTGGTCGTGGCAGGACCAAATCCGGGGATCGGTTGCGGTTTTGGGCGGGCCATCGCGTGCAGGAATATGTGCTAAGCGGGGCTGAAACCAACCGCGAGATGATCGACTGCGTTGGCCGGGCCTTGCAGTCCCTTAAATGACTTTTTGTGGCGCGTGAGAACGCAGCTCTTAACCCAGTGGATCAGGCGGCGTCTGGGTTCAGCACATATTTGCAGTCGCAATATGGGCATTCAACCCAGCCGATGTCCTCGGGGATTTGCAACCAGACGCGCGGGTGACCCAAAGGCCCTTCGCCGCCGTCACAGGCCACGCGCGTGGTGTCGACTGTTTTGGTCTCAGGGGCGTCGATGGTCATGGGTTAGATCCTCGAATTGGGCGCGAATGCAGGGGCGTTTATGGGCCAAGCAGCGACGCCAGACAAGACCCAAGAGCGCTTCGTCGTATAACGTTCGTATTGCTTGTTCGTTACCTTTCGCTTTGTTCAAAGGCGAAAAGCCAAGCCTGATGTCCCAATGTAAAGTCAAAGTGCTTTAGCCACCGCGATCCACCCGCGCTTGATAACAATTGTTCCGGGCCGAACGCACATGGATGTAAGCCACGTCAGGATTGGTGAAAATAGCCGCAAGCTGGGCCTCAAGTTCATCAGTGGGCGCCACCGCACCGGTGCCATAAACTATGCGATCATGCGCCGAATACCCTTTGACCAGATAGTCAGGCGAGGTGGTTAAAACGTCAGGGACAGCCGTTCCTCCTCCTTGTGCGCAATCTTCAACGCATAGGAATATCGGTCCGACTTCGGCATAAGGATGCGTTCCTTCAAACGGTTTGTGAGCAAGGATCAACATCCCCGCGCCTTTGGGAATATTGCGCAAACAATGCCGACAAGGGTTGGCGGTGCCATCGCTGATCGCGGTTTCTGGCGGATTACCAAACGCATCCAAGCCACCAGATCGGTAAGCTTTTACAACATCGGATGGCAGGGCGGAAAATTCAAACATAGCAAGTCTCCTTTGCGCTTCGATTATCCGGGCTGCGCGGCAGTAAGCGACCCGAATGATGCGCAACCGATCCTCTTTATCTTTCAAAGAGAACAAAACATGAATATGCTGTTCCTTCCCCATAACCCGAATCTGCCAACTATGTTCATTGAACTTTCTGCCACGTCGAATTTTACCTTTCTCACCGGGGCCTCCCACCCCGAGGAATATATGGCGCGTGCCGCCCTTCTGGGGATGGAGGCACTGGCCATCGCGGATGACAATTCCGTGGCGGGGATCGTGCGTGCACATACGATGGGCAAAACCATCGCGCGCAGCGTGCGTGAACGCAGGGATTTTGATGCACGTGTCGGGTTGATTGGACCGCCAACGCCTGATCACATTTCGCCACCGCCAAGTGCTGCGATCACGACAACCCCGCGTCTGATCCCTGCGGCGTGGCTGGTGTTCACGGATGCACCGCCTATCACTGTGCTGCCACAAGACCGCCACGGGTGGCGCAGTCTTTGTCGCATAATTTCGCATGGGCGGTTGCGCGCGGCCAAAGGGCATTGCGATCTTCGACTAAGCGACCTTGAAGAGTTCGCGGATGGTCTCCACCTGCTGCTGTGGCCGCAAACGCTAAGGGTACAGGGCGGCGCGATCTCATGGATGCAAACAGCGGGCCGGTTGATGCGCCGCTTTGGCGGGAACATCCATGTTCTGATGGTGCCGCAGTATGACGGGAACGACCGCGCACGTTTTGACAGTATCGCAACTCAGGCGCAGGCGCTGAACCTACCCACGCTTGCCTCGGGCGCGCCACGTATGCACCACGGGATGCGGCGCAAATTGGCCGACGTGCTCAGCGCTGTGCGGCTTAAAATCCGCGTGGATGCATTGGGGCGCAACGCATTAACCAATGGAGAGGGACGCTTGCGCGGCACGCACGACATGTTGCGCATTTTTGCAGGTCACGAAGGTGCCGTGGAACGCACCGCTGCGTTGGCGAAAAGCCTCACCTTTTCGTTGGATGAATTGCGCTATGAATATCCATCCGAGATTACTGACAATGAAACCCCGTCGCACCGGTTGGAGCGGCTGGCATATGAGGGGCTCAAATGGCGATACCCCGCAGGCGCGCCAGAAAAGGCGCAGCGCTTGTTGCGTCACGAACTGACCTTGATCGGCAAGCTGAACTACGAACCCTATTTTTTGACCGTGCGCGATATCGTCCAGTTTGCGCGTTCTCGTGACATCCTGTGCCAAGGGCGCGGATCGGCGGCCAATTCGGTGGTGTGTTACTGCCTTGGGGTCACCTCTGTTTCACCCGAAATGGGCACAATGGTGTTCGAACGTTTCGTGTCCGAGGCCCGCGACGAGCCCCCCGACATTGACGTCGATTTCGAACATGAACGGCGCGAAGAGGTCATCCAGCACATCTATGAAACCTATGGCCGTCACCGTGCAGGCCTGTGCGCTACAGTCGTGCACTACCGAGGCAAGCGCGCCATCCGCGAAGTGGGTCGTGCCATGGGGTTAAGCGAGGATACGATTTCGGCGTTGTCCTCCCAACTTTGGGGCTTTTTCTCTACCAAGGGATTGGAAGCCACGCGCATGGCTGAAATCGGCCTCGACTTTAATGACAAACGGCTGCGGCAAACGATCGAGTTGGTATATGAAATCAACGGATTTCCGCGCCACTTGTCCCAGCATGTGGGTGGGTTCATCATCACCGATGGGCGGTTGGATGAACTGGTGCCCATCGAAAACGCCACGATGGAGGACCGCACGGTTATTTGCTGGGACAAGGACGATATCGACAGCCTTGGCATCCTGAAAATCGATGTGCTCAGCCTTGGGATGCTGACTTGTATCCGCAAAGCGTTTGATCTGCTGAGAATGCACCATCAACGCGACTATACCCTTGCCACGCTGCCGCCCGAAGACCCGCGCGTCTATGATATGCTTTGTGCTGCGGACAGCGTGGGCGTGTTTCAGGTGGAATCCCGTGCGCAGATGAATTTCCTGCCGCGCATGCGCCCGCGCAATTTCTATGACTTGGTGATTGAGGTGGCAATCATTCGGCCCGGCCCCATTCAGGGTGACATGGTGCATCCCTATATCAGGCGCCGCAACGGAGAAGAGGAGGTCAGCTTTCCTTCGGACGAACTTGGTGCGGTGTTGGGTAAAACGCTGGGCGTGCCGTTGTTTCAGGAACAAGCGATGCAGATTGCCATTGTCGGGGCGGGTTTTACGCCGGACCAAGCAGACCGTCTGCGGCGGTCTTTGGCCACGTTCAAAAAACACGGGAGCGTCAGCGAATTCCGGGCGCTGTTTCTGCGGGGCATGCGCGAAAAGGGCTATGACGATGATTTTGCCACGCGCTGTTTTTCCCAGATCGAAGGGTTTGGGGCCTATGGGTTTCCCGAAAGCCACGCGGCATCTTTTGCGCTTTTGGTCTATGCCTCAAGCTGGATCAAATGCCACCATCCCGGCATCTTTGCCTGCGCTTTGCTTAATTCCCAACCGATGGGATTTTATGCGCCTGCGCAGATCGTGCGGGATGCGCGCGAACATGGGGTGTCGGTGCGCCCCATCTGTATCAATGCCAGTTTTTGGGACAATGTGATGGAACCCGATGGGCAAGGGGGGGTGGCCTTGCGGCTTGGATTTCGCCAGATCAAAGGGCTGACCGAAGAGGACGCGACATGGATCACGGCGGCGCGTGGCAACGGGTATCAGTCGGTGCGTGACGTGTGGCGGCGTGCCGGGCTTGGGTCAAAGGTGTTGGTACGGTTGGCTGAGGCGGATGCCTTTGGGGGTGTCGATATCAACCGCCGTACCGCGTTATGGGAGGCCAAGGCGCTGGCCTCTGGTCCGGCCTTGCCGTTGTTTGCGCGTGATATTGACGGTGAAGTGGTGGATGAACCGGCTGCATTGCTGCCTGAAATGACGCTGGGCGAAGAGGTGATCGAGGATTACGTGTCCACCCGTCTGACGTTACGCAAGCATCCTGTTGCGCTGTTGCGCCATGTTTTAACGCCAGTTCCGTACTGAATTGAACGGGCGGTGTCCGTCACGGACACCGGGTTGGAAAGCGATGCGCTTTCCAAGGCCACGCCTTGATTTTCCGTGTCGGAAAATAGCCGGAGACTGCATCAGTCTCCGGTTTCCGGTTGATCGCAACATTCCTAAAGGTCCGGTCAACCGTTCTTCCCAACGCTGCTCGCGCAGGTTAGAAGTCTCGGAACGCGACACACAAAGGTATCCGAGCATATGACAGCCCCCAAACCCGTCGTCCTGTGTATCCTCGATGGCTGGGGCCAACGAGCAAGCAAGACAGCCAACGCCCCTGCATTGGCCAACACACCCACCTTTGACCACATCATGGCGACCCGTCCAAATGCGACGTTGATCACACACGGACCCGATGTCGGTTTGCCAAAAGGGCAGATGGGCAACTCTGAGGTTGGACACACCAACATCGGCGCAGGTCGTGTTGTGGCGATGGATTTGGGGCAAATCGATCTTGCCATCGAGGATGGTAGCTTTTTCCATAATCCGCGCCTGACAGACTGGATCAACGCTATAAAAGCCGCAGACGGGCGCGCGCACTTGATGGGCGTGATGTCGGATGGCGGCGTGCACGGACACATTACTCACTTAATCGCTGCGGCCAAGCTGTGCACGGATGCGGGCCTTGATGTTGCGATTCATGCCATCAGCGACGGGCGCGACGTCGCGCCTAAATCAGCGCTTGAATATCTTGAAACGCTGAACGCCAATCTGCCAAAAGGCGCACGCATTGTCACATTGACCGGACGGTATTTCGCGATGGATCGCGACAATCGCTGGGACCGGGTCGAGACAGCATTTGACGCCATGATCCGTGCCAAAGGTCCAATCAGTGAAAGCCCTGCCACCGCCATCGAAGCGGCCTATGCCAACGACAAAACTGATGAGTTTATCCCTGCCACCGTCATGGACGGCTACAAAGGTGCCAAGCAGGGCGACGGACTGTTCTGTCTGAACTTCCGAGCCGACCGCGCGCGCGAAATCATGGCAGCCTTTGGTGACCCGGGCTTTGATGCCTTTGAAACCGACGGACGCCCGCAATGGTCTGGCCTGATTGGCATGGCCGATTATTCCGAGGCGCATGCCGCATACATGACCACCGTTTATCCCAAGCCCGAAATCGTGAACACGCTGGGGGCATGGGTGGCCAAAGCAGGCTTGCGCCAGTTCCGTTTGGCCGAGACTGAAAAGTACCCACACGTCACGTTTTTCCTGAACGGAGGCGAGGAAAGCCCAGAAGTGGGCGAAGATCGCGCCATGCCCAAGTCTCCCAATGTGGCCACCTATGACATGCAGCCAGCGATGTCCTCGGTCGAGGTGACGGACAAGTTCATTGAAGCGATCAATGCAGATTACGACCTGATCGTAGTGAATTATGCCAATCCGGATATGGTTGGTCACACCGGCGATCTGGACGCTGCTATCGCCGCTTGCGAGGCCGTGGATCAAGGCCTTGCGCGGGTCATGCCTGCGTTAGAGGCCGCTGGCGGGGCGATGATCCTAACGGCGGATCACGGCAATTGCGAAGTGATGGTCGACCCTGACACCGGTGAACCGCACACAGCCCATACAACCAATCTGGTGCCTGTCGCACTGATCGGGGCAGAAGGTAAATTAAATGCAGGGCGCTTGGCGGACTTGGCGCCAACGCTGCTGCATTTGATGGGCCTGGAACAGCCTGTTGAAATGACGGGGCAAAACTTGATCGCATGAGACGCGTTGCCGTTCTTGTCCTTTGCCTGCTGACAGGCCCGTTGTTTGCGCAAGAAGACGCAGGTGCGTTGGCACGCGCGGCGGGGCAGTTGTTGGAAACGGCCTCTGTGCAGTTGGATGATGCAGACAGCGCGCGGGATCGCGTGCGTGCGTTGACCCAGACGGTTCAGGCCTATGAAGCTGGATTGTCGGCCATGCGGGCAGGCCTGCGCCGTGCGTCTATCCGCGAGGCGCAACTGCGTGCCCAACTTGAAGCGCGCGATACCGAAATCGCGCAATTGTTGGCTGTGTTGCAAACCCTAACTCCCGGGCAGGCCCCGACGGGTTTTCTACACCCCGATGGCCCAAACGGTTCGGCGCGGGCGGGCATGTTGTTGGCGGAATTGACACCGGCTTTAAACCAACGTGCCGAACGGCTCCGTCGGGATCTAAGCGACGTCTCGGGGTTACGCACACTTCAGCTACAGGCTGCTGCGCAGCTGACAAAGGGCTTAAACGAGGTTCAAACCGCGCGGGCGGACCTAAATCAGGCTATGGCAAACCGCACCGACCTGCCGCAGCGCTTTACCAGTGATCCCGTGCGCACGGCGATCTTGATTTCGTCGTCCGAAACGCTTGATGCCTTTGCCAGCGGTCTGTCCAGCATCGCGGTGGACGAAACGGTTTGGACAGCGCCTGATATTGCAAATGATGTCGGCAACCTGCCGCTGCCCGCCCGTGGGCTGATCTTGCGTCGCGCAGGCGAAGCGGATGCCGCCGGGATCACTCGGCCAGGCATTTTATTGGCGACGCGACCCGGGGCTCTCGTTACGTCACCTACGGCTGCGACATTGCGTTATGTTGGCCCGTTGCTAGATTTTGGTAGTGTAACGATTCTTGAACCGCGTCCCGGCACGCTGATTGTGCTGGCTGGTTTGGGTGTGAGCTATGGGGAAACGGGTCAAATTATCACTGCGGGCACACCTTTGGGCCTGATGAGCGGGCTTCCTGAGCAAAGTGACGCCACTACATTGTCAACAGACGGTGAAGGGGGTGGCGCTGAGGCGTCGGAAACGCTCTATATAGAAGTAAGACAGGATAACGTGCCTTTGGACCCTTTGACGTGGTTCAGCACTGAACAGGATGGATAAGCAAGAATGAAAAAATTCGTCATGGCCGCAGTGGGCGGTACGTTGGCAGGGGTTGTCGCTACCACTCAGATCGCTGGGCCACTTTTGGCACAAGAAAGCGCCGCCAACAGCAATGTCTATGAACAACTTGATCTGTTTGGTGACATTTTCGAACGCATTCGCGGGCAATACGTCGAAGAGGTCGATCCCGGTGATCTGATCGAAGCTGCGATTGACGGCATGCTGACGTCTCTTGATCCACATTCTAGCTATCTGTCCCCCAAAGACGCCGCCGCCATGCAGGTGCAGACCCGTGGCGAATTTGGTGGCCTTGGGATCGAAGTGACCCAAGAAGAAGGCTTTATCAAAGTTGTGTCGCCCATCGACGGCACACCTGCGGCGGACGCGGGTATTGAGGCTGGCGATTTCATCACCCATGTGGATGGCGATTCCATGTTGGGTCTGACATTGGATGCAGCGGTGGGCAAGATGCGTGGCCCTGTAGGGTCCGAAATTATCATCACCGTTGTCCGCGAGGGCGAAGCGGAACCGTTTGACGTTTCTATCGTGCGCGACACCATCGAATTGCAGGCCGTACGCAGCCGGACGCAAGGCGAAACCGTCGTGCTGCGTGTGACGACCTTTAACGACAAAACGACGCCGAACCTGACAACCCAATTGGCTGAAAAGGTCGAAGAACTGGGCGGCATGGAAAACGTAAACGGCTTTGTGCTTGATCTGCGCAACAACCCCGGCGGGCTTTTGACCCAAGCGATCCGGGTGTCGGATGCATTCCTTGAAAAGGGCGAGATCGTATCGACCCGCGGCCGCAACGCTGCCGATGGCGACCGGTTTAACGCAGCGCCGGGCGATCTGGCGGAGGGCAAACCGATTGTTGTGCTGATCAACGGCGGCTCTGCCTCTGCGTCGGAAATTGTCGCGGGCGCGTTGCAGGATCACCGCCGCGCCATCGTTGTGGGGACCAAAAGCTTTGGCAAAGGCTCGGTTCAAACTGTGATGCCGCTACGGGGCGAAGGCGCGATGCGTCTGACCACAGCACGGTACTACACACCCTCGGGTCGTTCGATCCAAGCGCTGGGTGTTAGCCCGGACATCGTCGTCGAACAGCCACGTCGTGTTCCTAATGAAGAAGAGGATGAGCCCGCAAGCGCAGTCGGCCAACGTTCAGAGGCGGACCTGCGTGGCAGCCTGAACAACGATTCGCTGAGCGAAGACGAAATCCGTCAGATCGAAGAAGACCGTGAAAAGGCCGAAGCTGCTGCCACTTTGCGTGAAGAGGATTATCAACTGGCCTATGCCATCGATATCCTTAAAGGTCTGAATGCCCTCGGCCCAACCGAGTAAACCCGTAAGGTGCGTGGTACCGCGCACCTTACCCCCGCCTAAAGAGCGACCTCGAACGGGGTCAGCTTGGGCCAATCAAACTCAACCCCAATACCCGGCACAATCGGCGCGACAGCCAAGTGATCTTCGATCACCAGAGGGCGTTTGGTATAGCGATCAATCGGAAAGCTGTGGACCTCAAGCCAGCCGCCATGCGGTTGGCTCGATACCAGCGAAACATGCAATTCCTGCATCCCGTGACTGCACACCGGCACGCCGGCCTCTGCCGCCATTTGTGCCACCTGCAACCAGCCTGTAATGCCCAAACAGTTCGACGCATCCGGTTGTATAAAATCCACATGCGGCATGGCACGGGCAAATTCGTGGCTAGTGTGTAAGTTTTCGCCTTGGGACACAGGTACACCCGTGGTCGCACGGATCGCGGCATAATCCTCGTAGGCATCAGGAATAATCGGTTCTTCGAACCACGCGATGTCATAGGGTTTAAAAGCACGCGCCATGTCGATGGCCTGCTGCACGGTCATGGAATAATTGGCATCGACCATAAACGTAACATCCGGCCCGATCAGGTCGCGTACCGCTGCAATGCGGGCGATGTCTTCGAGCTGCGTTGGTTGGCCGATCTTGATTTTCACCGCGTTGTGGCCGCGATCCAGATATCCCTGCACGCTGCTAAGAAGCTTGGGCAGATCAAAACCCAAATCGATCCCGCCTGCATAGGCGCGACACCGATCCGATGCACCTCCGGCCGCTTTGACAAGCGATTGCCCCGCCCCTTTCAGGCGCGCATCCCACAGCGCAATATCAACGGCAGACAGCGCAAAACTGACGATGCCGCCGCGCCCAACATAATGCATATGCCAGTCCATCGCTTCGGTTAGTGCTTCGACATTTGTAGCATCCTGACCGATCAAAAACGGCGCAATATCGTGGGTGATCATCGCAGCCGTTGCATGCCCGCCGCGCCCACCATTGTAGGTATAGCCAGTGCCGGTGCACCCATCTTCCAGCGTGATGGTTGCCGTCACCAGATGAAAGTGGCTGTGGTCACCATGTTTGGCGTCCACAAGCACTTCGTCCAGCGGCACCGCAAACAAACGGGCGGTGACGCTGGTGATCTTAGACATTGAGGTGGGCAGTTTCCGGCACCGACGTAAGAACCTTGCCAGAGTTCAGATGCGAAATCAGGTTGTCCACAACAAGCCCGCCCATCGCGGCACGCGTTTCGTGCGTCGCAGAGCCGACATGCGGCAGTAAAATCGCGTTGGGCATGGTTTTCAGCGCGTCCGGTATTTTCGGCTCGGCCTCAAAGACATCCAATGCGGCATAGCCCAAGCGCCCATCTTGCAACGCCTTCACCATCGCGGCCTCGTCCACCACAGACCCACGCGAGACATTGATCAACGTGCCCTCCGGCCCCAGTGCGTTCATCACCTCTTGGTTCACGATATGCTGAGTCGAAGGTCCGCCGGGCGTGATGCAGATCAAGACCTCGACCGCTTTGGCCATATCAGTCAGATCTGGGTGATAGGTGTAAGGCACGTCTTTTTTGCTGCGCGTATGATAGTGGATTTCAGCATTAAAAACGGCCAATTTGTCCGCAATCGCCTGCCCAATACGCCCCAGACCAAGGATACCCACGCGGCGGTTGTCTGCGCTGCGTGACAGGGGCGCGTTGCCGTTCGCTTCCCATGTGCCGGATCTTGCATGCGCCTCGTCCGCCATAAAGTTGCGGAAGCTGGCAAGCATCAGCATGATCGTCGTACTTGCCACCTCGTCGTTCAAAACGTTAGGCGTGTGACTGACAATGATACCGCGATCAGCCGCCACTTTGGTGTCGATGGCATCATAGCCGACACCGTAACAGCTGACCATTTTCAGGTTTGGGCAGGCGGCAAGGACGTCCGCCGGGACACCGTCATGACCGTTTGTGGCGACATGGGTGATGGCAGCACCGGGATAGGCACCTTCGCTCAGTTTATGAATCGTAAAGTGTTCTTCTAAGCGCGTGCGCATCCTGTCGGTGATGCCACCGATTTGTAGAAGGTCATGCATCTTGCTTCACTTCTTGACGCTGGCGGCCCAACCCTTCGATTTCCAATTCCATTACGTCGCCGACCTTGAGATACGTGGGTGGCTTCATTCCCATGCCAACACCGGGAGGCGTGCCAGTCGTAATGATGTCACCGGGGTGCAACGTCATCAAACCCGACAGGTGCTCGATGATTTCAGCCACGGTAAAGATCATGGTATTGGTGTTACCCGTCTGCATCCGCTTGCCGTTCACATCGAGCGACATGGCTAGGTTTTGCACATCAGGAATTTCGTCGCGCGTCACAAGATAGGGACCGGTTGGGCCGAATGTGTCGCAAGACTTGCCCTTGGTCCACTGCCCGGTCAATTTGGTCTGAAAGTTGCGTTCGGACACGTCGTTGATCACGCAATAGCCCGCGACATGGTCCAACGCATTTTCCTTGCTGACATACTTTGCTGTGGTGCCGATGACGACACCCAGCTCGACTTCCCAATCGGTGGCTTCGGAACCGCGCGGCATATACACATCGTCATTCGGGCCAACGACTGCAGAATTTGCTTTGAAGAACAGAATTGGGTGCTCAGGGATCGCAGCGCCAGTTTCGGCGGCGTGGTCTGAATAGTTCAGACCGATGCACAAGAACTTGCCAAAGTTGCCAACGCAGGCCCCAAGGCGCGGATTGCCTTCGACAGCGGGCAGGGTTGTTGGATCGATGCTTTGCAGCTTGTCTAGCGCTTCATCACCCAATGTATCGCCGGTGATGTCGTCAATCACGCCAGACAGATCGCGCAAAGTATCGCCGTCCATCAAGCCGGGGCGTTCGGATCCTGCGTCGCCAAATCGTACAAGTTTCATAGTCTAACCTTTCTTGTGGTCGCGCCAAAAGCGCGGTCATTTTTTTGCACCCAAAGGGGCATTATTATTGCTGCACCCAAAGGGGCGTTAGTGATTGTCGCGCGGCATGTGCTTGCGCGAAATATCTCGGTACTCTGTCGATCCACGCAGGGTCATGCCTTCGTCAAAACGCCCGACCCGGTCGCGGAAAATTTCTTGCCATGGGCTTTGATTTTCTGGCGCGTCGTACCCGCCTGCATCCGCCAACGCCACGGAACGCGCCGCCAGTTCAGCAGGTTCGATCAGCATATCCGCAGTGCATTTCTTCAGATCAATCCGCACCATGTCACCGTTTTTCAGCAAGGCCAGCCCGCCGCCATCGGCAGCCTCAGGCGATGCATTCAGGATCGACGGCGACCCAGATGTACCGGATTGCCGCCCGTCCCCGACGCAAGGCAACGCTTCGACGCCCTGTTTCAACAGATAAGACGGAGCGCGCATGTTCACGACCTCGGCGCCGCCAGGATACCCCTTTGGCCCCGTGCCACGCATGAATAGAATGCAATCGTCATCGATATTTTCTGCTGGGTCATCGATGCGGTGATGATAATCTTCTGGCCCGTCAAAGACGACGGCGCGGCCTACAAAGGCCTCGGGATCATCCGGGTTTGACAGATAGCGCGCGCGAAAGGCATCCGAAATCACAGATGTTTTCATGATCGCACTGTCAAACAAATTGCCCTTGAGGTTGATAAAACCGGCATGCTCTTTCATCGGTTCGGTGATCGAGCGGATGACTTTGGTGTCTTCGCTGCGCAGGCCTTCGCAGTTTTCGCGCATGGTCTTGCCATTCACGGTCATCGCATCGGGGTATGGCAACAGGTCAGCGGCCAGAAGTTCACCAATGACAGCCGGCACTCCGCCTGCGTGTTGATAATCCTCGCCCAGATATTCACCCGCGGGCTGCATGTTCACGATCAGGGGAATCTTGTGGCCAACGTCCTGCCAATCGTCATTGTCCAACGGCACACCAAGATGGCGCGCGATACCATTCAAGTGAATTGGCGCATTCGTGGACCCGCCGATGGCCGAATTGATGACGATCGTGTTTTCAAACGCCTCGCGCGTCATGATGTTGGCAGGACGCATGTCCTCCCACACCATATCCACAATACGCCGACCGGTTTCATAGGCCATCTGACCACGTTCGCGGTAGGGTGCCGGAATTGCAGCCGCGCCGGGCAATTGCATACCCAAAGCTTCGGCCAGCGAATTCATCGTTGTCGCCGTGCCCATGGTGTTGCAATAGCCAACCGATGGGGCGGACGAGGCAACAAGTTCCATAAACCCATCGTCGTCGATTTCACCGGCCGCCAGCATTTCGCGGGCTTTCCACACGATAGTGCCTGAACCTGTGCGTTCGCCACGGAACCAGCCGTTTAACATTGGACCGACGGACAAGGCGACGGCGGGGATGTTGACGGTGGCGGCGGCCATCAAAAGCGCGGGCGTGGTCTTGTCACAGCCGATGTTCAATACGACACCGTCCAGCGGATAACCGAACAGGGTTTCAACCAAAGACAGATAGGCAAGGTTGCGATCCAACATGGCAGTTGGGCGCTTGCCGGTTTCCTGAATGGGGTGCACAGGCACCTCAATACAGGTGCCACCCGCGGCAATGATTCCATCGCGGACGCGCTTTGACAGCTCAAGGTGGTGACGGTTGCAGGGCGACAGATCACTGCCCGTCTGCGCGATGCCGATGATGGGTTTACCCGATTGCAATTCATCGCGCGTCAGGCCGTAATTCAGATAACGCTCAAGATACAGCGCGGTCATTTCCGGATTGTCCGGGTTCATAAACCACTTGCGGGAACGCAGGTCTTCAATTCCTATTTTCTTGCTCATTGTCCCGACCAACCTCCGTCGATGATGTGGGGGTGACCCGTGGTGAATCCACTGTCGTCGCTGCCCAAATAGACCACCAGATTGGCGATTTCTTCGGCGGTGGCGACGCGCCCCATGGGCTGGCGCGATACGAACTGTTTCAAGGCTTCTTCGTAGCTGCCCAATTCTTCGCCGAGTGCTTTGACGCGGTCATGCCAACTTGGGCTTTCTACGGTGCCGGGGCAGATGCAATTACAGCGCACTCCGTCCTTGATAAAATCCAAGGCGACTGATTTTGTCATGCCGATGACAGCGGCTTTGGTGGTGCCATAGATGAATCGATTTGGCGCGCCGATCACCGATGAACAGGCCGAAGACATGTTGATAATCGACCCGGTGCCCCGTTCGACCATGCCCGGAAGGGCGGCCCGGATCGTGCGCAACATGGACCGGACGTTGAGATCAAAAGCGAAATCCCAATCTTCGTCCGTTGTGTCCAGAACGGTGCCATGATGCACGAAACCGGCGCAGTTAAACAGCACATCTGGCTGCGCGCGTGCGACGCCTTCTTTTACGCTGTCATCATCCAATGCATTGATAACAAAAGTTTCTATTCCCGTTGGCATATCCTTCAATACGTCCGCATTCACGTCGGTGGCGAACACGGTCGCACCTTCGGCTGCCATGGCGATTGCGCTTGCGCGTCCGATCCCCTGACCAGCTGCTGTCACAAGTGCGCGCTTTCCGCTTAAACGGCCCATAACGTCCCTCCCTATGTTTTCTAGTGTTGCGCATCGCTGATGCCTGCGTTTTGGTGGGACCGTAGGACAAGCCGTTCGTGTTGACCAGACGTTACGGCAAAATCGAAAAGGACGTGCAATGGCGACGCAAAAAGTAACCCTGTTGGGGACGGGGTTGATGGGGTTTCCCATGGCCCGCAATCTGGTCGAGGCCGCCGTGCCTCTCACGGTGTGGAACCGGACCAAAACCAAAGCGCAACCGCTTGCGGCCATTGGGGCCGAGGTGGTTGATACCACATTCGACGCGGTGACAGATGCCGATATCATCATCTCTATGATGAGCGACGGACCCACTGTTCTGGCCATGATCGCCGAAGTGGCAAAAGCCCTTAAACCGGGGGCGCTGTGGATCGACATGTCATCAACAAAACCCGACGAAGCGCGCGCACAAGCCGAGGTGCTTCAAGCGCTCAACGTTGCCCATCTGGACGCGCCCGTATCTGGTGGGACCAAGGGGGCAGCGGCGGCGACCCTTGCCATTATGGTCGGCGGCAGCGCTAAGGATATGGATCGTGCCAAGCCGACGCTTGCTGCCATGGGCAACCCTGTTCATGTTGGGCCAAGCGGTGCCGGGCAACTTTCGAAACTGTGCAACCAGACCATCGTTGCTGTTACTATCGGGGCCGTGGCCGAAGCGATGTTGTTGGCAGAACAAGGTGGCGCCGACCCCGCAGCTTTGCGCGCAGCGTTGAAGGGCGGATTTGCCGACAGCGTTATCTTGCAACAGCACGGCGAACGTATGACCACAGGTAACTTTGAACCCGGTGGGCTGTCGAAATTCCAGCTTAAGGATTTGAACAATGCTTTGTTCGAAGCCGAAGCCGTGGATCTGAAGTTGCCTATGACGCAAAGTGTGCGTGATCGATTCGCGCATTTCGTGGATCACATGGACGGCGCTGACAAAGACCATTCGGGTCTGTATCTTGAATTGCGCAAACAAAATGGAATGGACACATGATGCGGGTACTTATTCTTGGCGGAGGTGGCATGGTTGGCCAAAAGCTGGCCCAAAAACTAGAAGCCGAAGGGCTTGATGGTGCGCCTGTCACCCTGACCCTACACGACATCGCCTTCCCCGAAGGCGGGGTCGGATCAGACCGGCGGGTTGGCAACATCTCGACCGCTGCCGAAGGGGCGGCATTGGCGGCAGAACGATTCGACGTAATCTATTTCCTTGCCTCGATCGTGTCGGGCCAAGCCGAAACAGACTTCGATTTGGGCTGGCAGGTGAACATGCTGCCCATGTGGCACTTCCTTGAAGCGTTGCGCGCGCAGCACCGCGCGACCGGTGGTGCTTATGTGCCCCGCGTCGTGTTCACCTCGTCCATCGCGGTCTTTGGCGGCCCCTACCCGGACAAGATCGGCGACGAATTCCTGACCTCGCCCCAAACCAGCTACGGCGCGCAAAAGGCGTCGTGTGAACTGATGATCCAGGACTTCTCCCGCAAAGGCTTTATTGATGGCATGTCGCTGCGCCTGCCCACGATCTGTGTACGGCCGGGCAAGGCCAACCTTGCGGCCTCATCGTTTTTTTCGGGCATCATCCGTGAACCGCTAAACGGAGTAGAAGCGATTCTGCCCGTTGCTGACACCGTGCGGCATTGGCACGCCTCGCCTCGTTCAGCGGCTGGTTTTTTGGCACACGCTGCCACGCTAGACACCGACCGTTTAGAAAACCGGCGCGCGCTGAACCTGCCGGGAATCAGCTGTACCGTGGGCGAACAGATCGAAGCTTTGCGCGATGTGGCAGGCAACAACGTGGTGGCACTGATCAAGCCGCAACCGGACGAGGCGATCATGAAGATCGTCGCGGGCTGGCCGCGCAACTTTGCACCTGAACGTGCCACGGCATTGGGGTTCAAGGCCGAAACGTCCTTCCGCGAAATCGTAGACGTCTACGTAGAAGAAGAATTGCCGGGGCGGTAACCGTCAGGACGGGTTGCGGCGTATCCATTCCGCCGCGACCTCTCCCATCGTTTTTGGCTGACCGTCTTTGATCCAGGCCATGAACGCACGATCAAATTTGAACGCCGCGCCACATTCGGCGGACAAAAAACGGCGGACGTTTTGGGTGTTTTTGTACTGGAGATTAATGGGCGTGTCGTGGGTGATCGGGTCGGAATGCCAGTCAAAATCCATAGTTACCTCACACGAATTCCGGTTAGACCGTGGGCGTCATATGGCGCGCCAAATGGTCGTGTACTTTTTGGCGCGTCAGCGCTTCGTCCCCTGCCATGGCAGCATCTAGAATCTCTTGGTGATGTTGGATGTTGTCAGAGATAAAATCAAAAGCGCGATCCTCAACCATGAGTTGCTGGCGGAAGCGGCAATACAGCTGGTGGTGCGTTTCGCGAAGGGTGTCTGATTGGCAGGCGGAGATCAAAGTTTCGTGAAAATGTCGCTCTGCATCGAACCAAAGATCGACGAATGGGGCCGTTTCGTCGGCAGATTGCAGGCGTGTCTCAAGGTGACTGAGTTGATGATGCGCAGCCGTGAGGCGCGCCTCCCAAGCGACGCCTCCGAAGCGAATCGATAGCACCGTACCTTCGGCTTCTAACAGCACGCGCAGGTGGGTCAATTGGTTCAAAACTGCGCGCGATTTTTCAGGTACGCGAAAGCCGCGTTGTTCGCGAAACTCCACTAAACCGAGGGTCGAAAGGCGAAACAACACCTCGCGAATCGTGCTGGCAGAGCAGTAAAATTCTTGGCGCAAATGTTCTGCGCGCATCTTTTGACCGTGCTCAAACCCGCAGGTCATAAGACGATGGCGCAGGGTTTCGAAGATGTCTTTGTTTTGCATCATGAAGGGGCAAGACCAACTTGGGAACGTCCGTACGGTAAGCTAAAAAATTTGGAAATTCCACGAGAATCTCGAAATTTTCCGAAATTTCATTTTATTTGTTGTCGTCTGGAGAAACTCCGCTTAGCCTCGTCTTACAGTGCGCTATACGAGGCCTAAGAGTCTTGCAGTGCGCAATGCAAAATTGTCTGGGAGGATAACATGACATTCATCAAGAAGGCGGCAAGCGTCGCAGCAGTTGCAGCACTTGCAGCAACAACAGCGCTGACGGCGAACGCTCAGCAAACCAACCTGCGCATTCAAACGCACCACGCGCCTGAAACCACAGCCGGTAAATTGTACACGGGTCTGTTTGAAAACATCGAAGCAATGTCCGGTGGTCAAATCACCATCGAAGCATTCTATTCGTCTTCTGTTGTGAAGTCGGTTGAAACCTTTGACGCTGCTGCAACCGGTATTCTGGATTGCGACGCGACAGGTGGTGCTTACCAAACGGGTAAAAACCCTGCCTTCCAATTCGTTGGCGACATCATGGGCGGCTATGCCACACCAACGCAACAGCTGTCATGGTTGTACTTCGGTGGCGGTCTGGACGCAGCTCAAGAGCTTTACAACACCTATGACATGCAGCTGGTTGGCTGGATGGTTTATGGCCAAGAAAGCTTTGCCTCGACAAAACCAATCGCTGCGATCTCTGATCTGAAAGACTGGAAATTCCGTTCGCCTCCGGGCATGGAAACCAAAATCTTTGAAAAACTCGGCGCAAAGCCAGTTGTGATGGATTTTACCGAAATCTTTACAGCGCTTGAAACCGGCATCATCGATGGTGCCGATGCGTCCAACATCGCGACAAACAAAGGTCTTGGCCTTTATGACATCGCGAAATACGCAAACTTCCCCGGCTTCCACTCGATGCCATCTGACCACTTGGCTTGTAACAAAGCCGTTTGGGATGCAATGCCCGACCACCACCGCGCAATCATGGAAGGCGCAATGGCCGATGCGGCAATGAAAGCCGCATTGTTTGTTGAAAAGCAGAACTCTGAAGCTGTTGCTGCTCTGCGCGCCGAAGGCGTCACCATCAACGAATGGAGCGCAGATGATCTGCAAGCGTTCCGCAACGTTGCTCAGGAAACATGGCCTGAGTTCGCGACAACGCCAGAAGCCAAAGCACTTGTGGCAAGCCACATCACTTACCTGAAAGAGCTGGGTCTCGTTCAAGAGTAAGTTATTGCTCAGAACGCGGGGCCTTAACGTATAGGCCCCGCGTTTTTTTGACTTTGCTGTCAGGCGACACCCCCCCGAGTTGATGAAAATGACCCACTTCATGTGGTCAACCGGCCGACCTTTCCGGGGTCGTGCAAGGGTAACTTGTCGGACCGTGAATTGATCGAATTTATGGCCGTAGCTAGATGATGCAGCAATCGAGAGGAGACGACGTGGAACAGAAATCGGGAACGCTGATTGAGTGGCTCATGCCGTTGGCTTTCATCTTTTGTGCGGGCTGGGTCACTTGGCATATGCCTGCATTTATTCTGGACTGGGGTGGCGAAAGCCAACAGTTGTCAGAACAGTTTAAACGCCTTGATGTGGCGCCCAACCTGCCAGTGGTGATGGGCCAGTACATCGATATCTTAGACCTTCTTGCCCTGATTGGGGTTTTGGTTTTCGCTGTTTTCGGCGTCTTAACGGTGCGCCGCGCACCGATGGAATTTGAACGTTGGAGCAATCTGGACAAACTGTCGGTTTTTATTGGCCGGGTCACCATGTTGCTGGTTGTTCTGCTGACTTCTGTGATGCTGTACGAAGTGTTTGTGCGTTACCTGCTGAATGCGGGCACCCTTTGGGCGAATGAACTATCGCTTTGGCTGGCGAGCTTTGTGTTTTTGTGCGCCGGGCTTTACGCCATGCAACAACGCAGCCACATTCGCATCTTTCTGATCTATGATCTTATGCCACGGTTTTTCCAACGCGTGTGCGATTGCATTTCGACACTGTTGATCGTCTCGTTTGCCTTTTTCCTTGTCTATGGCGGATACGGCGAAGCCTTTGCCAAGTTCGGCCGTTGGGAGACATTCGGAACTGCGTTTGACCCCCCGATTCCGGCGACGATCAAGCCTATGGTTCTGTTCATTGTATCGCTTGTGGCGGCACAAGCCGTGTTGAACCTAATTACAGATTGGAATGACGAACCCGTTGTTCACTCCGCAGCGGACGACATCGACGCTGACGAAATCGAACGTTTGAAAAAAACGGTGGGGGCCGACTAAAATGGATATTGGAACGATCTCACTGGTCCTGCTTTTGGGCCTCATGGTGCTGCTTGTGATCGGCATGCCGCTTGGTTTTGCATCGGCAATTCTGGCTGTTCTTGTGCTGGTCATGAAATTCGAACCACAGTTGCTTTATGCGCCTTGGACCTTTGGGGATGGCATTTTGACCGGTAGGCCCGGATCGGGGCCGCTCAATATTTTAGCCCAGAAAATATACGGGCTCTTAACGGATTACGTCCTTATATCCATTCCGCTGTTCATCTTTATGGCGTCATTGCTGGAACGTTCCGGCATCGCCAAGGACATGTACACGTCGCTGAATATCTGGCTGAACCGAACCCGTGGCGGTATTGCCGTAGTGACCTCGATCATGGCCGTGATTATGGCCGCGATGTCGGGCATCATCGGGGGCGAAGTCGTTCTGTTGGGCCTGATTGCTTTGCCGCAAATGCTGCGCTTGGGATACAACCAGAACCTTGCCGTTGGGGTGATTTGTGCCTCTGGTTCTTTGGGGACGATGATTCCGCCGTCGATTGTTCTGATTATCTACGGTCTGATCACTGAAACCTCGATCAAGGCTTTGTTCACGGCATCATTCCTTCCGGGGTTCATGTTGGCGTCGTTCTTTATCATCTACATTTTGGTACGCACACGCTTGCGCCCCGAGGACGCGCCGCTTCCGGAACCGATTCCGGGTGAGCCCGAAGGCCGCGAGAAATGGATGCTCTTTGGTGGTTTCTTTTCCCTCGTGATCGCAGGCGCCTGGAGCTTCTTTGCTGCGCGTGTGCTGTTCTTTGAACTGTCCGGTCAAAATGCATCAAACACTGGTGATCCGATCCGTTTTGGGACGATAGATTACCTGCCTTGGTTTGTCGGTACGGTCGTGATTGCGTTGGCGCTGGTCTTCTTTGTCTTTGGCGTGGAGCGCACCAAAAAAGGCTGGGCGATGGGTAAGGGCCTTGTGCCACCAACCATTATTATCGGCGTTGTTCTGGGGTCCATTTACATGGGTATCACAGGCATCACCGAAGCTGCTGGTATGGGCGCTTTTGCCGTGTTGGTGATGGCGGCGATGCGGGGCGAAGCGTCCTTTGATCTGGTTTGGGATTCGCTGTTGCGGACGCTCAAGTCGACGGGCACGATTATTTGGGTGACCCTTGGTGCTGCGGCTTTAGCTGGTGCTTATACAATCGCGGGTGGTCCTGTGTTTGTCGCCGACTTGGTGGTTGGTCTTGATGTACCACCAATGGGGATCATTCTTGTTATGATGCTGATCCTGTTGTTCATGGGCGCGTTCATGGACTGGGTCGGTATCGTGTTGCTGATCATTCCGGTCTTCTTGCCAATCGTGTTGAAGCTACCAATCGATCAGATTGGCCTGTTCGGGGAACTTGACCCTCGCCATGTCGCGATCTGGTTCGGGGTGGTGTTCTGTATGAACATGCAGGTCAGCTTCCTGTCGCCACCCTTTGGGCCCGCCGCTTTCTATCTGAAATCAGTGGCCCCGGCGCACATCTCGTTGACAGATATCTTTAAGGGGTTCCTGCCCTTTATCGGTATCCAACTGGTCGCCTTGTCGGTGTTGTTGATTTACCCGCCGATCATCTCGTTGCTGCTGTAAGGGCATACCATGCTAACTGCCGCCCAAGTCGCACAGTTCAACACAGACGGCTATGTGGTTGTGGACGATATTCTGCCTGCGCTCGTTTTGGAAAACGTGCGGGCAGAATATGGCGATCTGATGGATTCGTTATACGCTGCTTGGCAGGCCGAAAGGCGCGTGCCGGACGGTGCGGGTATGGATTTTTGGGGCAAGTTGAGTGCTGCCTATGCCGCAGGTTGCGAATGGTTTCAGCCTATGGATATCAGCTTGCCCGGTGGGGAAATAACGCCAGATTGCCCGATGCACTTTGGGCCGGCGATCTTTGATCTGGTGATGCACGCGCGTATCCTTGATTTGGCCGAGGCATTGATTGGATCCGAGTTGACCCTCAATCCTATCCAGCACGTGCGCATCAAGCCGCCGACACCTGACTTGCACGCGGATGAGGTCCGCGCGCACATCACGCGCACCGATTGGCATCAGGACCGCGCTGTCGGTTTAGAAAAGGCGGACAGCACAGATATGGTGACGGTCTGGGTGGCTGTCACTGATGCCACTGTTGAAAACGGATGCCTGCAAGTCATCCCCGGCATCGACGCTGGTATTTTGCCACATTGCCCACAGGTGCAAACATCCATCGCGCCCAGTCACCTCGACACCAGCCGTGCTGTGCCATTGCCCGTCAAGGCGGGGGGCGTGGTGCTGTTTCATCCTTTGGTGCCACATGCTTCGTTGCCCAATACGTCGGATGGTTTTCGCTGGTCCTTTGATTTGCGGTTCTCCAAAACGGGTCAGAACACTGGACGCGACCACTTTCCTGACTTTGTCGCGCGCAGCCGTCACGCGCCCGAAACCGAATTGCGCGATTGGCACGTTTGGCGCGATGGGTGGTTTGACGCCCGCAAACGGCTTGCCACGACGCCGCACATTCCGATCCACCGGTGGGCCTCTGATGCGCCCTTTTGTGCCTAGAGGGCTTCATGAACTTCATCCGTCTTGATTCAACAGATTCCGTGGTTACGGCGACCCGCGCTCTCGAAGTGGGTGTTGCCATCGAACACGTGGCCACCCGCGTGCTGATCCCATCAGGGCACAAGATCGCTACGCGCGATTTGGCCAAAGGCGACGCGATCCGCAAATATGCCCAAGTGATCGGATACGCGGCGCAGGACATCCAAGCCGGTGATCATGTGCACACCCACAACGTCGAATTCCGCGCCACGGATGTGGATTATGAATTTGGTACCAACCTGCGCCCCGCAACACCCGCGACCGGCGATACGTTCATGGGGTACAAACGCGGCAATGGTCAGGTTGGCACGCGCAACTACATCGCCATTGTCACGTCTGTAAATTGCTCGGCCACCGCGGCGCGGATGATCGCCGCACATTTCACACCCGAGATCCTTGCAGACTATCCAAACGTTGATGGTGTCGTGGCCTTTGTGCATGGCACGGGGTGCGGCATGGCGGGCGATGGCGATGGGTTCGAAGCGTTGCAACGCGTCATGTGGGGCTATGCGGCCCATCCCAACCACGCGGCTGTGCTGATGGTGGGTTTGGGGTGCGAAATGAACCAAATCGATTGGTTGCTTGAGGCATGGGGTCTGAAACAAGGGCCAACCTTTCAGACAATGAACATCCAGTCCGTCGCGGGGCTGCGCCAGACCATCGAAAAGGGCATCGAAAAGGTAACCGCGATGCTGCCCATCGCCAATCAGGCGACGCGCACGCCCTGCCCGGTGTCTGAGTTGAAAGTTGCCCTGCAGTGTGGCGGTTCGGATGCGTGGTCTGGGATCACGGCCAATCCGGCGCTTGGCTATGCGACTGACCTGTTGGTTGCCCAAGGTGGTACTGGTGTATTGGCCGAGACGCCCGAAATCTATGGCGCCGAACATCTGTTGACGGCACGCGCCACCGACCGTGCAACTGGGGATCGCCTGATTGGTCTGATCAAATGGTGGGAGGATTACACCGCCCGCAACAAGGGCAGCATGGACAACAACCCAAGCCCTGGAAACAAGGCAGGCGGCTTGACCACGATCCTTGAAAAATCGCTGGGTGCGGCGGCCAAGGGCGGCACCACGCCTCTGACGGGCGTTTATAAATATGCCGAAATTGTACGTGCGCGCGGCTTTACCTTTATGGACAGCCCCGGTTATGACCCGGCCAGCGTGACTGGACAAATTGCAGGTGGTTGCAACCTTGTGTGCTTTACCACTGGTCGCGGGTCGGCGTTTGGGTCAAAACCTGCGCCGACAATCAAGGTGGCCACCAACACCGAGATGTTCGATCGCATGACTGAAGACATGGATGTGAACGCAGGCGCGATGCTTAGCGACGGCGTGTCGCTTGAGGACAAAGGACGCGAGATTTACGAACTGTTCTTGCGCGTGGCCTCGGGCGAGATGTCGAAATCCGAAGCCCAAGGGCTTGGTGACTACGAATTTGTGCCATGGCAGATCGGCGCGGTGATGTGACGCGCCATGCAGCCCCTTCCAAACCCGGACACACCAACCGGGATGAACAACAGATACAAGGCGCTAAAATTCAGCGCTTTTTAACATTCTACGAAACAGGAGACTTATTATGAGCAAACCAACAATTGGATTTATCGGTCTTGGCCTGATGGGCGGGGCTATGGTTGGTCGTTTGCAGGATCAAGGGTACGCCCTGACTGTGGTCGCAAACCGCACGCGCACCTATGTGGATCAGGCCATCGCCCGCGGCGCGACCGAGGTTTCCACCGCTAAAGATGTCGCTGCGGCGTCTGATATCGTGATGCTGTGTATGGACACGTCCGTAAATGTCGAAGCGCGCATGCGCGGCGCTGAAGGTGTCATCGCAGGGCTGAAACCGGGTGCGGTTGTGGTTGACTTTGGCACCTCGCTGCCGGGATCGACGCGGACTTTGGGCGACGAAGTCGCCGCAGCCGGTGGTCATTATCTTGACGCGCCATTGGGGCGCACACCGGCACACGCGGTTGATGGATTGCTAAACATCATGTGTGCAGGCGATCAGGCTGCGTTTGATAAGGTGCAGCCGGTGCTCAAGGAATTGGGCGAGAACGTTTTTCACCTTGGCGCATTGGGGTCGGGGCACACGATCAAACTGCTGAACAACTTCTTTGGTATGACTGTTGCGAACGCCATGTGCGAAGTCTTTGCGATGGCTGATGTCATGGGGGTCGAACGCCAAAGCGTCTATGACGTGATCGCGGCTGGGCCGCTGAAATCTGGCATGATGGATTTTGTCAAAGGGTATGCTGTCGACAGCGATCCGAACCAACTGGCCTTTGCGATTAAAAACGCAGCCAAGGATGTGGGGTACTACTCACAAATGGCATCGGATGCCGGCGCAGAATCGATCATGTCGAAATGCGCGCTTTCAGCACTGAATGACGCACGGGATTCCGGTCGCGGAGACGACATGGTGTCGCAAATGGTCGATTTTTACGCTGACCGTTTCAAAGGCTAAGGCTATGGCGATTGCGGCACGCGCCAACCAAGATCGCGCTGCCCTTGGCATCATGATGACGCTGGGGGCATATGCGTTCTTTTCGTTGATCGATACGTCGGTCAAGTGGTTGGTGCTGGCTGGATTGCCTGCGTTCCAGCTGGCGTTCATGCGCTATCTGCCGCATTTCATTATCTCGACGCTGTTGATTTTGCGGCAAGGGGCCAGTTGGTCTAATTTTCAAACAGACCACCTTGGCCTTGTGTTGTTGCGCGCCTTTTTGTTGGCTTCGGCCACTTTGTTCAACTTCATCACGCTGAAATACCTGTCATTGACGGTGACGGGTTCGATCATGTTTTCGGCACCCATCATCGTGTGCGCGCTGTCTTGGCCGTTGTTGGGTGAACGCGTCGGTCCGTGGCGCTGGGGTGCGATCACGTTGGGATTTGTCGGCGTTTTGGTGGTGATCCGCCCGTTTAACGCGGACTTTCACTGGATTGCGTTGCTGAACGTTTACAACGCCATTTCGTTGGCGCTGTATTCGATTATCACGCGCAAAATTTCCGGCGTGGTGGCGGCGGAAACGATGCAGTTCTATATGGGCGCATTCGGAGCGATCATACTAGCTCCGTTTGCCATTAATGTCTGGGTTAGTCCTGAAACACCTTTGCAATGGGCCTTGATGATCGGTTTAGGGCTGTGGGGCTGGGCGGGGCACGAGATCTTTTCTCGGGCGCATTCCTATGCACCGGCAAATACATTGATGCCATATACTTACAGCTTCTTGCTCTACCTCGCGCTGGCCAGCTATGTGGTGTTCAAAGATGTGCCAGACGGTTGGACCCTTTTGGGGGCAGCCATCATCGTATGTTCAGGATTTGTTGTCTGGTGGCGGACAGCGCGAAAGGAAAAACTATGAAGATCGCAGCGATTGGCGAGGCGATGATTGAATTGTCTATGGGCGGGAATACCGCGGCTGTTGGTGTGGCTGGGGACACGCTAAATACCGCGATTTATCTCAAGCGCAGCGCGCCGTCTTTGGAAGTGGACTACATCACGCGGGTGGGCACGGATGCCTTTTCGAACCGGATCGTAGACTTCATCGAAGCCGAAGATATCGGCACCAAACACATCGAACGTGACCCCAATGGCACGCCGGGCTTATATGCGATTACGACTGACGACACGGGCGAGCGGTCGTTCACGTATTGGCGCGATAGCGCGGCGGCCCGTTGGACTTTCATCACCGATCAGGGCCCGGATTTTACCCAACTTGCACGCTATGATGTGATCTATTTGTCGGGCATCACCATTGCGATCATGACGCCATCGGTGCGCAACGCGCTGTTGTTGTTTTTGCAGGGGTTCCGTCGTTCCGGTGGGTTGGTTTGCTATGACAGTAACTACCGTCCGCGCCTGTGGGCTGACGTTGAAACAGCACGCGCTGCGAACAATGCCATGTGGTCGATCACTGATATCGCCTTGCCATCAATTGATGACGAAATGGAAATGACCAGCGAAACCCCTGACACCATTGCAAAACGGTTTTTGGCTGCTGGGCGCACTGGCGCGCTGAAACGTGGCCATGAAGGGCCGCTCTGCCTCAAGACGGGTGCGACCTATGATTTTCCGCAGGCTACGACAGTGGTTGATACCACGGCGGCGGGCGACAGTTTCAATGGCGGGTATCTTGCATCTTCGTTAACGGGTGCGTCTCAGGCCAATGCGTTGCGAAGCGGTCATGACCTTGCCGCGCACGTCATTGGGCACAAAGGCGCGATCCTGCCCAAAGACGCCGGATGAACTTAAAGGCGTGCGTATGAAGGTTCTACTGATCGGTTCAGGCATGGTGGCAGACACGCATGTGCTGGCGCTGCGGGACAATACGGTGGGCGCGCGTTTGGTGGGCGTTCTGGGGCGCGACGACCGGCGAACAGCCGATTTTTGTGACCGCGCGTCTGGCACGCTTGGGTACCCCGTTTCTGCGTTCATAGACATTGACACGGCGCTTGCGGTGTCACCCGACATGGCCATCGTGATCACACCGCCCAACGCACGCGCACCTTTTGCATCGGCGCTCGCAAAGGCGTCCATCCCCACTTTGATGGAAAAGCCGATCGAACGCACGCTTGGCGCGGCGCGCGCTATTGTCGACACCTTTACGCGGGCCGAAACGCCACTTGGGCTGTGCTTTCAACATCGCATGCGAGATGCGGCGCAGGCGCTGAAAGCGCCGCTTTTGGCGGGTGATCTGGGTGACATTTTGCATGTCGAAATCCGTATCCCATGGTGGCGTGATCAGGCGTATTACGACGCACCGGGTCGCGGCAGCTATGACCGTGATGGCGGCGGCGTGATGATAAGCCAGGCGATCCATACGCTTGACCTTGCGCTTTGGCTGGCCGGACCTGTCGCCAACCTTCAGGCGCAGATGCAAACGACGTCGCTGCACCTGATGGAGGCCGAAGACATAGCTTCGGCTTTGTTGACGTTTCAGTCTGGCGCATCTGGCGTGCTAAGCGCCAGCACCGCGGCGTACCCCGGCACGACAGAAAGCATCGCGCTGACGACAACCCGTGCGCAAGTTCTGCTCGAGGGCGACACACTGCGCATCGATTGGCACGACGGCAGACAAGACCGCCATACGCCTGAAACCGAAACAGGCACTGGTGGTGGCGCGGATCCGATGGCCTTTTCGCACGGCTGGCATCAGTCGGTGATCGAGGATTTTGTAGATGCTGTGCGGGACAACAGACCCCCCGTCGCCCCACCGGATCAAGCGCTGCACGTTCATGCGGTGATTGACGCGATGGAACGCGCGGCCCGCAGTGGAACCGTGACAGAGGTCGCAGAATGACGTTCGTTTGCATCGCCTGTGGTCATCGCCCCTTACGCGACATGGCCGAAAGTTTGGCACATATTGATGCACGTTCGCTGTATGGCCGGGGGCACCCATGACCCGGATCGGAGTGGCAGGTGCCGGCCTTATCGGCAAGCAACACATCGCCGCGATTGAACGCACGCCGGGCGTGACCCTGTCAGCGATCTTTGACCCTGTTTTGACGGACAGCCCTTGGCCCTCGGCGCGTGACCTTGCCGACCTTGCCAAGCAGTCCGATGGCATTATCCTTGCTGTTCCCAACGCGCTACACGCCCCCATGGCGCAGGAATTGATCGCGTTGGGCTGCCCCGTGCTGATCGAAAAACCGCTGACGGGCACCGCAGTCGAAGGTGCCACTCTTGTCGCCGCTGCGATCGACGCCAACGTTCCGATCCTTGTCGGCCATCATCGCCGCCACAACCCGCTGGTTGCCAAAGCCAAAGAAGTGATCGAGGCAGGCACCCTTGGCACCCTCACAACTGTTCATGGGCAGTGCTGGTTGCCCAAACCCGACCATTATTACCAAGCGGCATGGCGGCAAGGCGCGGGCGCGGGGCCACTGTTTATCAACCTGATCCACGACGTGGATGTCTTGATGCACCTGTGCGGTCCGATTGTCGAAGTGCAAGCCTATCAAGCCAATACAATCCGGGGCGCGCAGGCCGAAGAAGTCAGCGTTGCAATTCTGCGTTTCGCCAATGGAGCGCTAGGCACGCTGAACCTGTCGGATGTTGCGCTGGGTCCGTGGAGCTGGGAATTGACTGCAGGCGAAAACCCCGCCTATCCCAAGACCGATCAATCGGCCTATCTTATCGGTGGCACGCAGGGGTCGCTTTCGCTGCCCAATCTAACAGTTTGGAGCCAGAAGGACGGCCCGGATTGGTGGGCCCCCATGGATCAGACAAAGTTGCCGATCCCATTGGCGGATTCCCTATCGACCCAAGTCGCACATTTTGCAGATGTCATCGCCGGGCGCGCAACACCGTTGGTAAGCGCAACAGATGGCCTGCGTGCTGTGCAGGTGATCGAAGCGATCAAACAAGCTGCAGATACGGGTGGGCCGATCAAGATCAATCACTAGCGTTTGTTTCGACATATTCCCGCGTAACGACGCGCAAACATGGGTCGTGATAGGGTCGGATCACATCAATCGTTCACCCCGACGATGTACTTCTTAGGTCGCACACGGCTCGCCGAAGCGGGTGATCGAACAGGCAGGCGGCGCTGGCATCACTTTGGTGATGGGAACCCGCAATGATAGTTTTGATGCGGGCTTTCACGCTTGTTCTGTCCAGTTCCAAGCGCTTTTTGTGTCGTGATGTTGCGTGCGGTTGCACCAAACAGCGCACCCCGCTAGGCAGAAGGTAGCAACCAAAAGGCATCGCCCATGACCCAAGCCGCCCTTCCGCAACTGTCTGATATCCGCGTGGCGGTGATTGGGCTTGGTTATGTTGGTTTGCCGCTGGCTGTCGCCTTTGGACAGCAACGCACGACTGTTGGCTATGATTTGAACGCCGCGCGTATCACCGCCTTGCAACAAGGGACTGACAGCACAGGCGAGGTTGATGATCTGGCAAGTGCCACCGATTTGACCTTTACCGCTGACATCAAAGACATCGCCGATTGTAATGTCTTTATTGTCGCCGTCCCGACCCCAATCGACAATCAACGTCAGCCCAACCTTGGGCCGTTGTTTGCGGCCTCTCGTGCCATTGGGTCGGTGATCAAGCGTGGCGACATCGTGATCTATGAAAGTACGGTCTATCCCGGTGCCACGGAAGACGACTGCCTGCCGCTGGTCGAGGAGCGATCGAACCTGACCCTCAACACAGATTTTTACGCAGGCTATAGCCCCGAGCGGATCAACCCCGGCGATAAAACGCGGCCCCTGACAAAAATCACCAAGGTCACATCCGGATCGACGCCACAAGCGGCCCAGTTGATCGATGCACTTTATGGCACAATCATTACGGCGGGCACCCATCTTGCGCCCAGTATCCGCGTGGCCGAGGCCTCAAAAGTGATCGAAAACACGCAACGCGATGTGTCGATTGCGCTGATCAATGAACTCTCGATTATCTTTTCGCATCTGGGTCTTGATACAGCGGCTGTGTTGGACGCGGCGGCGACTAAATGGAACTTTAACCGTCTGTCACCCGGGCTTGTGGGCGGACACTGTATTGGGGTCGATCCCTATTATCTTGTGCACAAATCCATCGCTGCGGGGCACATCCCAGACATCATCCGCATGGCACGCGAGATCAACGATGGCATGGCGCGCCATGCTGTCAGCCTGTTGATCAAAAGGATGATCCAACACGAGGCTCGCGTGCATGGCGGGCGTGTTCTGGTGCTTGGCATCACGTTCAAGGAAAACTGCGCCGACATGCGTAACACCAAAGTGGTCGATATGTTAAGCGAGCTGGAAAGCTATGGGCTGACTGTTGATTTGCATGACCCCTGGGCGGATGCAACCGAAGTGCACAGTTGTCACCGCATCGACATGTTGCCCAAGATGCCCGACGCAAAGGGGGTGTATGACGCGGTGATCCTTGCTGTGGCGCACGACAGCCTGACAACTCAAGGGCCGAAGGCCCTGCGTGCACAGCTGAAACCCAGTGGCGTGTTCTTTGATATGAAGTCAGTCTTTGATCAAAGCGATAGCGATTTGCGGCTTTAACCCAGTTTCGTCAGGGCCGTTGCCGCCAATGCAGCGGTGCGCGTGCCTGTTTCAATTGCGCCTTCGATCAAACCGCCATTGCGGACGGATACTTCAGCCCCGGCAAAGAACAATCGTTCGGCAATAGGTTGCGACAATTCCGGCGCGCCATAGGGCGGATGCCCAGCCGGAGGGACACGGTCCGCAGGGGTCGCGGTGTATGGTTCTTGGGCCCAATCCATGAGGTGAAAGGCTTTTGGTTCTGCAGCTTCTGCGCCGAATAAGCGGGTTAGCTGGGCCAACGCGGCTGCTTTTAATGCATCCGTGTCTTGGCGCGCGTCAAAGGGTACGCCGACAAAACCAAACAGGCCGAAAACCCCAGCCTCAGGGTCACTTTGATCTGCGATTTCAACCAAAGGACCGATATGGCTGACGGCACCGCCAGACAGGCCAGCTTCGCGCCAAAAGGGGCGATCATAGAATGCGACAACTTTTGCATGGGCCGCCATCCAAGTGGGCCAGCGAATTAGGGCGTCTGCGACCTTTGAGGGCCAAGTCGGCGTCAGTTTCCATTGGGCTGCAATGGGGCCGGGCACCGCGCAGATCACCGCATTTGCGGCCCATGTGGTGCCATCCGACGTGATCACCATTGGCGAACCTGTTAGGTCCACGGTCGAAACTTCCTGTTCGAACTGTACAATCCCTTCCGGAAGCAGGTTCGCCAATGCTTGCGCTAAGGCTTGCACGCCACCACGCACCCTTGCAGCATCGCCGTAGCGTTGGGGAAAGGCACCGCGTTGCGTCTGTGCGCCAGCTTCATAGATGAAATCGCCAGTTTCGAACTGCGGCAATGACTTCAGTCCCAGCTCGGCCAACAGGTCCACCACCTGTGGTTGCGTCGCAGGCCATATCCAAGCAGGCCCAAGGTCAATGCCACCTGTACCTTGCATCACACTCAAGGCGCGGCCTCCAACGCGGTTGCGGGCCTCAAGTACGCAGACCTTATGACCTGCTTGATGCAACCGATAAGCCGCAGTCAAGCCAGCCAAACCCGCCCCCAAAATAAGTACGCTTGGCTCACAATCCACGTCTTGTTCCATTGTCATTGTTACGTACCGCTTTGTCTTTTGGGGCCGACGGGGGGTGCATCAGGATGCACCTTACCAGTGTAAGGCGGAGGTGCCCTCCGCCATGCTTGCTTAAAAGGTTCAGCCCGTGCGCCCGTCAAACGCTCGTACAGCGATACCTGCATCCTCAAGCATGCGCCGCACGTTAGCTGCGATTTCGACGGCTTCTGGCGTGTCGCCGTGGCAACAAATACTGTCGATTGGCGTTGCGATGTGCGTTCCGTCATCGGTGATAATCGCTTGGGCCTTAACCATTTCGACCATGCGTTTCCCCGCAAGATCGGCATCGTGGATCACAGCACCCGGCTTGCGTCGGTCCACAAGTGTCGCATCCGCATTATAGGCCCGGTCCGCAAAAATCTCGCACGCAAAACGTGCACCCAATTTTCGTACTGCCCGTTCTTGTGCGGTGGCCGCCAGAACCATAACGATCGCATCCGGATGCGCCGACAATGCGGCTTCGTAGCAGCCAAGGGCCATTGCTTCATCTTCGGACGTCATGTTCCCAAGTGCGCCGTGCAATTTGATGTGGCGTACCTCTGCCCCAAGCGCACGTGCCATGCCAAGGCTTGCCCCAACTTGACAGCGGATCGAATTTTGCAGTGATGCCAGAGGCATATCAATGCGCCGCCGCCCAAATCCTTGAATGTCCGCAAAACCGGGATGTGATCCGATGCCAACGCCTTTTTCCAGCGCAATTCCCATAGTCGAGGCCATGACATCTGCGTCCCCCGCATGTGCGCCACAGGCGATATTGGCTGAGGTTACAGTGTTCAAAAGGGCTGAATCATCGCCCATGGTCCAAGGGCCAAAACTCTCGCCCATATCTGCGTTTAGGTCGACTTGCATATTCCGTTTATCCTTCATCCAATGGCGAATGCATGGCAGAGACCACGCCGCCAACCAGTTGATAGCTCAGTAAATCCTGTATGTCGGCCGGGTCACGCACCAATGGAGTGACTGCGCCAGACAGTTTTCGTAATTCTGTATTGGCGCGCGCCTGAATGGCGGCTCCGTCCTCAAGTGATACAAATTGAAACCGCAAAGCCGCGCCGGCAGGGGCCTGTGCAACACGTGGCAGATCGCAGGGTAAAACTGTCCCGATGCGTGGGTAGCCCCCGGTGGTCTGGCATTCGGCCAACAGCACAAAGGGCGTGCCGTCGCCCGTGACTTGGATGTCGCCAGGGACGATCACTTCGCTCACGATGCTAAGGGCCTTGGGGTTCGAAAACCCTTCTCCGTCACTGTCCATCCGCACGCCTTGTCGGTTGGCCCGGGGGTCGCGGCGAAAAGTTGTGTCTTCAAAGCGGTTGCGCACGTCAGCGTCAAAATCAAGCGTTTGCATACTGGGCACGATGCGCACCGTACCACCTGTCAGGCGGGCATCCGTCGCGATGGTCATGCCAACATCGGTCCCTTTGTCTTGTCCGACAGGCAGCACATCACCTTTTTGGAGCAACGCCCCTAGACCACAGGATAGGTGCGCCGCTCGTGAATTCAAAGCATTGTCTGTGTCAAACCCTCCGCCGACATGTAGGTATCCGTAGGTCCCTGATCGCGTCGGGCCAATTGTTAATGTCGACCCTTTGGGCAACGCGTGACTGGCGTTCCATGCCAAGGTGGCACCATCAATTTGCGCCGTCATTACAGCACCTGTTAGGGCAATGCGCAGGTCCTCGTTGGCCTCAAAGGTTCCGCCAGTTCCGACCATTTCCAACACGGCGTGATCGGCAGTTTGGCGCAACAACGCAGCGCCTTCATGCACCGCGCGCAGATCTGCGGCACCACCGCGCGTCAATCCCTTGGCCAGATAACCCGGCCGCCCTAGGTCCTGAACCGCAACGCCGGGCCCTGTCTGAAGGACGTGTAGCCCCCTCATTCCAACACCTCGCGCAGTGCGCCGCCTGAACC
Source organism: Tateyamaria sp. (assembly GCF_039940735.1). Classification (GTDB taxonomy): domain Bacteria; phylum Pseudomonadota; class Alphaproteobacteria; order Rhodobacterales; family Rhodobacteraceae; genus Tateyamaria. Next base: position 74,793 of record NZ_JBDVGB010000039.1, read on the forward strand.
GTCACTGTTATGGGCCTCGATGCGCAGCAGCTCGCCTTCGGTGATGGCCGTGAATTGTACTTCGTCGCCGGGCGACAATGGAAACGGGGTATCACTGTGTGGACGAAAGCAGGCAAATGCCGACTGCCCTACGTGACGCCAGCCGGTGGGTGTATCTTTGGTAAACAGGCAAATTTGGCGCACGGCTGCGACCAGTGCACCGGCGGGAATGTTAGGCGTCAAACCGACCTGACGCGGGATGTTCCATGCCTCGCCCAAGGTGCCCAGATAGGGTTGCCCCGGTGCAAAGCCCAAGGTCAGAACGCGCAGGCGGGCGGATGTCAAATCTGCTTGGGCCTCGGCGACACTGCGCCCGGCGGCCTCTGCTGCTTCGGTCAATTGTGGGGCACGATCGCCACCAAACACCGCAGGAATGGTCCATAGCACGCGGCCGCTCGGCAACGCTGGGGCGCTCCAGTCACGCGAGGCCAACACGTGTTCCAACCGGTCCTTGAGATCGTCAAATCGATACTCGGACAGATCGACCCGAAAGAATGCGGACACTAGCGTGCTACTGCTTTCCGCGACCTCCGGCCAGCCAAGGGCGTCTACCTCGCTGCGAAAGGCAATTGCCGCGCGGTTGGCGACATCGGTGGCCTTGTTGTCGAACGTGACCAGTAAGCCGTTCAAACCAACAGATTGGACCTTAGGAACAAAGGAAGCATCTTGCATGCGAGCAACTCTAGCGACTGTGTTTGCGGCTGCAATTGCTTTAAAGGGGGTCGCGCAACCAATTGTCATCAAATGACAGCGCACTTACCCCGGCAAGGCGTAACATCCGGTCCAGTTCGCTTTCCAAAGCACGTTGTCGCCCCTTTCCCCAGCGCACGCCGGGTTCGGGCCACAGCGCACGCACGCGCAAGGTATCGTCGGCGCGGAAGGCTTTCATGTCGATACGGCCAACCAGCCTGTCCCCTTCGAGCAAAGGGAAAACGTAATAGCCATATTTGCGTTTGGGTTCGGGCACAAAGATCTCGATCCGGTATTCAAAGCCAAACAGGCGTTCGGCCCGTTTCCGGTCGCGCAACGCCGGGTCAAAGGGGCTGAGCACCCGCAACCGAGACGTCGGATCAATAGTTTGGGTTGGGCAGTCCGGCAAATCAGGCCAAGCATAGGCGGGGCGTTCGACGCCATCCACTCCGGTGATATTGACCTGAATGATCCGACCTGCCGCCAATGCTTCGGTGCACCACTGTTTTGCTTCTGCCGGGGTGATATGCGCCCAGAACGCGGCCAACTCACCATGGGTGGCAAAACCCAATCGATCCAGCGCTTCGCGGCAGCACCAATCAATCGTTTCTTCGGTGTCGGGGGCATTGCCCATCGCGGTTTGGTCAATCACCCTTTCGGTAAGGTCATAGTATTTTTGAAAACCCTTCCGCTTGACCACGGCCAATGCACCGGTGCGCCACAGATATTCGAGCGCGGTTTTGGAGGGGTGCCAGTCCCACCACCCGCCCGATCCGCGTTTTTCGCCCTCGCCCACTTGCGACGAAGAAACGGGTCCTCGTTCGCGGATCATGTCGAGAACTGTTTGAAATTGTGCCTCGAACCCTTCGCGCCGCCAATCTTTCCAACGGCTTTTCAAAAGGGCAGCGTCACGTTCGCGCCGCATGTGCCAATAGGGGTAAAACGCCATTGGCACCACAGCCGCGTCATGTGTCCAATGTTCGAACAAAGCGCGGTCGCGTTCATATAATTGCGTCAGTGATTTTGGGCGATACCGTGGCTTGCGTGAAAACAGGATCATGTCGTGGGCGCGGGCCACGGTGTTGATGCTGTCAAGTTGGACAAACCCCAACCGTTTGATCAACGCGAGCAACTCCGCGCCATGCGCTGCACCTTGCGGAGTTTCAACAAGCCCATGGCGGTCCATAAAGACACGCCGCGCGCCCGCATTGCTAAGGCTAAAGGGTGTCACGGACGCCTGTTGCGGCGCAAGGTATCACCAAAGGAAATCTTGGGATCAAGTGTGATGTGTTGCGGGTCCGTTTTGCCGGCCGCATGATCCAAAATGATGTTGGCCGCCGCGCGCCCGATCTCAAGGCGGCAAGCGTCCATCGTTGCCAGTTGACGGGGTAGCCCGTCTAGTAACTCGACCCCGTTAAAGCCAGCAAGGCCGATATGCCCCGGTACATCAATGCCCTGTTCCAAAAGGTACAGCAGGCCACCAGCCCCGATCATGTCGTTGGAATAATATAGAAAATCAAGGTTTGGATTTGAATCCAGCATCGCTTTGGTCATCTCGCGTCCTTTAGCGAGGGCCGAACCGCCAGAGTAAAAGTCGCGGGCTTCGATCTCAATGCCGGCCTTAGCCAAGCCTTCGGTCAGCCCTTCGAAACGTTTGCGCGCGCGGTGATCGCGGGGCATCGACGTGCCCATAAACCCAATGCGGCTATAGCCTTGTTTTAGGATGGCGCGGGCCATGTCCTGCCCGGCTGCGCGGTGCGAAATGCCGACCATGCTATCGACAGGGTCGCCGTCGGTATCCATGATCTCCACAACCGGGATTGCCGCACTTTCCAACATCGCGCGGGTCGCATCGGAATGTTCCAAACCGGCGATGATGATGCCAGACGGGCGCCAGCCCAGCATCTCGTATAGCACGCGTTCTTCCTTGTCTTGCATATAGTCGGTGACGCCGAAAACTGGTTGTAATGGGGTATTTTCAAGGACCTGATTGATACCGTTTAGCACCTCGGGAAAGACCATATTGCCCAAGGATGGGATAATGACAGCAACCAGATTGACGTGTTGCGACGCCAGCGATCCAGCGATCTGATTTGGCACATAGCCAAGCGTTTTCGCGGCTTCTAGGACTTTGACGCGGGTTGTTTCCGATACATCTCCGCGATTGCGCAGCACCCGACTGACGGTCATTTCAGACACGCCCGATGCGGCAGAGACATCACGCAAGGTAAGCGGTCGTTTGGCGCGATCGGTCACAGGCAATCCTTTTTTGGTTGGCGTATTTCGAGTTAGGGCGAAAAACGTTCCAACTGCAAGAGCACGCTGTTTTACACGGTGTCCAAAAAGGGTGACATCTGATGATTTATCCCCCTTGGGTCATCATTGCCGACATCTGGTGGGGTGACTCATGTTAAAATGTTCTGGCTTGAGATCTTCAATACCAGCCCACGTCGTTGAATATTTTCACGGCTTCGGGGATGTTCTTGGCAACGTTGCTAAGATCGACGGCATCGGCGCGAAATTCGCCCAGTTGTGCCACGCTCGGGCTGAGTTCGACACCGGGGACCGTGGGGAATTCGTCGTTGCCAGCACTAAAGTACTTTTGTGCAGAATCGCTGCTTAGGTATTCGAGAAATAGGATTGCGTTTTCACGGTTGGGTGCGTGCGCTGCGACACCGCCGCCGGATAGGTTCATGTGGGCGCCTTCTGCTTCTTGTGCGGGGAAAATCCAGCCGATGTTGTCCAGCGCTTCTTTTGGCAAACCGTCGACATCGGTGCGCAGGGCGCGCGCAAAGTAGTAAGTGTTCGAAATGGAGATATCGCATTCTCCTGACACGAGGGCGCGCAGTTGGTCAGTATCCCCACCAATGGGTTCGCGTGCAAAGTTCAACACAACGCCTTCGGCCCATTCTTTTGCCTTCTCAGGTCCGTGGTTTTCGATCACGGCCGACAGCAAAGTTTGCGAATAAACGTTTGAAGATGAACGATGGCAGACCATGCCCGCGTACTGTGGGTCAGCGAGGCTCAGGTAATCCAAAGGTGGATTTGGTACATCGGTTTTATCGTAAAATACAATCCGGGCGCGTTGGGAAAATCCGAACCATTGGTTTTCGTTGTCTTGCAGGTTTTCAGGAACGCGCGCATCCAGAATGTCGCTTTGGATCGATTGCAGGATGCCTTCGTTTTTGGCACGCTCTAATCGCGAGGTGTCGACAGTTAGAAATATATCTGCTGGGGAATTGCGCCCTTCGAGAGCGATCCGCGTGATCAGTTCGTCACCTTTGCCTTCAAGGCGATTGATGGTGATGCCTGTGGCCTCTTCAAAGTCTGAATACAGCCGTTCATCTGTGTCGTAATGACGCGAGGAATAGAGGTTCACCACACCATCAGCATAGGCCGCCGTGCTGGTAAGCGCGATGGCAGTTGCAAGAGCGAGTGAATGTGTAGGGTGCGTACAAGACATTTTCAAAACTCCTCAGAAGGGTGCATTTGGGCAGGTTGGTTTCACGATTCAAAGAGATGATCAAGGGAAGCTGACAAAATAAGTCAGGATTAGGTGGCAGTGCGGCCTTGCCTAAATTGAAATCTGACAGAGGGGGTGAAATCAAATCTTGACAAAACTTGTCGGATAATACGAAAAGGCACTGTAAGATTTCTGACTGAAATCATCGGAATTATTAAAACGAGGACGATCACGTGAAATTTGCCTTCAAACTCAGCGCAAACACATTGGCGATTTGCATCATGGGTGCCGCCGCATCAGCTGAAACATACGGCCCATACGCCATCACGGAAAAAAGCTATTCCGGCGACAAAACCAACTCGGTTTCCTATTCTGGTCAAGTGGCGCGCAGCGTATTGCTTGATAGTCTTAAGTCCCTAGCTGGTCAGGGCGACGGTGGTGCCAATGCCGCAGAGCTTAAGGCGACAATGATGAAATATTTCGCAGGTACAGAAGAAGACCTGCCTATCATTTCGCACAAGGACAAAGACGGCTTTGACATCAAGCAAAGCACGCTCAACGAGATTTCCAAAGGCAAGGATATCAAGGGCAAGACTTATCAAGGTTTGGTCCCCGGCTGGCCGGGCAACCTGACTGGGCCCGAGGTTCTGGAAGATATGATCGCCCGTGCGTCCGTGTCCAACGGTGGGTTTGACGCAGATACCGGTATGGACTGGGGTCAACTGATCCAAAAGTTCGGCATCGGCGCGATGGGTTTCAACCAAGCCGTTGATAACTACCTTGATGAAAACTTGGCGGCCGACAAGAAGCCCAACAACAGCCCCTACAGCGATGGTGCGGCCTATACCGGCAAAGAACACTCGTGGGACGAAGCCTTTGGTTACTTCGGTGCCGCTGCACATGCTTTGGAACTAAGTGCTGATCAAGCCTATGGAATCAGCAAAAAAGCAGATGCTGCTGTTGCAGATGCAAATGGTGACGGGGTCATCGACCTTAAAACGGAAATGGTATTTGGCAGCGCCTATTATGCAGCGGATGCCGACAAAAGCGGCAAGACGGATTACTTGCCCACAATCATGTCTGCCTTCGTGGAAGGTCGCAAGTTGATCGCATCGGCTGACGGTGCGGCACTGACAGATGCCCAGCGTACACAACTCAAAGCATATGCCGAAGTGATCGAGGCTGAATGGACGAAGGTGCTTGCCGAAGCGACGTTCAAATATGCCGGGAATGTCTTCAAGGACATCGAAAAGCTCCGTGCGGATGACAGTGATGACGACGCTGAAGCCTACCGCGACTACGTTAAGCACTGGGGTGAGATGAAGGGTTTTTCACTGGCATTGCAAACTGGTCGCGAGAACTTGGGCGGCACGGCCGTACGTCTTAACCGTCTGATCGGCTTTAGCCCTGTCACCTTGGACGAGAGCATCGTGACCAGCGTGGACGGCGATGGCAACTTTGTCAAAGACGCCAAGATGTCCTGGAATGCCTACCAGTTGAACATGCTTAAGGTGCAGGATGTTTTGATCAAGGAGTTCGGAATTGAGGGTCGTAAAAACGATGCGACCGAAGGTTTGGCTGAGCTGATCAAGCAGCTGGATTCTGACAGCGGTGGTGCAGAAACCGACTAAAGTATACTGTATCAAGGGGCGCTTTTCGGGCGCCCCTTTTTTTGACGAGGCTATACAATGGAACTTCTGACAGACATTGGCGCGGTTTTCGCTGATTTTGCGAACCCCAAGAAACGGGTGTTTGTCGGGTATCTTTTCCTATCCATCCTGATCGCGTTGATGTGGCTTGTTGTTCTGCGAAAGTCCTCGGTACGTTCTGCCTTGGCACAGGTCTTTGACCGCTCGATTTTCTTTTCTGGTTCCTCGCTTGCGGATTACAAAATCTTTGTGATCAATCGGCTTTTCACCTTTTTCATTTCACCACTTCTGTTGACACAAGTGGTGATTGCGACCGGCGTTTACATGCTTTTACTGCGTTGGGATGTCATCCCTTGGGGTGCACTGGAAGGTGCGCCGCACAGTGTCATCGTGATCGCGTTTTCGATGGTTATGTTCGTGGTTGATGATTTCACGAAATATCTGATGCACCGATGGATGCACCGTTGGCCGATGCTTTGGTCTATTCACAAGGTGCACCATTCTGCGACGACACTCACGCCCGTGACTGTTTACCGGGTGCATCCGTTCGAAGGCATTCTTTACGCATCCCGCAGCGCGATCGCGCAGGGCAGTGTGATTTCGGTCTTTTACTTTATGTTCGGCGACAGGGTCGATCTGGTGACTATTGTCGGGGTGAATATTCTTGTTTTCTTTTTCCATGTGACCGGGTCGAACCTGCGCCACTCGCACATCTCGATCCGGTATTGGCCGTGGTTAGAACGTATTTTAATTTCCCCGGCGCAACATCAGCTTCATCATTCCATCGCCAAGCGCCATTTCGACAAGAATTTCGGCGTCGCGTTAGCGATCTGGGATTGGGCTTTTGGTTCTCTCCATCTATCAGAGGACGGTGAGAGTGAAAAACTGACCTTTGGTTTGGACGACCATGAAGGGAGCAGTGATACGGACCTCAAGACGCTGTACCTTGGTCCGGTCTACGAAATTGCGCGACGCACGGCTGGGATTGTTTGGCCGTGGCGGCGACGCCCGGCGGGGCCTTCTGAAAAACCCGCTGACCCTTGATTGGCCTTTTGGGGAACTAACGTGTTGCCCCTTGCATGTGTGTGTTCGCTGCCCGGGTTGGGGCCGGAGTTCCAAGCCGTTCTGGTAAGCGCAGGTATACTCGCTTTTGGCTCAACCTTGAGAACACGTCTTAGTAGCTGCGCGCCAAGCCGAGAGTTGCAGTTCTTGAATTCCACTGTGCCAACTGAGTGGTTTCAGGGGAAAACCTTGCTGTGGTAGGGGAAGATGTATTTGGCTTTGGACTGGGTCAGGCAGTCCCAAAATGAACTGGAAGAAGCCCTGTTTTGCCGTGGCAATTGAGGTACCTGAAATCCGTTTCTTGATCTAAAATAAACACTTCATGATAGGTGCGCAGCTCTAGGTCGTCTTGGTACTTTGTCCGTTCCGCTAGCGCGCGTGTATAAATCGCAAGATGGGTTGGGTGTTCATGCGCCCATTTTTCGAGATGGGCGAGCGATTGGAAGTGACCCATGGAAAAGCCCTCAGGGGCACTATTCCCTTGATCATCAACGACATCAACTTGGCGTAAATTCAGACACCCTGATTCCTCAGGATTATCGCGTAAATAGTCCATTCCAAGATCAAGCTTGGGCTTGATATTGGCTTTGTAACTGTCGTGCTGTTCTGGGCCACAATCGGCCCATGAAACGCCGGATCTGATGATGCATGTGTTCTTGGGGAGTTTCAGATTGATCAGTTGACCACGCGTGTTGTCACGTGTGGCGTAAGCGATCGGCAGAGTTTTTTCGCCCTTAAGCGTATCGAAAGCGGACGCAGGAATACGGTCACGTGCTGCCCCCCAATACCCACTTTCGTCAACTGGATGTATTGTATGCATCGGGCAGGCCGACAGGCCGCGAATAGGGCGAGTAAATGCTATCGTTTCGCAGTGGTCCTTCGACACACAAAACGCTTCCCAAAAATACCCCAAAGGCCCGTTAAGATGGGCAGTATCCGTCCACCACGATGTGATTTGTTCGCACGACGCCCACGCCTGATATTGTGCTGGGTCTGTCCAATATGCCGTCGCGAAAAATGTTGGCACGCCCTGTGGGTCAACATATTGCGCGTAATCACAGTGGTTTGGCCCATCGGCTGTGGACAAGAGCGATTTGGCTAAGGCTTGAAAATTAATGAGGTCTTCTGCTGGCGCCTCGTTCGACTGTGCGCCGAGATAAAGCACTTGGACCTTCTGGGTGGAATCCGCGAGGCGGGCTGAATATCGCTGCGCACCCGCAATATGACCCTTTGGCTTCTTCATTGGGATCGTGCGTTTTCTTGCGTGATGTTCGGACAAGCCTAGTGCCTCAAATGATGGATTTGACCACCTTAGTCTGCATTGGGGACGTCGGTTCCGCAATGCGGAAGCATCATGACGCTGCGCATTTCATGGTGAAGTATCTATTCACAGCCTTTAGAATGCAGTTGTACACCTTATAGGTGGTAACCATGGCAATCGGTCGAAATGGAAGGGCCGTATTTTGAAATCAGTGACAACAACGATCAAGCGGCAACATTTACGCGACATTCGCAGCAGCAACCGGGCGCGTATCTTACAGGTTTTGCGCGAACCAAACCCGATTTCGCGGCAAGAACTGGCAGAACGTCTTGAACTTACTCCAGCCACGATGTCGCGTATTTCAAAGGAACTGATCGAAGACGGCATTTGCGAAGAAGCCCCCCTTGTTCGTAGTGAAACACAGCGTGGACGGCCGGGTGTTGCGCTGCGTATCAGCGCAAAGGGCGGATTCCTTGTCGCGATTAGTATCTCGTCCTTTTCGCGGATGATCACGGTCATTGATATCGCTGGGAACTTGCATCACCAGCAAGCAATTCCAAAACACGTAACGGCAACGGGCAAAGAGACCGTAGATTTTGTCGGGAAGTTCATTGACCAACTCATCTTTGATAACGTGTTGGATCGTCGGCTTATTTTGGGCGCTGTGATGACAATCCCGGGCTCGATCAACGTGCGGTCTGGCTTTCTGACAAAGTCCATTTTGTTGAATTGGCCAAACTTCGCCATTCAAGAACGGTTGTCCGAGCGGTTGAAGTGTCACGTGCGTGTCGAAAACAATGGTGATGCCTTGTGTCGCCATTTCATGGACATGAACCTTGCCCAAAGAGAACAACACTCCAGCGTGTTTCTTGCGCATATCTCTGAAGGTATGGGGGCAAGTATCGCGATCGGTGGGCGCATTGTGCGGCGTTTGGCAGACGAAGGTTGGATCAATGACATCAAGACTCCGCAAAATGAAACATGCGACCAACAAGACCGAAAACTCAGCGATCTGGCTTCAGGACGCGCGATCCTAAACAGCCTTGTTGGGTCACAAAACAATATCTCCAAAAATGGTGTCGAGTTCCCACAAATGCTTGAGGTAGCAGTTGAGGCCTCCAATCAAGGTTCCGATTCTACGAGGGCGCAATTCTTCAACGCGGGCTTCCAATTGGGCCGCAATCTGGTTCCACTGACGATCGCAATTGCGCCTGAGGTCATCGTTCTTGCCGGGCCAGTTTTGCAAGCACAGGCCTATGCAGAAGGGGCGAGTGCCGGTTATAATAAGGCGGCCAATGAGATGGATATTCTACCCAGTAGAATCACGGTAAGCAAAGCAAGCTACAGCGATGCATCAGGAAATTTAGCGCTTCATGATTTCTTGTTGACGGGTGCTTACGGGGTTTAACAAGCCGGAATATGAGAAAACGTTTGCGTCACCCTTTCGTACCTTTACGGACGCGAGGGCGCGAACTGACGGTCTAACACATTCAGTTTGAATGATTTTTCAGATGCCGTTTTGGCAGCCCTCAAGCCCTTTCAGGTCACGTTATTATCCCACTTGACAGATCGTCATTCCGAATTCTATCTTTTCTTACATCATGTTAATAATGTTAAATAGCATGAAAAAGATAATACAAAATTTGTTGTTGTGAGGCGGAGGAGGTCGCGCAGCAAACATTTCCTTGGGAGGGAAAAATGCTAACGAGAAGAAAACTACTGAAGTCCAGTTCAGCCTTTGCAGCAGCAGGTGTTGCATCACCTTTCATCATCACATCCGCCCGCGCGGCTGCTGATCACAAGTTAACATTCGGGCACACCTTTGGTGCGGCGACCGAAAACTATATGATCACTGGCCTGTCGCAGTTCAAAGCAGCCGCAGAAAAATATTCTAATGGCGCGCTCGAGGTTGATATCCACGAAGCAGGCAGCCTTGGCGGGCAGAACGTCTTGCCGCAAAAGGTTCTGACGGGCGCAATCCAAGGGTGCCAATTGTCCACGGGTAACTTCGTGAACTATTCAGATGTCTACAACATCATCGATCTGCCATTCTTGTTTGGCTCTAACGATGCCTTTGAAAACACGATCCAAACCGAACAATTCCGCAACTCAGAATTCCTGAGCCGCCCAGCAGACAGCGGGTTCCAAGTCGTTCCAGGCATGTGGGCGAACGCTGGTTTCCGCGTTTTGGGTATCTCGAACAAAGTTGACCGTGTTGTACGTCGCCCCAGCGACCTTGAAGGGTTGAAGGTTCGCACAAACGGCACACGCGTCGAAGACGTTATGTTTAAACTGACGTCTGCAAGCCCTGTGTCGATCGCTTGGGGTGAGGCCTATCAGGCCATGCAACAAGGTGCGGCAGATGCGTTGAGCGTTGGTTTGGGCCCACTCACGGCCACCAAAATCCACGAAACGCTAAGCAGTGCGACGATGTATGAGTTGAACTTCAACTGCCACATCACGGTTCTTGACCGTAATTGGTACGCGGGTTTGCCTGATGACATCCAAGAAGCGATCATGCGTGCCGGTGCGGAAAGTTACGAATTCCAACGCCAGCAGCAGCTTGCTGCGAACGATGAGATGGTGAAGCTTTGGACAGATGCAGGCATCGAAGTCGTCACGCTGACAGACGACGAAAAGGCTGAATGGGTGTCCTCGATGGGTCATCAGCGCAGCGAATATGACGAGTTGAAAGATGCGTTCGGTCGCGACGCGCTTGAGACCGTCTTGAGCTTACAAAGCTAATCCCTAGAGCGGCGGAGTGGGGCATCCCATTTCGCCGCTGTAAGCCACAGAATTTGCCTTTTCGCGAAAGTAACCGTCCATATGCAAACTGCAACCAGCAGCAACGGGATCATTCGATTTATCGATGGCCCGCTTGTTAAAATCGTTGTCTTTTCAGCCTACGCGTATTTCTTTCTGATCATCCTGACAGAAGTATTCATGCGCTACTTCTTTGCACATTCCACAACTTGGGGTGAGATGACCGCGCGCTATGCGTTTGTTTATTTCGCTTATATCGCCGCCGCTGAAGCGTTTCGTTATGACGAACATATTCGTATTGATCTGTTGCCCAATAAGATGGGCGAAATGGGTCGTAAGGTGCTGGAAACATACAGCGATTTCTTGTGTATCTTGATTTCGATCGCAGTGATTTATTACTCGATCAACCTGATGGAAATCCAGCAACGTGCCAATATTCGGATGCATGCGTTGCCGGTGAATATGTCCTGGGCACAGCTGGCGTTGCCGGTGGGCTGGGGGCTGATGATCATTCGTATCATGCAGCGCGGACGACGCCGCTTTTTCCCACAACTCAACGCAGTCGGGGAGGCATAAGGATGTTTGATCTCAGTACTATGCAGGTCGCATCGGTCGTCATTGTCTTGATGTTGGTTCACCTGGTCATCGGTTTGCCGCTTTTCATTGTCCTGGCGATGGGATCGCTGTCACTGATGATCCTTACGGGTGCGTACTCCCTCAGCAGTTTAAGCACGACTTTGTTTGCGTCCTTAGACAGCTGGGCATTACTCGCTTTGCCATTATTCATCCTTGCGGGGGAAATCATCTCTCGGGGGCGCATCGCTCGCGATTTGGTCGGCCTCGGTGAAGCGCTGGTCGGATGGTTAAAAGGTGGCATGGGTATGGCGACGATTTTTGGTTGCTTTTTCTTTGCTGGCACCAGCGGGTCTAGTTCTGCTGACACGGTGACCATCGGTAAGATCATGGTGCCCGCACTCACTGAACGAGGATACGACAGAAGCTATGCGGCATCACTTGCTGCATCAGGTGGTATTCTTGGTGTCATCGTACCACCAAGCCTGATCTTTATTATCTACGGCATTGCGACTGGTACATCGGTCGGGGATTTGTTCATAGCAGGTGTCGTTCCCGGATTTTTGGTCGCCATTAGCTTGTGCGTTGCAAACTACGTCGTCTGTTCCTTCTCGAGCTGGGGCGCAAATGAACGCACGCCATTCTCGGGATCCAAGGCATTGTCAGCGATTTGGCGGGCGCGGTACGGTTTTGGTGCTCCGTTTGTTATTCTTGGCGGCATCTATGGCGGGTTCTTTACCCCGACCGAGGCGGCGGCCGTGGCTGTGTTCTATGTGTTTGTCGTCGAACTGATCATCGTGCGCGAAGTGAAGTTCTCTGAGATCGGAAGCATCTTTTTGGCAGCCTCCAAAACGACAGGTATCCTTGCGCCGATCATCGCTTTTTCGATTTTGTTTGCCGAGGTTCTAGCCGTGTTGCGGGTGCCGGGTGCAATCGTCGAAGCGTTCACATCGTTTGGTACAGGGCCCTATATGTCCGTGGTTCTGATCGTGGCAATGTTGTTGATCGTCGGTTGTTTGCTGGAACCTATCGCGGCCATCCTTGTGATCATGCCGATCTTGTATCCCATCGGCGAGCAGCTTGGATTTGATCCGGTGCATTTCGGTGTCTTCGTGGTGACGACCTTGTCTGTTGGGTTCATTACGCCGCCGGTAGGGATCAATCTATTTGCGGCCGCCGCCGTTAGTGGAGAACCGTTCATGCGGATCGCACACAAGGCATTCCCGGCGTTTGGTGCGCTGATTGTCGTGTGTTTCATCATCGCGTTCTCACCTTCATTGATCTTGTGGTTCCGGTGATCCCGGACCTGCAACCCTCTTTCAATTCATCACGCAGTGACCCTGCGCATTTTACAAAATAGCCAACTAAAGGAGACATCCAATGGCCCCACCAAAGTCAATCAACCACCTAAAATACGCGGACTTGCCACAGGTTTCACGTGGCATTGGTATCGTAAATCAACCCATCGCAAGCAAAGAGATCGGAGCGCGGTCGCTGCATTCTGGGATCACTGTCATGCCTGCGCACAGCGCGGTGCCGCCCCATATCCACAATGCAGAAGAGCAAGTGACGGTTCTTGAAGGCACCATGCGGATCGTTCTGGACGGCGACAAGGAAGTGTTTTGCAGCAAATACGATTCCACCTTCATTTCGCCCGGTGTTCAGCACGAACTAATCAATGACACCGATGAACAGGTTATCGCGATGGTGATCTACGGCAGCGCCAACGTGAACCGAACCTTCTCTGAAACCGGGGAAACCGTGGAAATTGGGTCCGACAAAGACAAATTTCCAGCCAATTAAACACGTGATGCAGAGTGCGGGTTTCGCATCGTCCTGCGGCTCGCGTTCTGCAATCAAGGAGACAGACAGGTGACACGCGAAACTGTCGGCAAAAAAGGGGGGCTGTATTGCTATCTGATCACCCCGTTTGATGCTCAAGGACATGTCGATCATGCCGTTTTAGAGCGCTACACTGATGAGATCATCACGGGTGGCGCTGATGGTGTGACCTGCATAGCGAGTACAACAGAAGGTGTTTACCTGACGCAAGCTGAACGCTTCGCGGTCGTGAAAACGGTGTGCGATACAACTGCGGGCCGTGTGCCTGTGAATGTCGCAATCGGTGATATCTCGACCCGACAGGTCATGAATTGGGCAGAGAATGCGCAAAAGGCGGGTGCGTCTACCATGATGCTCGAGATGCAGACACATCTGCCAGATATTCGGTTCACAGATGTCGTGCAACATTACCACGACATCGCAGTTAACGTTGATGTCCCCATCCGACTTTACAACATTCCGCGCACCACGCGGTACGACATGACCCCGCAAATGATTGCGGAACTGGCCGCTGTGGACGGGATAGATTCCGTAAAAGATGCGACCGGCGATCCCCATCGTGTGCGCGATATCAGAGCATTAACCGGTGATCGTTTCGCGCTGTATACTGGCCTGCATTTTGTTGCGCGAGAAAGCTATCGGTATGGGGCCATCGGTTGGGAAGCTGCGTATCATCCGCTTTTCACCAAAGATATGGTGGCGCTTCATCGACTGCTTCGTGCGGGTGATCCGGCGGGTGCGGCGCTTTATAAGAAGATGGAACCGCTGTTTGTCTTCTTCCGACACTACGGTGTGCCGCAGTGCATTCGCGCGATGTCTGCTTGGTCTGACCTTAACCTGGGACAGCCACGCCCACCACTTCCGCGCCTTACCGATTTGCAGTCGGAGCAGCTAAAATCGCTCATGAAACAGAGCGGATACATTTAACCCAAAAAACAGGCCGCGGCCTGTTTCCATATCCCCCTAGAAAAGTCGGATAACGTTCCGGTGGAGAGAAAACCTATGCCTACTATCACCCATTTTGTGAATAACGCGACTTGGTCAGGGGCCAGCGACCGCACGACAGATATTATCAATCCGTCAACAGGGGCCGTTGCCGGATCTGTCAATCTTGCCTCTGCAAATGACGTCGATGTTGTCGTGCAAGCTGCCGCAAAAGCCTTGCCCGGTTGGGCGGCGACCCCCCCGGCGAAACGCGCAACTGTGATGTTTGAATTCCGTGATCTGCTGAAGAAAAACATCGAAGAATTGGCTGTTCTGTTGTCCGCTGAACACGGCAAGACCATCCCAGACGCCAAAGGCGAAATCGCGCGCGGGATCGAAGTTGTAGAATTTGTTTGCGGCATTCCGCAATTGCTCAAGGGTGAATATTCCGAAGCCGTAGCATCCAACGTAGACAGCTTTTCTGTGCGCCAGCCCGTTGGCGTTGTGGCGGGGATCACGCCTTTCAACTTCCCGGCGATGGTGCCGTTGTGGATGTACCCTGTGGCTATTGCTTGCGGGAATACGTTCATTTTGAAACCTTCCGAAAAAGACCCAAGCGTTGTGATGCGCATCGCAGAACTGTTTGCCGAAGCGGGCCTGCCAGAGGGCGTGTTCAACGTCGTGAATGGCGACAAAGAGGCGGTCGATGCGTTGCTAGATCATCCAACAGTCGAGGCGATCAGCTTTGTCGGGTCAACGGCGATTGGCGAATACATTTATGGGCGTGGCACAGGCAATGGCAAACGCGTGCAGGCGCTTTGTGGTGCGAAAAACCATCTTGTGGTGATGCCCGACGCGGATATGGAACAGGTTGTTGATGCTTTGATCGGATCTGCATACGGATCGGCCGGCGAACGCTGTATGGCGATTTCTGTGGCTGTGCCAGTTGGTGAAGAGACGGCAGATCGTTTGGTCGAGGCCCTGACACCGCGCATTCGTGCCCTCAAGGTCGCACCTTATACTGATCCGGAGTCAGAACTGGGGCCGGTGATCAGCAAGCAAAGTTTTGACAAGATTAACGACTACATTGATCAAGGCATCGCCAAGGGTGCCGAATTGGTCGTGGATGGGCGCGGTATTTCGCTGCAAGGTTATGAGGGCGGTTATTTCATTGGCGGTTGTCTATTTGACCGCGTGACCACCGATATGTCGATCTATACCGACGAAATCTTCGGTCCTGTGTTGTCGGTCGTGCGAGCCGAAACCTATGACGAAGCGGTCGATATGGTGAACGATCATGAATATGGAAACGGCACCGCGATCTTCACCCGTGACGGCGATGCGGCGCGTGATTTTTGGGCACGCGCTCGGATTGGTATGGTTGGCGTGAACGTCCCTATTCCCGTGCCTGTGGCCTACCATTCGTTTGGCGGGTGGAAGCGGTCGTTGTTCGGAGATCACCACATCCACGGCATGGAAGGCGTCCGGTTCTATACGCGCCTAAAAACCATGACGACCCGTTGGCCGTCTGGCATTCGGTCGGGCGCCGAATTCAACTTTACCGGCGGCAAAGACGTCTAAACTGATATGTTGTCAACGGGAGGATCGGAACACACGTTCCGGTCCTCTCTTCTCTTTGCGCCAACCTGAGCGCCCGTACAAAGAGTTTTCCCATGAATTATGCGACAACTGTAACAGGCTTTGCCGCACTCGCGCGTGAAAAGGTTGCGCATCTGCGCAACGACCCCACAGCATTTTTCGTCCTTGCGATGATGGCTGGGGCGTACGTTGGTTTTGGGATCTTGCTGATTTTCTCGGTTGGGCAGGGGGTTAACCCCGATATCCGGCCCGTCGTGATGGGAGCCAGCTTTGGCATAGCGCTGATGCTCGTCATATTCGCGGGGTCGGAACTGTTTACCGGCCACACGATGTATATGGCACAAGGGGTTCTGGTGCGGACAATCCGTCTGTCTGATTTAGGCCGCTGCTGGGGAATAAGTTGGGTCGCGAACCTGTGCGGCGCGTCGATCCTTGGAGCCATTTTCGTTTATGGCGGTGGCGGGGTGATCCTTGCTGCTGACACGAACAGTTTTCTTCACGTGGTGGCCGAGAAAAAGATGCAAAGCGGACCAGGTGCGTTGGTGCTAAACGGTATCCTTTGCAATTGGTTGGTGTGTCTTGCGATTTGGATGGCCGCACGCACCACCTCTGACATCGCAAAGATCGCACTGATTTGGTTCTGCCTTTACGCTTTTATCGCGGCCGGATTTGAACATTCAGTCGCGAATATGACGATCTTTAGTGTAGCGCTTTTGTCCGAGCATGGGGCTGGGATCAGCGTTAGCGGGGCTGCGTACAATCTGTTGTTCGTCACAATTGGCAATACCATCGCAGGCGCTGGGATCATGGGGACGGGGTACTGGGTCGCCGCAGGACGCCCCTCAAAATCCAGTAACAAGGTGGGCGAATGACATTCATCCAAGCGGGCATTCCAAGAGCGCGATTATTCTTCCCTGGGCTCTTTTTGTCCGCGTTAATTGCGTTGGCCGCGCAATTTATTTCCGAACACTATGGCGCATCTGCAATGTTGATGGCTCTTTTGTTTGGGATCGCATTGAACTTCTTATCCGAAGATACGAAATGCTAGGCGGGCATCGCGTTTTCGGCGCGAACAGTCTTGCGGTTTGGTGTTGTGTTGCTTGGTATGCGGGTCTGGCTTGTTCGCGTGTCCGATACTTGCGCCTTGTGATCTTCTCTCGCTTCAAGAGTTGAAAAAACTCTCGGCAACTGCGTTGTTATAGCAATGCTGCTGGCGATGTGCGCTGACAAACGCGTACCTCACTTTGCATCACTGGCGAAGTCCCCTCTCGGGCATTGCTACGCAATACCCCGCCGGGCAGCGCGACGGTGGCCATTTTTAACATATCATGCTCCTCAGTGACGCGCGCCAGCACTCTCTTGAGACGCCTGATTGCCGCCTCTTGATCTGTCTGTTGCTGTGGCTTCGAGAATTGTGCCATCCATGTATACTGCGACTTCGTACTGATCACGGGGCGCTCAGCCACATCCTTGACTGAATATTCACGCTCCGTGCCCTGCGCCACCGCGTCGATCTTGAACTCGTCGGAGTATCGAATTTTCCCTGATATTTGCGTCTTCCTTTGCTTCCAAAATTACCAGATATAGCGTCTACAAATTTAGGGGCACCTCAGTCAGGCGTTTTGGCGGCGAGCCCCTCTATGATCTGGGCAAATGCACCTATACCGTTCTACGGTCATCAACTGTTGTAGAGCGTCTTCACAAGATCGTACTCTTTGGGCGCACGACACCAACGTAAACCTTCGCGATTGATTAGGATAATACCACTCAACATACGTTAATCATCAACCCGAGGCATTTCGTGGCTTTTGGGGAATAGGGCCGAAGCCGCACCATTTGACCTTCGTTAGGTCAATAAAGAATGCTCATATAACCCCCACAGTTCAGGTGGTATGAATCATACCGGTCCGATAGCCCCATGTGGATCAATGGATTTTGAGTTTAGTTATCAATAATTAATGAGGGGTTTGTGTTCAATAGGTCTTCAATGGCTTGCCGTGCACCTTGGCTCTCTGAAATAGCCAAGGCCGATCGTTCGAGAATTCCATCAAGTTCGGTGGAGGTATCTAAGGCAACTTGCGAAACCCGCGCCGCCGCCCCAAAAATTGGAACTTCATCTTGGATAAGTGCCCCCCAATTGTTTGCGAGCCAAGCCGTTCGTTGACTATTCATTTCATCTCCAATATTTGAGTAAATAGAATATGCTTGGGAAAAATCTCCTAAGCTTGATTTCGCTCGAGCTCTGAGAAATTGCGCTCTCTTTGAAGTTTCGCCAAATAAATGTGCCAATGCTTCGTGGGGGCGAGATAATTCTATCGATATCTCCGCCTTAAGTAACGATGTTCTTGTATTTTTCGGGTATGTTGGATTGATAGAAAGGAGATATTCACCCTGTTCATAAAACCCGAGAGCAACAAGACGTTCTGCGGCGTGGATCCGGGTTTCGACTGATAAAATTTCAGGTGCAGATGCTATATGCAAAAAAGCATATTTTAAAAATTCATGATCCGCGGCATCTCGGATCAAAATATCAAGTATTGCAGAGAGTAGTGGATCTTCGCCCGTTTCTTTATGACGAGATCTTAAGTTAGAGAGAGAGGTGAAAGCCTCTGGAAATTGCCCGGATTGGCCGAGGGCTAGAACGTGTGTATGCGCTAATTGTTCGCCAATCGGACTATCACGTAACTCTTGTGCGTAAGCATCTATTAGAAGGGCGACGTCGTGACCAATTTCGTCGTTTGCATTCAGATGTGAAGTGACAAACTCTATTAATGCCTCTGCAGATTGTTCAGCGTTAGATGCAATAACTTCTGAGAGACGTCTTCGCCCTTCGTCGACTTCACCTTGAGCCAACTGGAGGCTTGCTTTAGCGAAGATAGCATTGGGAGAAAGAGGAACTGGAGACCGTTCCAAACTATGTAAAGCCGCCGCCGCGGCATCTTTATCGCCATAGTTAAGGAAGCGGCGGCTAAGATCGGGTGCGACAACTTTTCGCAAATGTATAGGTAACCCGCTAAGGTTTAACAAAGCTGCATCGACGTTTATTGCTTTAACTGGATCAATTCCCGGAGTGGACAAAATCGACCATAGTGCCACTGAACCATCACAATCTACAAAATTTTCCAGATAGGTAGGCCTACGACTATGTCCGTATTCCATGATCTCAGCGATACCGATTAATGAGGGGTTAGCCTTCACAAGAGAGTCGTCCAAATACAAAATTTGTCTAGCTTCAGCTCCGAAACCATAGTGTAGATATAGTTGAGCAAGCATTATTGCTGCTCTACGATCCAACTTGTCAAATTCTCGAAATAGTTTACTGCGCAACATTCCAACATCTGTCGAAAAATCGATTTCTGGCTGCCAATCTTGCACGGCTACTAACTCGGAATCAATGCATGGGCCTCCGATAGGCGCCTGCATATTAATCGAGCCTACTATTTTTTTTCGAGCTTCGGAACTGTTGGTGACTTCGATATTATCTAGTGTTGGTGTGGCGCTAGAAATTTGATGTTTATCTGTAAGAGGTGAGAAAAATGTACGGTAATTTATTTGTGAACTCGGAGGAAGTTGAGTTAATTCGACTTCCGAAAAAGAAGGGGTGAGCAACCCTTGTGTTGCGGCAGCTCCTATCTGTTTGGATAAGCTCGTTTGGAAGTTTTGGTACTGGTTGGCATCTGTTTTTAAATTTTGAACAAGTGTAGGTGACAAAAGCTGCGGGCGCATTGATTTGGGTCGAAATCCTAGACCGCCGAAATATTCAGTTTGTTGTTCTAACGGTTCGCTAATTTCGATAGTTTGCAAAAATTCGATACTCTGCCATTGATTTTTCATTGATGAAGTAAGGGGTAAATTGCGAATTTCGATGTTCTCTTTTTCGGGTTTCAATTTGATATCCAGAACGATCATACGTGTTCCTGCTGCAAACGTGTTCGCAATACATTGACAAGAAAATTCAACACTGATGCTTGAGTCGTTAGCAGTAACTTCCGAAACAAATGTTCTATCGATACGATCGAAAACTGCAGAAATATCAAAGCCGCCGGTATGTCCATTCAAAACAAGACGCGCACCGGTTGACAGCGGTTCGGACTTCCATGCAGTTCCTTCTGGTGCATCTAATACTAATCGTGTGAAACCTTCGTGTGCACCCGATCGAACACTGATTTGTTGTGCGAAGACTGGGTTGGATATGATCCAGCCCAGTAAAATAAACCACTTCATCATGCTGTGTTCTGCTTGGTGGATTTTAGAGCTTCTTCCAGATCGGAGAATGAGGGGCGACAGTGGGAAGGTGTGTTTTGGCGGCCAACCTCAATGCAAATATTTGTTGCGTGATTGTGCAGATTAGCGACCAACACTTCGCGAATGAGCTGGTAATAATGTCCGTCTTCTTCAACCACTGCTTTGACTTTCGTTGCAAATGGCCCCACCATTCCATAAGCGAGGAAAACGCCAAGAAATGTGCCGACCAATGCTCCACCAATCAATTTCCCCAAAACCTCAGGGGGTTGATCGATGGAAGCCATTGTTTTGATTACGCCCAAAACAGCAGCAACGATGCCTAAAGCGGGCAACCCATCAGCCACGGTTTGCAATGCGTGACTGGAATGCAATGCGTGGTGTAAGTTTGCATCAATCCGTTTCTCAAGTACTTCCTCGACTTGATGTGGGTCATCATAATTCATGGATGCTGACCGCAAAGTATCGCAGATTAGAGCAACGGCTTCGTGATCTTCGAGGATCTTTGGGTAGCGCGAAAAAATTGATGAATTGATTGGGTCTTCAATATGTTCTTCGATGGCGACGGGATTTTGCCGAACCAATCGTATTAATTCAAATAATAAGCATAGCAGGTCTTTATAATCTTCGTCGTTCCATTTCGGCCCTTTGAAAACTTTTCCCATATCTTTGACCGTGTGTTTAACTTCTGGCATCGAGTTGCTGATGAAAAATGCCCCAACAGCAGCTCCACATATCATTGTCATTTCGAAGGGGAGTGATTTTAAGATGATGCCCATCTTGCCACCTGCGGCTAGGTACCCGCCAAAAACCATGACGAAGATCGTGATGATACCGACAATTCCGATCATAATAAATTCCTTCAACGATTTCTCGAACAGTCTTACAGATTTTCGTTAACAAGAAATGCCACACGTTTAATTTTTTGGTACTTGTGCGTTACGACCCGCTAGAACTGCGCTGATTGAATAGGCGGATTGTGGTTCGAGACCTGACATGATTTTGGCTGCAACATCGGGACGCATCCGGGCTAAAAAACCTGCAGAAAACTCGGGTTCCATCGCCTCAAAAAGTGCTGCGGCTTCTTTGGGTTTCATGTTTTCATACACACTGGTCAATCGAGCTAGATCATCTTCAGCCGCAGTTTCCGCATGGGCGAGCGTTGCTCCAAGCCGTTCTTCGGCCAATTTCAATGCATCCAACCGGCGCTCAATTTCGACCAAGGCAACGTCTAATGCCTTTTTTCTAATATCTATTTGATTTTCGCGTTCTTCAACCCGCTTTTCTCGCTCTCTGACAGCGCTCAAAACAGTAGTAATGCGATCTTGATCCACTACGTCTTGAGCTAAATCCGATTTGGCAAGCGTGTTTGGGAGTATAAGTTGGTCCGGGAAATCGGTCTCTGCTACTGCGGTTCCGGCGCTCAATGCTATTCTGAGAATGGCAGATCCTAGTAACAGTGACGCGATTAGAAAGTTCGTACCACGTCCTGTAGATGGCATTTTGTTTTTCCTTCCACGCTTCATTATTTCGTTCCTATTGTTCGACGTGTAAATATCGGCTCACCGGGCGTCAGGGTTACTGATGACGACAGAGCGGCTTCGGGCTGTGAAACAGGTTCTGGAATGTCATGCAGTGAAGCCATTTGTAGCTCTAATTGTTGTGAGGCTTGTTCCGCACGGGCGGTAAGGTTGCTCAGTGTTTTCGTCGAAACTGATGCTGCTGTCTGAGCTGTCGCGAGCATTTTGGACAAATCATCTACCTGCGCAGACAATACTGCGACAGCCCCGCCAACGCCTTTCTCCAAATTATTGAAACGTTTCAGCCGACGGCCAAGCACAAAACAATAAAATCCAGCTCCAATGGCGCCCGCGGCCAAAAAAATATCAGCTATCAATTCCATACTGCCCCCTTAATTCACTACGAATTCCATAATTAGTAAGTCGCTCACACGACCTGGCCCGGCCACAATTTGAACCCGACGCAATAATTGTGATCGGATTCGAGGCAGCGCGGCGGCGTTTTCAATGTCTTTAGTTTCCAGCGCGCGCAAATACCCGTTCATCACATCCACCACACGCGGTAATAGTGTTTCAACGTCAGCTGCGTGCTCGTTTGGGACCTCCAACTGGGCGCGAAACCTGAGGTGACGCCCCTGAGAAATCGGGCTGATGGATATCGTCATGGGATCGACGGCCACAAAGGCGACATCCGGCATAGCGTCCGCTGCATGCTTTTCGTCCATCTCTTGGGCTGGGGATTTTGCTGCTAGAATGAAGCCGGAAAAGGTAGCGTAAAACCCACCTCCACCGCCAACGAGAGCGGCGAGAATGCCTAAGATCAAAGGCATTTTAGATGATTTTTTAACCTCTTGCGGGGCTTCGGTCACGGCGTCTGTCATTTTCAACCCATTTGCTGATGTCAAAACAACTAATGCCACAGATCAACTAACCGATTGTTAAGGCTGATCGGTCATTGCTTACGTAACGCCGGGCAGAACGCTCGGTAGGACGGAGGCGATTGTGCAGCAGTTACTGAATGTTTGGATGGGCTTAGATATCCGGCGACAAATCACGGTAGTGGCGGCTGCTGTTGTTGTGTTTTTGGCTGTGTTGGCGATGTCGCGAATCGCGACTGCACCATCCATGACACTTCTATACGCCGGGCTTGAGAGCGGAGCAGCAGGGGATGTTGTACGTACATTGGAGCAGCGCGGTGTTCAGTTTGAAGTCCGTGGTGGGTCGATTTTTGTAGATAATCAGGATCGCGACGAATTGCGTATGACCCTCGCTAGTGAGGGTCTGCCTGCCAACAGTACAAGCGGTTACGAACTACTGGATTCTTTGTCAGGTTTCGGCACTACGTCGCAAATGTTTGATGCTGCATATTGGCGCGCAAAGGAAGGTGAATTGGCGAGAACCATCGTCTCGAGCCAGCATGTAAGCATGGCGCGGGTTCACATTGCTTCGACCGGTTCGAATCCGTTTCAACGGAGTATTACACCAACAGCCTCTGTTTCAGTCACCCCCAATGGGGCCGATATTTCGACACAACAAGCTAAAGCAATTCGCTATCTTGTCGCATCTGCCGTTTCTGGGTTGTCTGTCGATGATGTTGCCGTGATCGATGCGAATGGCGCTCTGATTGGTGCCACCGATGAAGTGGCGCCATCTGTGGGCGGAGACGACAAAGCGCAGATTTTACGCCAACGCGTGGAGCGTTTGCTGGAAGCTCGCGTTGGGTATGGCAATGCCATTGTCGAAGTTAGCGTCGACACTGTGACTGAGACTGAAGAATTCAGAGAAAGACGCTTTGATCCAGAAGGGCGCGTGGCGATCAGCACTGATACCGAAGAGCGCACTAGTAATTCGAATGAAGCAGGGAATGGCGACGTCACAGTCGCGTCTAATTTGCCAGATGGTGATGGTGGGAACGGCGATAGCGCATCATCGCAAAACTCGGAAACTCGTGAACGGATCAATTATGAAGTCTCGGAAACGGAACGCGCGATCACGCGGTCGGCGGGTGCAATTAAACGGATCACAGTGGCAGTACTGGTGAACCAAGCGGTAGGATCTCCCGATGATGCAGAGGCGCCGTTGATTGATCGTCCGCCAGAAGAAATTGAAGCGCTCAAGGAACTGGTCGCTTCTGCCGTAGGGTTTGATGAAGACCGTGGCGATATCATCACGATAAAATCCATGGCACTGCAATCCATCGCTCCCGTCGGAACTGATGCCCAAACTACATTTCTTGATTTTCTTAAAGTTGACATAATGTCAGCCATCCAAATGGGCATTTTAGCCATTGTCGCATTGGTTTTAGGGTTGTTTGTTGTGCGTCCTGTTTTGTCTCGCCCGCCTACACCCCCAGCTTTACCAAGTAGCCCGCTAGCGCTTGAAGATACGCCGCAAGCATCATCGGAATCTGAAGCTCTGACCGGAGAAATTGATGATGGAGCGGGGGATTTCCCTGACATTTCGTTAAACTCGGATGAGGGTAATTTCCCTGACCTCGGGGAATTACCATCGATGTCATTTGCCGATGCTTCTGACGGTAAAATGGCGGGAACCGAAGATCCCGTGCATCGATTGCGCAATATGATAGGTGAACGCCAAGAGGAAACAGTCGAGATTTTGCGTAGCTGGCTGGAAGACAGTGAGGAACGTGTGTGATGGTTTCTTCACACTTATTCCAAGACTTCGGGACGATGAAGGCTGCCAAAGTTGGCAAAAGATCGATGTCTGCGGAAGAGATCGAAGAACTGAAGCTTCAGGCGTTTGAAAGCGGATATCAGGCGGGCTGGGATGATGCTGTTAAGGCTCAGGTTGCCTCCGTCACACATGTTTCATCTGAATTCGGGAACAGCTTACAAGCCGCTTCGTTCGAGTATCACGAGATGCGCACGACTTTGAATGCATCGGTTCAAAGCATAATGAACGAGGTTGTCACGGCTATTCTGCCGGTGGTCGCGCGGGAAAGTCTCGGAGTTCATATTCGGGATTATATCACTTCGGCGGTGCAAGATTCCCTAAACAGACCGATTCAAATCACCGTTGCCCCTGCAAGTGAAGAAGCTGTACGCGCAACGTTGACCTCTGATTTACCCGAGCCGTTTGAATTTTACTCAGATTCGACGATGTCCCCAAATCAAGTAATTCTCCGGTTGGGTGCTTCGGAGAAGGAGGTCAACTTGGACAAAACGGTAGCTGACATCGAGTCCGCAGTGACAAGTTTTTTTGAAATTCAGAATCCAGAGGTGACGAATGGCTGACCTACCCGATACCCAAACACTAGCATCCGACGCTCACAACCCTTTTACGGCGGTTCCTATCGAAATCACCGTTTCAGTTGGCAGGGCGCGCCCTTTGGTGCGTGATTTGGTTATGCTCGGAGCAAACGCGGTTCTAACACTGGATAAGCGCGTTGATGATCCTGTCGACCTGTTCGTCGGTGATAAACTTATTGCCCGTGGCACGTTGGAAGAGGCCGAGGGCAATGAAGATGGTCAGTTGGTCGTACGTTTAACTGAGATATTTGATCGTGGGCCCGGGATCTAATCGTATGAAGTTTTGGCTTATTGCCCTTTTAGTTATGTTCTTCCTGCCTCAGGGGGCGTTGGCGCAAGAAGTCGCAATTTCTTTCGGAGATGAAGGATCTTTAAGCGCCCGCACCCTTCAGTTATTGGCATTGATCACGATCCTTAGCTTGGCACCCGGCCTTGCTATCATGATAACCTGTTTTCCATTTTTGGTGACGGTACTATCTATATTGCGCCAAGCAATTGGCTTGCAGCAATCCCCACCAAACATGCTGATTGTCAGCCTTGCGTTGTTTTTGACGTACTTTGTTATGGAACCTGTTTTTATGCAGGCCTGGACAGAAGGCTTGCAGCCTTTAACAAACGACCAAATCGATCCGGAAACTGCATTTGTTCGGACTTTGAATCCTTTTCGTGACTTCATGTCTGCGCGTTTGGATGTGGATACCTTTTCCGCCATGGCCGATCTACGTCCAGACACTCAAGGTCTTGAACTAACTCCTGACGCGCCGTTGTCGGTGTTAATCCCAAGCTTTTTATTGTCCGAGATTACGCGTGCGTTCCAGGTTGGTTTTCTTATCTTCTTGCCATTTTTGATTATTGATCTCGTCGCAGCGGCAGTCCTGATGAGTATGGGCATGATGATGGTGCCACCGGCAATTGTCTCGTTGCCCTTCAAACTAGCGTTTTTTGTTGTGGCGGATGGCTGGAGTTTGATCGCGGGAAGTCTTGTAAGGAGTTACTTCTGATGAAGCGCTAAGGATATGTGCCGGTGTTCGAGGCGTTGCAGGATTGGGCCGAAAAGATCGAGCGGCCGTAGATCAACCTGTATTGGGTCTGATCAGTCACCCATGCCGCCCGCCGTCTTTCAACGCACTCAAAGCCCCCTTTAAATAGCCGACATTCTTGGCGCGTTTCCTTTTGAGCAGAAAAGTATCGGGCGCCATCAATCGCAGCAAGGCAGCCCCCAACGTGTTCAGCTTAGGGCGCGGATGCCCATATTTCGTTAGCGTGCAAATCCGCGAACGCGCGGACTAGTACGCCTTAAAGGCCGCAACCTGTGGCGATCGCGGTGAGCCGTGCCCGCTTAGGTGGACGACCTGTGCGTCATGGCAGTACATAAGCGGCCCATGTTCGTGCAGTCGCAAGGGCAGGTCGTCATCTTCGTGATACATAAATATGGCCGGATCAAACCCTCTTATCTTTTCGAACAAGGCCCGGCGACAAAAGATCGCCGACCCCGCAAGAATAGACACTTCGGAATCCCGTGTGGGTATCGGGCCTTTCAACCGTTCTTTGGGCCTGATTTTAGAACCACGTCGAAAGCTTTGGCGGGCTTTGCCGTCAAGAATTCTGGGATTAAATGCGCTGGCGTTCTGATGTCTTTGCACCGCCGCCGTGAGGGCCTCCAAGGCACCTGACTGTAGTTCCACATCGGGGTTGAGGAACAGTAGAAATTTGGTTTTAGCCTTCGCGGCACCCTGTTTGCAGGCGGGACCAAACCCGACATTATCTGTGTTCAGTTGCAGGGTTGCGCCACGTTCTTGCGCCAGTTTTTGCAACGCAGCGGTGTCAGACGATGCATTGTCCACCAGAACAACCGGCGTGCCAGTTGGGACGTTTGCCAACATGGCCGGAAGCACGGCTAAGCTGTTGTGTCAAACCGTAACGATTGTGACTGCGGTGTTGTTCAAACCAAGATCCTTCCCCAGAACTCAACAGGGCGTTTAGAACAGACGAGGGTCGGCGCGCTTATAAGCCCGCGCCATTCCCTTCGGATATGAGGCGCCGGTAGATTGCTGTGATGGCATCTGCCTCTTGTTCGATCTGATGTTGCTCAACCACTTTGTCTCTTGCCGCTTTTGCCATGGACGTGCGCAGGGTGGCGTCGCTCATCAACGTATCTGTTGCGGCGGTCAATTGGGCAAGGTCCTCGGGTGGCACCAAAAAACCGGTTTCATCAGGGACAACAAGATCTTCGAATGCCCCAACCCGGGTCGCGACGACAGCGACACCGCACGACATCGCCTCTAGCGGTGTCAGGCCGAAACCTTCCCAGCGTTGTGGCGCCACATAAATATCGCTGGCTTGAAACCACGGGGCAATTGTGAAACCCTTGTCTTCCGGCAGAATACGCAACCTATCGCCAAGGCCGGCGGCGTCTATCTTTGATCTCAAACCGTCAACAAAGGCCTGCTGATCACGCGTGACACCGCCCATGATGATCCCGTGCGCTGTGGGATGCCGTGGTAAAAGTTCGATCATGGCGTCCACAAACAGATCGGTTCCCTTTTGCTCTCGGATTCGGCCAAAGCACCCGACGATCAAGGCTTCAGGGTCCAGCCCGAGTTCCGCCCGCAACGCAGCGCGATCAGTGGTCGGCGCAAATGCTTGTGCATCGATCCCATGCAAGACCACGGTCGCAGGCACCCCAAGATAAGACTTTGCTTTGCCAGAGGCTGCGATAACTGCGTCCATCCGGCGGATAAGCCAACGCGAATATTCGCCTCTGCGCCGTTGAGCAGCCGATGTGAAAACAAGTTTCAAACGCTTGCGAAGTACAAACTTCAAAAGCACACCGGTCAACATTTCGATGTTCCGACGCGCGTGCCAGATGCGGTGCCCCGACGGGCCTGACCGCGATAAAAGCAGAAGTTTGGAAAGCGGGAATTGCGGTATGTCGCCTGGCAGTACCGGCCCCGTGGTCGCGATGGGGATTTTACGCGCCTGAAGCGGCACAAGCCGAAATACAGTCGATGAGACACCAGAATAACGGCGTTTCAAATTTGGTGCGATCACGTCAATCTTATCAGGGTCAACCTGCATGATAGAATCCTGTTTCCCCAATGCATAGAAAGTGGTCGCCATATAGCGGGTGGTTCCGCCGGATACCATGACAACAGCCTCTTTGGGAATACGGCCCTTGGATGTGCCAAACTTCAAGGCAATTTACGAGCGCCGCGTCACACCAAGTTCAATCCGCGCGCGCATACCCGCTGTCATATCCTGCAAGGAAATCAGCCCAATCTGTTTCGCGCCAATGCATGGCCAAAGGTCCTGCTGCTGTCTTGCGCAGAGAACGCAGCAATCGGTCCAGATTGGCCTGCGCCCACGTGCCGGGTTCACGCTTTTCGCATTTGTCAAAGTCGATGAACCAAACCTGATCGCTGGTATCCATCAAGATATTTCGGCAATTCAGATCCGAATGGTAAACTCCATGGTCATGCAAGTTTCGAACATTGGCGCCGATGGCATTCCATAACTGCGCAGAAAGCGCCCTGTCGCCTAAAACTTCTTGTAACGGTAGGGCGTTTGGTATGCGCTGCGTGATGATATCCGCGCGATAGCCGGGGCCAAAAGGGACGTATCGCGCAGCCACGGGCAAAGGGACCGGAAGCCCCTCGGAATGCATGTCACACAACAGGTCAAATTCGCGCAGGGCCCGGCTGTTCGTTGCCTTGACTCGTAGATAAAGATCACGGTTTACCCGTCCGATCAGACCCCCACGGTGAAAGTGGCGCAGGACCATATCATGGTCCGCATAACGGAAAAAATGCGCTTGGCTTCGGCCTTGTGTGCTGCCTTGCCAAAACCCATTCGCACGCAGCCACTGTGCATCAAAGAGATGGGGTTCCATTGTGGGCAACACAGTTGCATCAAAGCGGATGATAGTGCCGTCTTGGTGAAGGTCAGAGGGCGTCATACCTAGGGCTCCGGCATTGCGCAGCAGAAAAGCTGATGACGTTTGATAAGTTCGCTCAAGCTGCTTCGCAAGCCCATCAAAATCAGTATTCGCTAGCCGCCAAGCAATGAAGTGTATTTCATTCGCGGGGCGCAGATCGTAGTAGATGGGCATTTTAACAGTACAGAATGCGTCTTTACAACGTCATGGAACCAAAACGAACTCCGCCTTTGCTACGCGCATGGATGCTTTTTACGTGGTGTTTTGCCTTTCTCATTTCTGTTGTGTCTTGGGCGCTGCACCGCCGCATGGGCGCTGACCCCAAGCGGTTTTCCGAACGCCTTGGCCGTGGTGCGCCGCAAAGCAAAGACACGGTTGTTTGGTTCCATGCCGCTAGTTTGGGCGAAGTCATGCAGATTGCCCCTTTGGCGCAGCATTTGGCGCAGTCGGAGCAGACCCAAGTTCTGGTGACGACCACCACGGCCACAGGCGCCGATTGGGTCGCGAAACAGATGCCCTTTGCCACCCATCGATTTGCCCCCATCGATACACCCGCTGCCATCAGGCGCTTTCTGGATGGTTGGTCGATCTCGGCTGCGATTTTCGTAGAAGGGGACCTTTGGCCACGGCTGCTTGAGGGCCTGCGCAAACGCGACGTACCACGGGTTCTGCTGAATGCACGCCACTCCCGCACACGCGCGCGTTTCCCAGCGGTGTTTGGCGTATTGCTTAGTGGATTTTCTGTTGTCACCTGCCGGTCCGAACCCGTTGCTAAAGGTATGCTTGCGCTTGGTTTGTCCGCAGACAACGTGCATGTCATGCCGGATCTTAGATTGACGGTGCCAAAGCTCGCCGTGTCTAGCGACGCGTTGTCCACGCTGACCCGTGCCGTGGGAACGCGCCCCGTGTGGTTGGCTGCGTCGACGCATCCAGCGGACGAAGAGGCTGTTTTAACAGCGCAACAAACGGTTCTTGAGGTTTGCCCTGACGCATTGCTTATTCTCGCCCCGCGACATCCCAACCGCGCATTGCCTTTGTTAAAACAAGCGGAATCACTGGCATTCGGCACCGCTCAACGCAGCCTTGGGCAAGGTGTTTCAGATGCGACACAGATTTACATTGCGGATACATTTGGCGAACTTGGTACGTTTTTCAAACTCGCTCCGATTGCCTTTCTTGGGGGGTCGTTCGGGCAAGAAGGCGGGCACAACCCTTACGAGCCGGCCCATTTTGAAACGGCCATTGCCCATGGCCCTCATGTAAAAAATTTCGCCGATGCCTATGAGGCCCTGCGTCTACGCGAGGCAGCAGTGCAAGTCCAAGGCCCAGAAGGCCTTGGGCAAGTTATTGTGGGCCTGTTGCAAGACGATCAGGCCAAGGCCATGGGACAGGCCGGGCTGGCATTTGTGGAAAATGCAAAGCAGGGCACTTTGAGCTATGCTAATTTGATTGCAACTGTCCTGAAACGCACGTGAAGCGCGAGGCGCCTGGACTACGCCGTTATCGTTGGTGCAGGTCAACTAACATCGAACGGTGGCGGGATGATGAGATCGAATTCAGCAAACTGCTGCGAAACGGACCAGGTCGGTGAAAGACTGACCCGGTAGGTTGGACGAAGCGCCGCCGTGTTCATGCCGAAGGTAAGAAGGGGCGTCGGAAATCCTAGCAAGGTACTGCAAAGGTTAAGTGTTTTTTGGGATTTGGTGTGGGCGCCGCGCACGTTGCATATTCTAAAGTGTGTAAAAAATAGTTTAAAGTCTTTACGAATCATTAACCTTTCGTCCATGGTAGCACCGTATATTTGTTTATTTTTTTGATTTTTGTAGATTTTGGAGCTTATTTAGTGCCCGTCGTTTCTGACACCGGACCCTCAACTTCGAAGACAGGTCTGTCTTTGGTATGTGCAGTTTTCGCGAACGATTGCACGTGTGCTTTGCCACTTTTTGCGCAGGGGAGAGTGAACAATGCTTGACGGGAAATTTCACACGGATGGATCGCAGGCTGTTACCTTCATAAAACCGTCTCGCTACACAGTTTTAGTCCCGCTCACGAACGACCGCCATCTCGCTTACAATACGTCCAGTCAGGCATTTTCCATTTGGGATGCTGATGATTTGGCGTTGTGGAACGCCCTTGTTGATCATGGGGCACAAGAATTTTCTGCGAAGTACCGTGGGTTTGTTCAAGGCGGTTATTGCTTGAACGCTGACGCTGACGAGCTGGAAATCGTACGCGCCCGCTATGAGAACGTGCGTCACAATGACAGTCACCTGATGATGACAATCGCGCCAACGTTGTCATGCAATTTTGGATGCCACTATTGCTTCCAAGGGCTCGACAAACCTTTGACGAAGATGACGCTCAGTGTGCGCACTGCGACCAAAGCGTTTCTGTTGGAGCAACTAGAGGGGCGCAAAAGCTTTCACCTAACTTGGTATGGCGGTGAGCCGTTGATGGACCAAGACGCAATCTGGGATGTGTCCAAAGACGCGATCGCTTACTGTGAGGCAAACGGCATTAAATACACATCCATGATGATTTCAAATGGGTACAAAATGACGGTACCTGTTGCGGAAAAGTTGAAAAAAGCCCGTGTGTCGCGGGTGCAGATCACCATTGATGGTGATGCCGAGGCACATGATAGCCGTCGTCACCTGACAAGTGGGCGTGGAACGTTCGACAAAATCATCGAAAACATCCGCGAAGTGACCGCGCGTCGGCTTTTGACGGTATCGGTTCGCGTAAATATCGATGGGCAAAACGAGGCAAATGCTCGTGCCGTTTTAGATGAACTGCATGCCGAAGGGCTTGGATTGCACAACGGGGTATCCGTCTATTTTGCACCAGTGGAAAGCGTCGCTGAAAACGCGTCCGGATGTGACGGATGCTTGTCCAAAACAGATTATGCAGATGTCGAAAGCCGCTTGCAGCAACTGGCCTTTGAAAAGGGGCTGATGGCAACGCCGAAAATGCCCCGCTTCCTTGGGCTTTGCACTGCGGTGAAACCAAATTCTTATGTGATTGTACCCAACGGTGATCTGCACAAGTGCTGGGATACAGTAATGGAATCCAAGATGCGCGTTGGCAGCGTGATGAAAGGCAGCACACGCAAGACCGATGCCGGCATCGAGGCAATGTGGAACCAATGGTCCCCATTTGACAATGACGTTTGTTCAAGCTGCACCTTGTTGCCCACTTGTGGCGGCGCGTGCGCGTTCAAATTCGTACACAACGATTATGCTTCGGGCGAAGCAGGAAGACTGCCGTGTCCGAGCTTGAAATTTAATATGGCCGAGCAGCTGTTTCTACGTGCGAAAGCGCGTGGGTTCGTCACAGATGACGACTGGCATCAGAAAAACAGCCCAACGGTCAAAGAGAGTGGAATGCTTACAGGGAACACACATACGTTTAGTTCCATCCAGGCAATCCACAATGCCCTGCAAGGACCGCAGGAACTCTGAACTCAGGACGAAGATCTGGGCGGGTGTTTGTGACCCGCTTTCTCTGGAACGGCAATTATGCCAGACCAAAGCTAAAGGTGAATGTGTAATGCAATTTATCGATCAAGCCCCGGCCTACCGGGTAAAATCGATTTCACTTGATCAGGCGGTCCTTTCTGGACGCGCCACAGTTGACGCTGTTTCGGACAGCGCGAAACTTTCGCTGTGCTTTAAACCCAGGCTCGACGCTGCTCTTGCGTTCGATCGTGGCATTGATGCACGCGTCAACTTTGAAACCCTACCAACGCCGGAAAAACTGGATCTTATGATCGCAGAACTTTTGCCGTCGTTTTTCATTTCAGACTTGCTGACACTAACTGGTCGCGACCAGTGGATCGTACGTTTCGTGATTGACGCGAATGTTGTGCGGACGCTGCGCATTGATTCCGATGGAATTCGACCCGTGTCCGGCAAGGACTGGACCCCACATATAGAACTGGAAACTGATATCATGACCCTCATGTCCATTTTGCGCTCGACCATTGCAGCTTTTGAAACCGCTTCTAAAGCCTCTGAAGACATCGTGACGCTGACCCCCGAAGAAGCCACCGCCATTGTTGGCGGGATGCCCGACCCGGATCCAGAACAGTCCGAAAACTCGGGAAATGAAGGCGACGAAGCCAACGAGGGTAACGAAGACGACGAGGGTAACGAAGGCGACGAAGGCGACGAAGGTAACGAACCTTCCCTGACTGATGAGGGCGATGAAGGTAACGAAAACGTAGTCAATGACGAAGGTGACGAAGGCAACGAAGACTCGCTATTTGACGAAGGTGACGAGGGCGACGAAATCACGCTCGATGACGAAGGTAACGAAGGTAACGAAGCCTCGCCAGATGACGAAGGTAACGAAGGCAACGAAGGCACGCTCGATGACGAAGGTAATGAGGGCAACGAATTCACGCCAGATGACGAAGGTGACGAAGGCAACGAAGGCGAAGAAGGCAACGAGCTCCAATTTTCTGACGAAGGTGACGAGGGCAACGAAGCCTCGATAGATGACGAAGGTGACGAAGGTAACGAAGCCTCGCCAGATGACGAAGGTGACGAAGGCAACGAAGCGTTAATCGACATTCCCGGAACGGATGAAGGCAACGAGGGTAACGAAGCTTCGGTAAATGACGAAGGTAACGAAGGTAACGAATCCTCGCCGAGCGATGAAGGCAACGAAGGCAACGAAGGCGACATTGGCGGCGGTGGTCCGCTTGGCGTCTTTGACGAAGGCAACGAAGGCAACGAATCCACGCCGAACGATGAAGGTAACGAAGGTGACGAATCCTCGCCGCTTGATGAAGGCGACGAAGGCGACGAATCTACGCCGAACGATGAAGGTAATGAAGGCGACGAATTCACCGGCGACGAAGGTGACGAGGGCAACGAAGGTAATGAAAACGTAGCCGACGACGAAGGCGATGAAGGCAACGAGCCCTCGCCAGATGACGAAGGTAACGAAGGCAACGAAGCGTTCATCGACATCCCTGGCTTGGATGAAGGCAACGAGGGTAACGAAGCTTCGGTAAATGACGAAGGTGACGAAGGCAACGAGTCCACGCCGGGTGATGAAGGTGACGAAGGTAACGAACCCTTTGACGAAGGCGACGAAGGCAACGAAAACGTAGCCAATGATGAAGGTGACGAAGGTGACGAAGCCTCGCCAGATGACGAAGGTAATGAAGCCAACGAATCCACGCCAGACGATGAAGGCGACGAGGGCAACGAAGGCGACGAAGGTGATGAAGGTGATGAAGGCAACGAAGCCACGCCGAACGATGAAGGTAACGAAGGCAACGAAGCTGATGAAGGCAACGAAGGTAATGAAAACGTAGCCGACGACGAAGGCGACGAAGGCAACGAAGCCTCGCCAGATGACGAAGGTAACGAAGGCAACGAAGCGTTCATCGACATCCCCGGAACGGATGAAGGCAACGAGGGTAACGAAGCCTCGGTAGATGACGAAGGTAACGAAGGTAACGAGTCCACGCCGGGCGATGAAGGTGACGAAGGCAACGAACCAGCCGGCGACGAAGGCAACGAAGGTGACGAGAACGTTGCCAACGATGAAGGCGACGAAGGCGACGAAGGTGATGAAGGTGATGAAGGCAGTGAATCCACGCCAGACGACGAAGGCGATGAGGGCAACGAATTCACGCCAGACGACGAAGGCGACGAGGGCAACGAGGCTTCACTCAACGACGAAGGTAACGAAGGCGACGAAAACGTAGCCAACGATGAAGGCGACGAAGGCAACGAAAACGTAGCCAACGATGAAGGCGACGAAGGCAACGAGGTTTCGCCAGGCGATGAAGGCAACGAAGGCAACGAGCCTGTAGATCCTGACTTCGATGGCAACGAAGGCGACGAAAACGACGAAAAGGACGAAGGCGACGAAGATAACGAAGGCGACGAAGGTAACGAAGATACCACGCCAAACGATGAAGGCGACGAAGGCAACGAAAACGTCTCTGACGACCAAGGAAACGAAAACAACGAAGGCAACGAAGACGACGAAGGTAACGAAGCCGGTGCCGACGAAGGTAACGAAAACAACGAAGGCAACGAAAACGACGAAGGTAACGAAGCCGGTGCCGACGAAGGAAATGAAAACAACGAAGGCAACGAAGACGACGAAGGTAACGAAGCCGGTGCCGACGAAGGAAATGAAGGCAACGAAGATGCCGGTGTCGTTGATGACGAAGGCAACGAAGGTAACGAAGGAAATGAAGGAAACGAAAACGACGAAGTCGGTTTCGATGAAGGTAACGAAGGCGACGAAGGAAACGAAAACGACGAAGGCGACGAAGCCGGTGCCGACGAAGGCAACGAAGGTGACGAAGGCAACGAAAACGACGAAGGCGACGAAGCCGGTGTCGATGAAGGCAACGAAGGTGACGAAGGCAACGAAGGTGACGAAGGTGACGAAGTCGGTGTCGACGAAGGTGACGAAGGCAACGAAGACACGCCCAACGACGAAGGTGATGAAGGCGACGAAGTCGCGGCCTTTATCTCAGGTGGGTTTGCCTGCGGAGCTGACGGCGGATTGGATGACGGCGACGCCTGCGGTGCCGACGCCTGTGCCATCGATGCCGGAGGGGCCAATAGCAGCGATGATCTTGAAGATGTCATCGGTGCCGACCTCGGGGCTGGCGTGGACGATCTCGACGTCTAAGCCGCTGACCGCCTGACGGCATTGGGTAATGATCCGCAAGGGTTGTGCCCAAGCTAAGGCCTTTGAAACAACAAAGCCGCCCTTCGGGGCGGCTTTTTCATTTTGTTGTGAACGCGATGATGATGTGTTTCGGATGAGCTGAAATAAGCGGAAAACCGATCATTTTAGGCACGACCATCGGCGTCAAAAGGTGCGGGTCAATTGACCGAAGGGCCCAAAATGTTTAATGATTGCAACGTATTTATAGGGTTTTAGCTGATGAAGTTATTTTCACTTTCGGTCGGCCTTTTGCTTGCAGCTTTTGGTGTGCTGAATGTTCCTGTGTCTTTCGCAGTGGATGGTTTTGGCCTTGTCGTAAGTCCGGGCGGCGTGCGGACAATTCGCGCCGACGAGCAAGGCATGGTGATGCACTTTCCAGCCACCGATGGTGGGTTCCTGCCGGGTCAGTTGGTGTCCGCCGTGGTCGAGCCCTCTGGAGTTGCTGAAAACGCGTTGCTTCTAAGTAAAATGCGACGAGAGCTGAGCAAGGTTGAGTCTGATTATCTTGAGAAGAGTTCAAAAATTCAGCTGGATATTGAGCGTGATCAAGCCAAACAAATAGCCACTGTTGAGCAGTTGAAGGCCCGCGGCGTTCTCATGGCCGATACCGATGCAGTTTTGGATACGTTGCAGGAGTTTGCGGCGCAAAGCACTGTAGATATCTCGGATTTGAATGACGAACGCCTGTCCCAACTCGCCAAGCTTGAAGATCTTGTCAAGCGTTCGGGAGAGGTCGCCGCATTGCCAGCGCAA
This sequence comes from Tateyamaria sp., assembly GCF_039940735.1. Classification (GTDB taxonomy): domain Bacteria; phylum Pseudomonadota; class Alphaproteobacteria; order Rhodobacterales; family Rhodobacteraceae; genus Tateyamaria. The sequence continues at coordinate 111,081 of NZ_JBDVGB010000039.1, forward strand.
AGGCTTGCGACAATGATGGAAGAAATTCAGGCGGGTCGCCTGTCGGTCATTGCATCGGAGAACGCGACGTTTTCAACAGACCGTATGATCTTGGATATGACAAAGGGCCAAAACGACTTGGCTTTTTCGAATTCAATCGATTTGGCTGAAATCGACATTCTAGGTAAGGGCATTGCGGATCTGCAGTTGCAGCTTGAGGAATTGGCACGCCTGCGTGCCAGTCAGCGCGCAGAAGCAGAGGCGAGCTATTTGGCCAAGTCCGTGTTGCCGCAAGTTGCCGTTTCTAGTGGGTATGCAGCGGATATGCGCACATTGCAGGCCAGCCGAGCCGACGTCGCAAAAAGCGACCCTCTTCGGCTTCTTGCGACTGGGCTGCCGACAGCAGGTTTGTCGTTTGTTGCCTATGGTGCAGTAGAAACCGGGCAAATCGTTTTGGGGTATGATGGCACCCAGGTAAAGATCGATTTGCCAGCGCCGACTGACGCCATTGAGCAGACACTCCGATCCGCTGGATTGGATGTTCATCTTGTGCATCAGGATGAAAAGTCAGTTGGTGCAACTGTTATCAGGTCACTCTTTATTGAGCTATCTACTCCTCCGGAACACCCAGTTCGAATACTCAAAACGATGGCACGCAATGGCGAAAATGTGCCGTTGTTGGTGACCGGTGAAATTAACCTGCCGGATGCGAACATCACGGCTGACGCTAATGAAAGGAACCAGATTATTGGGTTTCTTGAAAACCGGCATGCTGTCGTTCTTGAACGCGGTCAATCCGTACGAGGATCTATCAACAATGCGCGTACAGGGACCGAAATCGTGTTTGATGCACGCGTTCTGAACCGGGACTTTTCGGCTGTGGATACCAAAGAACTGGGCATTCGCGTCGGGAACCAATCTTTGGCGGATAAGATCATTAAGCGCGGTGTCCTAAGTCAAGTTGTGGTCGAAGTTGATGCCGCATCGGCGCATCAAATCGAAAACCTGTCCGGCGCAGTTGTGCACCTGAGCTTTCCTTTAGGGCGACAAACTTTGTTTAGCTTTCTGATGGCGCGAAATGCTGCGATCTAGCTTTTTTTGGTCGAAAGCGGCCCGTTTATTACTCTCGAAACGTAAACGTTTTGTCATGCAAACGGCGAATACTGATTGTGGGGTCGCATGCGTACTGACGGTTTTGAACCTGTTCAACCGACCGGGCGATGCGGTTGATGCGGTCGATGAAATGGACGCTGATCGGACAGGCAGCAATCTTGAGGCGATGCGGCGATATATGGAAACGCGGCATGGCTTTGCTGCGCGGGCCCTTGCCGTACCAGCCAACAAGTTGGGTCAGATCGGCGGGAAAATCATCCTCCATATGCAGCAAATGCATTATGTCGTTTTGCTCCAACATGGGCGGGATGGTGTGTTGGTGTTCGACCCTGCAAAGGGTCCCGTTTACTATCCCATGGCCGATTTCGCTAAACTGTATTCGGGTTATTTGCTTGAGGTGAAACGCCCCGCACGCGGGACGACACTGCCGCAAAAGATGACCGCTTTGCCTGTGGTCGGTGGCCAAAGAAAAGGCTGGCTGTCTTCCATTTCTTTGTTCATTGTCGGGATCGCGTCGCGCATGTTGGAGTGCACAATTTTGCTGTGTATCGTGGCGGCCCTGTTCCTTGTGCTGAACCGAGCAAGCTTTTCTTCGGTCCTTATGGTTTTTGCTCTAATCGGAGTCTGCGGGGCAGCTTTGCTTGCCGCGCGATATGTGCGCCTTCAAGGGGAAGGTGATTGGGCACAGGATCGTCAAATTCAATTGTGGCGCGGCCTGTTGCGTACATTCTTGGGCGGTCGCGACCTGAACGGTTTTCGAGGACGCAAAGAAAGAGACGTCGCCGCAAACGTGCGGCAAGGCATGGATGTTTCGGTTTCACAACTTGCTCAGGTCCCTGCGGCGCTTGGATCTGTTGTCGGAATTGCTGGGATGCTGTTCATTCTTAACCCATGGCTGGCGCTTGTGCATCTGCTGCTTTTCGCAACCTTGCTTGTCATCATGCAGTTGGATGAAATTCAGGTTTGCCGACTGTCGATACGGCCCGGTGTTGGACGGTATTCCAAATTGGGGCTTGGACATGGCCCATTAAACGCGACAGTGGCATCCGACTTGTTCGGAGAAATTGCCAAATGGATCGTAATTGGGTTTGCCGGGTTGAGTGTTCTGTTGGCCGACTTGTCGCCGGTTGCTTTGATGTTTTGGATTCTGACAGGCATGCAAATTGTGCCGTTAGATTTTCGCCGCGCAAAGATCATCGCACCGGTTTTGAGGGGGCGCCAATCCGTGTCTCAATTAACTGCGACAGAGGTGCCGCTGCGACCCCAGACCGTAATTGGTTCTGTTGACCTAAAGACCTCGCACGCAAATGGCATGTTGCGTATCGACGGGATTGGTCCGCTGACTGCGACTTTGCAGCAGCCGGACCTGACCGTTCGCGAACAACGATTGATCTTGGGCGATGTCGTCCGGCACACGTTGTCCAACCTCGCCCAGTCTAAGCGCCCTGACACAGGGCCTGTCCGTATTTTTGCAGCAGGGCAAGAAGCCACGCAATCTGACTTTGAATATTTGATGATCTCGCGCGAAACCCGGTCGACTGACAATTTGCCAGCGCTCAGTGGGGGGCGAAAAACAATACTGGATGGAGAGGCGGACAGACTGGTCCGTGACCTTCATAGCTGTGATCCAGGTGATTTCCCTGTGTTCTGGGATTTTCGCAGTCAAATTAGGCTTGAGGACTTGCAAGCAAGGTTACGTGGCGCTGGGTTAACAAAGGTCGGGCATCTAACTATGAAGCGACTTACTGTGGTTGAGGTGGCTTAATCATGCCAAAACACTATCCAACAATTGGTGATATTTGGCCCTACAGCGAAGCCGCAGTGCCGCCAGAGTTGGCGTCAATTCCTGTTGATGTTTTTTTCAGTGATAGACGCGCCAGCTCGATTCAGGCGGCTGAGTGGATCAGCCCTGTGGACCCCGAAGCAGCGCCTCGGGCAAGTTATGCGTTGCGGCTGGTACGGGGCAATGGGCGCGGTGAATTGGCCTGTTGGGATTCGACCAAAGGCGTTTGGGTGACAAAAGAGACGTTTTTGATCCCAGACACTGGCACCGGGTGTTCGATCATTGAATTGCACGGCATTTTGTTGGGCAACGTCCAGTCGATCGAAGCCCTCAGCTTCCGCTTGCGCAGCTTGTTGCAAAGCGAGCTGTCAAAGATCAAGGCATACCGGCTGATCGCGCGCGTGCTGTCAGTGATGTCAATTATCGTTCTGTTTTATGCTGTTCGGTCCGGCGTCGAAAGCCACGCCCTTGAACCGTTTCTATTGATCTTCTCCGCTGCCGTAGTGATCGGGTTGTTGTCCAATGGGCTGCGCAACAGGTGCAAATCCTTGCACGAACTTGCTGTGATGCGTGTGAATGAACAGTTTCGCTTTGAGTACCGAAAAAGTTTACATGCACCGCTTACCATCAAAGACGTCGATCAAACCCTTCGCGATGGAAATCGAAAAGGCGAGGAAGAGGCGATCATTTTTGGTTTTCTGCTCTTGCTGTGTTTTGTTTATTTTATTTCGACCCTTGTTGTTGTCGGTGTCATTGTCGCCGTCATCGTCGTGACGCTTATCACCAGCGAGACAAGTCGATTGCGCGTTTTGAGCGTCGCACTAGAGCGAAGCAAGGGACGGTTGGAGCATTCACTTTTGTCGTTTCGCGCCTCGAATGATAGTTTGACGCCGACAGGCTTACGCAACGCCAAAAAACAGGTGTTGCGGGATCGGGCGCGTCGCTTTGCAGATGTGTTTGGGAAAATGCGACTGACGCAGTCACGATTTAGGCTGACGCACGATCTTGCCATCGCCGTGGCGTTTCTGATCATTTTCGCGTCTTACGCTTTTCCGATTGCCACGGGTTTTCAGAAGCTATCGGTGACCAAAGCGGATTCACTGGTCGTCACGTCTTTGTTTTCAGTCGCGCCGGTGATTATCCTGCTTAGTATTTCGAAGTCCACTGTCGCCTTGGCACAGATCATCAATCGAAAAATATTGGCTCTGTCTCGATAGATTAGTTTGCAGCATAGCCCGCCTGGCATCAGGGGGTTTGGGGCCGACAATGCCGACCCCAGAGTGTTCAGACTATTTCTTTTTCTGACGTTTACGTTGACTGATGTTAAAGCTGATGATGATGCGTTCGGCCTCATTACCTTCGCCTTGCGCAAGGTTGGGTGCTACGCTGTGATACAGCCAGCTTGGAAAGAACAATAGCTTACCGGCCACAGGCTTCACGTTGACCTTCGACCAACATTCAGTTTTGCGTTTTTTGTTTGGCAAATAGCTCGCTGCATTCATGATCTGCTCAGTGCGCGGGTCGGTGAAAGAGATGTTGCCGGCGCCCTCAGGTGCTTGCACATAGTAGACCCCGCTCCAAAGCGCACCGGGATGCACGTGAGCACGGTTGGAACTGCCAGGAGGGTTGGTGATCGACCACATGGTGCTAATGGTCAAATAAGACGCCGTATCATAACCAAGGTTACTGCTGACGCCGGTGAGAATTTTGTTCACCCTCTTAGTTAAGTTGCTGAAAGCTTGTTCTTTGTGCAGATTGTTGTGGCTGTGCCATCCACCCAAAGCGCGAATGTTTGACCGTTCGATGCCTGTAGTGTCTTTTTCACGTTCCGCATAAATGGCGGTCAGAATTTCCTCGTTCAGCGACGCACGATCATTCAACATCGATGAGTAAATCAATGTAGGAAAGTAATCGTCGCGGCGTAGTTCGTCTGTGCCTGCGTCTGTCTCGATTTGGGCAATGGTCCTGGTCATTGTGGTCTCCTTACTTTTTAATATTGCGGCACAACTTTAATATGGTGTCGCGCGCATTTTCTGCTGTCTGACGGTTTGGAGCGTCATTGGCAAGAAACTGGAATTGTCGGTCCCTCGTCGGGTGCTTCGTTGTTGTCGAGAATTGCTCTGATGAATTCTATGCGGTTCGGCACAGCTGCCAAAATATCGCGGCTATCGACCGGCGGAATACGGCCGGGATGCCGCAAAAGCGCATAGGCGAACAATGCAGTTTCTGCCAAATCTTCTCTGTCTGGGCGGCTGGCGGCATACCGTGTTAAAAACCGGCCATCCGCATTCTGGGCCGCAACCCAGTCTGGATCCAGACGATAACGCGCATCCAAAGATGCATGAACAGCTTCGTGAAAGATCGATTCTTCGAGCTTATTCTGTGAAATTCGGTGACTGGATTGGTCCTGATACATGAATATCTTGCCACTGCCGCCATGAAACCCTTCGCGCCCTTTATGGATGCCAAATTGTTTGATTCCGCTGCGCAGGACCAAAGGCAATTGACCAAGGCCACGGGTATAGCGCATCGCTTCGGCGCGCGCTTCGGCCTCGCTTTGGAATTCAGGGTTCAGGATGATGTCTATCGATGGGCTATCCGTGAAATGCGCTTGGAACAAAAATGCACTCAGCGTGGGTTCTGCATCCAGACGTTTGTCCCACATTTCGCGTGTGTCACGCCCTTCATAAGTAAGGCAAGAAAAACTGCTGGGATCACCGGTCTTGATGACATCGAAAACCGTGTCAGCGGTGGATGAAAACGACGGTTCGTTGGCAAGAGCAGGTTGTGCTGCAAGACAGATGAACGCCGCAAATATTGAAAGTTTAGACAAAGCAGATGCAATCGCCATAGTTCGCTGTCTCCAATGGTTCGCCGTGTGAAAAATCAATTTATCAAATTTATTGGCAAATGTGGGTAAAATAACCCATCCGCCTAACTACTCTAATGCGTTGATACTAAATGTTCAATCCTGATGTGACGACACTCGAGCGGCCTTCATAGCGAAGACCTGCGAATTGAGGCGTCGCGACAACTTATAGGTGCGCTGAGGGTGAAAGGAATGACCCTTTAGGTTGAATTTTTCAATTAACAGTTGGGATGGGCGAGAATTTAGTTTTTACCATGCCATGCTCAAGAGCGAAGCAAAGGCTTCTCCTTTCGATACGAAAGTCTGTCCTGTGGATATCCAAAGCCGAATCCCCAACGCGCTTTAAAAGATCGACGGCCTTGGCTATCGAATTCGATAAAAAAAGCTAAGTCTTCTACTTTTGCCATCTGGTGTGCGTGGGAACCTGCCCGCGCTTCTGACTTGTTGCTGAGCCGCACGATTGATGGATGACGAACCAGAGCTGTCAACAACAGAGACCGAAGCCAAAGTTCCGTTGGGATTGATCAAAAAGAACACCCGTGCCCATCCGTTTCCAGTGACCGCAACGGGTGAGGTCCGGTTCAACTGGGACAGAACTCGGCCCGCGTAATTGGTGACCCCAGAGTTCCCGCCGCTAAAGGAATTTCTTAGGCCTGTTCCACCTGATCGCGAGCCGTTGCTTCTGCGGCCGATAGTACTGGTTCCGTCACGTTTGAAGGCCGTCAAAGGTGATTCAATGCGCGGTGCGGGCGCGCGGCGCGCAGTGGTTGTTTGCGATGACCCGGTGGAAAGGCCCGTTGGCTTTGGTGCAGGTCTTTGCGTCGGAAGTTGGGGTCGCAAAGAGGTTGTGACCGCTGTTTCCGAAGCGTCATTTTCCACCGGTTCCACGGTATTTGCCGTTTCCACAGGATCTGCGATCGGTTCCGGTTCTGCTGGGGTCGCAATGTCTGGTGTTTCAGGTTCGATTTCCGCGGGTTCGAGCGACACAACCGGCACCGAAGGTGCCACGGGTGCAACGGCGACGGAAGGAACTGGCGCAGTGGCGGCAGGGGTCGTCGTCGTGGGCGGGCTTACCGCAAGGGGCTGTGTCGGGGCCTCTGACGGATCTGCGGGCGGTTCTGCTGGGGCCGCAACGTCTGGTGTTTTAGGCGTAATTTCTGAGGGCTCGAGCGACACAACCGGCACCGAGGGTGCAACGGGTGCCACGGCGACGGGGGGAATTGGCGCAGCGGCGGCAGGCGCCGTGGTCGTGGGCGGGCTTACCGCAAGGGGCTGCGTCGGGGCCTCTAACGGCTCTGTGGGGGCATTGGGTTCTCCGAGCGGGATGTCCGTGACAGTGTCAGTCCCGGCTGGAGGGGTAAGGATTGGATCCGTGGCCTCGGTTTCATCAGCCCCGATTGGATCGACGGTGTCCGGTTCGGGCGTGTCGCCTGATTGCGGCGCGGACGGCCCGGTTGTTTCAGGTTCGACTGCCTGCGTGGTGCCGGTGTCAGGGGTCGTTCCTTGTTGAGGCGTATCAGATGCAATGAGCGCTTGGCTTGTGAGCACATCGGTGGGCTCTGGAACTGGTTCTGCTTCGACAGGGGCGGCAGGGGTCGGTTCCGGTTCGCTTGCAGTGTCCGCGAGATCCTCAAAGGCAGTGCCGGGTGCGACAAGTTCAGTTGTCGTTTCGCCACCAGATGGACCCGGCTGCGGTTGCGAAGGCCAAGTAAAGCCAATGCCAAGAAGCAGATGCAAGACAAGCGATAGTAAAACCGCAATGGCTGCCACAATGCCCGATCGTCGGATCATTCTAGAGCCCGTTCCGTGACCAAAATGATGGCCGACGCACCGAGATTCCGCAAAGTGGCAGAGACTTCGATAAGACGCGCACCGCTTGCATTGCGATCCGGGACTATGCGGACAGGTCCATCGCTGTTCGTTTCCATATAGGTTTCAGGGTCGATCGAGGCACCTCTGAAATTTAAGGTGCCGTCCTCTCGTAAAACAAGGGCGTCGGGCGGCTCACGCCCTTCAAGATCCAACGTTTCCACAAGACGGAGATCAGTATCGAGAGGCGGCGCTATCGTCCCTGCAATCAAAAAGAAGATCAGCATTATGAAAATGACGTTGATCAAAGCAATCGAAGGATCACGTTTGCGGTTCTGGCGTGCAGGTCGGATCATCGGGTCACTCCAACACCAAAACGGTTAGCTCAGGACGGCCACGCAGCCGGGCCAACAAGTCGACCACTCTTTGGGCAGAAACGTCTTCGTCTAGGCTGACCAGCAGTTGCCCACGTTCCATCTGTGCGGCCAACTCATCAAGCATGGTCGGCGCACCATTTAAAACCAAACGCGTCTCGCCCAGCTGAACAAAGAACTTTTCAGTCTGTCCGCTTTGCGTCGTTTCGCCACTGGACGCTTGGCTCAGTTCGATTTCGCCAAAGTTGGAAAAGGTCGACGTCAGCATAAAGAACAGCAACAGCAGAAACACCACGTCGATAAGCGGGGTCATCGATACCGCGCGCCTTACAAATGGTGCTGCGTTACGCATGGCCTTGCGCGGCGCTTTGATCGCCAGTTTCTGCATTCGTGTTGTGCCCTGGCACCAGAATGGTCCGCAGCGCTTTGTCCGCAAAAACGCGTTCACGCGCGGTGCGACTTTCCAGCCAAGCCAAAACCATTGACGTCGGCATGGCTACGGCCAAACCTACAGCGGTGGTCAGCAAAGCGACCCAGATCCCACCAGCCAGCAAAGACGGATCAACCGATGAACCACCTTCTTGCAGGCCTTGGAATGCATCGATCATACCCAATACCGTGCCGAAAAGCCCAAGAAGCGGTGCGATTTGCGCAATCGTGTCAAGCAGACGAAACCCGCGTTCTAACCGCGCCAACGCAAGCCCGGCTTCGGCATCCAAACGCGTATCGATACCGGGCCGATCCGCGTTGCCCATGGCGGCGTCAAGGATGGGCGCAAGGTAGCTACGGCTTTTGGCCAGCTGCGCGTGTGCCCCGACCTTGTCACCTTGATCCCAAGCATTCAGCGCTTGCGACAGAAACCTGTGATGCCCGACCCTAGAAGAATAGAATTGCCAAATTTTATACAACGTCACCGCAAGCGTCAGCACGGACATAACAAACAAAATCGCAACAACCGGCCCACCAAGAGCAAAGATGTTGTTCAAAGCATCGAAATTGATCATCCGATCAACTCAATCTCAAGTCGGCTGCTCAGAAACAAAGTGTCTTTGCAGATCGCGCTTTCGGTGCCAGCTACAACGCAGGAATTCGCGCCGTTAATTAACGCTTGGCCAATGCTGTCGCATGAACGTCCCGGCAGGTCGAATTGACGTACTCTTGCGCGGTCTATCGGAAGATCGCGAAAATCGAACAATGATAGGCTTGCTACGCCACCACTGGCATCAAAAATGACGGTCTCGAACACAGCTTTTTCGATGGGGGTAGTTGTCTCATTCTTGGCTAAAAACGACAGCCGACACGTGCCTTCGATATCCTGAAGGTTGTTGAGTTCAAGATGCAGACGCGGCGCCGCAGTTTCGGCGGATTGCGCCAAGGCGGCAAAGGGCAGCAGACTGGCAACAAATAGTACAAACGCAAGACGGCAAAATAGCACGATGATACTCCCAAGTTTTTGACGCCATACAATTGGGTGCCCGGCAGTTCAGTGCCGCGCTGGGCGTTGATCCAGAAGGTAGTGCACAGTGAGAATGTGCGAAAGCCCAATGTCCGCGTTTGCGAGATCACGCCGGTTCAAACTTTCAGTCTACCGCCGGAGCACCACCTTTAACCGCCCAACTGCCCCCGCATCGCTTGGTAAATAACGGCTGTCGTGACGTTCGCTAAATTGAGCGACCGCACACGGGTATCAAGCATCGGTAAGCTAAAGGTGCGGTCTTCGTTTCCATCCAAAAGCTCTTGCGGCAGACCAGCCGATTCACATCCAAATACCAAATAGGAACCCTTTGGATAGACAGGATCATAGACGGTCTGAGACCCATGTTCTTCGAAGAAAAACAAGTGGTCAGGTGCTGGATTTTGGCCCTTTAGAAAACCCTGCCAATCGTCATATTCGGTGAGGTTCACATATTGCCAATAGTCAGTTCCAGCACGCCGAACTGATTTCTCGTCCAAGGAAAACCCATAGGGTTTGATCAGGATCAGTTCCAATTGCAAAGCAACACAGGTCCGCCCAATGGCACCTGTATTGTATGGGATTTCGGGCGTTACTAAGACAATTTTCAGATGGGGGTCAGACATAGTAAATGTGAACTCTCTCACTCAAAAACGCGGTCATGGCACGTACTTCGTCATGCAAATGGAACGCGCGGATCTAGCGGCTTTCAAGAAACTCAAACGCTTCAATAAGTGTGGCACCAAGCCCTTCAAAAAATCCGGGCAAATCAACATCAACAAGGCTTGAGGGCGCTGGTTCATTTTCTGAATGGTTGGGGTCTGTCGGTTTCACAGGGAACAACGCGTTGGGTAAATTAAGCAATTCCCGATAACTCGCGCCGGTCCCGTGTTTCAGAACGTTGGTCACAAGGTAATACTGATGCACCTTGTCAGCGAGGTCAGTGTGCCCAGCTTCTGCCAGCGACGCTTTCAGTTTTCGCGAAAACGGACCCCGCTTAAAATGGTGTTGCATGCGCCTTTCGAACAAAGTGAACGTGTCAACGGCAACCCATTCTAGATCAACATAGGCCGCCCGAAGGTCTGCGGCCTGCGCTTCGCACGCGTTCGGCCCATCCATTTGGGATCGAATGGTTGCAATCTGGGCCTTAGCTGTTTCAGCATTGGCAAGTGCTGCTGTGACCAGCTCTGGTACGCTAAGTTCAGTTTCCACGGATCGTTCTCCTCGATGTCCCGTTCTCCCATACGCTAAGCGGCTGGGAATGACAGGGACAGTTTGAGTTTGAATGATGTGTTCGAGAAAACAGAGACGCCGCGATAGATCAAGCTGCGATGGCAACTGTCTTGTGCTTCATGTCTGGATGAAACCCACTGTGCGGGCAAAACGCCAACTTGCCTAGATAAAGATCGATGGCTGGTTTCGCGGTCAAATCCTTTTGGAAACATGTCTTATTACGCTTTTGCCATCCGAGGACCCCGGTCTTTTTCGGCGGCGGCAATCGTGGCCCCAAGCAAGATCAAAGGAAGTGCGAACACAAAGCTGGTTGAAAGTGAAGATCTGAAGATCAAAAGGTCAGCCAGAATTGGCCATAGGATTGCGAGGTATTCAAATGGGGCAAGCCGCGTGGCCTCTGCATAGCGGAATGCAAGTGTCATGGCGATATGTGCGAAACCACCGAGCAGGCCCGCTGCAATCAGCAACAAAAGTGTCCAGCCGGTTGGCAGTATCCACCCAAATGGCAACGTCAACAAAGCACCGGCCATAGAAGCAAGCACAAAATAAAGTGCTATAGCACCCGGGCTTTCTGTTCGGTTGAGGCTGCGAACCATGATCATCGCAATCGCCCCAAGGATCGCCGATAGAATTGCGAGGCCGAACCCAACAAGGCGCGTGCCGGATGCGCCATTATGACCAAGTTCAGGCCAGACCATAACGATGACCCCAGCAAAACCAAAGACCAGCCCGCCAAAGCGCCAGATTGTTAGATGTTCACGCAGCAAAACCATTGCGGCGATGGCCATCAAAATCGGTGACAGTTGTGTAATCAGGGTCACTTCAGCGATGTTTAATCGGGCGACCGCGGCGAAGGATGCAAACAAAGCCAGCGCCCCAAAGCTTGCACGGACCAGATGGCCGATTGGACGTTTGGTTGCCAACCCTTGTGGGAATTCGTTTTGCAGCCATAGGAATGCGATCAATGGGAAAACAGCAAAAACGGATCTGAAAAAGACGATTTCGCCAAGCGGCACGTTGTCGCTTAGGGCTTTGGCGCAGATGACCATTCCTGCAAATAGCACGCCGGACAGGATGCGCAGCCCGATGCCGCGTCTCGGGCAGTCTGTGTCTTTCATGCGTTATGGTCCTGTTCTGCCAACGCGTCACGCAGTGCGTCGCCAGCTAGATTGATGGCAAGCACACAGATCACCACAGCGAGGCCAGGCCAGATCATTTGCAGCGGGGTTGATCGCATATGGATCCGCGCGTCCAGCAACATCGTGCCCCATTCGGGCATCGGTGGCTGGACTCCGAACCCCAAGAACCCAAGTGTGGATATGCCCAGAATGGCCCGTCCAAACATTCCGGTCCAAACGACGGTCAATGATGGCAGCAAAGACGGTAGATAGTGCCATCGCGCGATGGCCAAGGGCGAAAGGCCTGCAAGGCGTGCCTGAACCACATAACCGCGTGTTTTTAGCGATAGCCCAATGGCGCGCGCAACACGGGCATAGCGCATCCAACTTGTGACGGTCAGCGCAAAGATCAAGCTGCCTGTGCTTGCCCCCAAAACCCCGGCGATGACAACTGATGCGACAAGCTCTGGGAAGGCTAGGAATGTATCAGTAGTGCGCATCACGATCCAATCAACCGTTTTGCCGCCAAGTGCTGCAAGCAGTCCGATCAGGGTGCCGATCACCAAGCCAATGACCGAAATAAGGAATGCCAGCCCCAGTGACCAACGTGCCCCATGCAACAGGCGGGACAAGATATCGCGCCCGGTTGCGTCTGTGCCCAACCACGCTTGCGCGTTGGGTGCGCTAAGGCGGTTTGGGATATCGATCTGCGTCGGGTCATGGGGCGCAAGCATCGGGCCAAACACACCAAGTGCCACAAGGACAAGAACAAGCCAGACAACGCTACGCATCGTGTTCTCCGATCCGTGGATCAAGGGCGCGATACAACACATCAATCAACAAGTTGACGATCACGAACACCACCGCCGTGATCAGCACCGCCGCTTGCACCTTGGGAAAGTCACGGGCACCGATTGCGGACACAAGGAAACCGGCCAATCCGGGCCGGGCAAATATGACCTCAACGACGACAAGCCCTTCCAGCAAGAACGCGAGTTCAAGACCCAAGACCGTTACAAAAGGGATTGCGGCATGGGGGGCGATGTGATCGCGTTCAATGTCACGATGGGCCACGCCGCGTCGTCGTAAGGCGGGCAGAAACGGCTGATCGCGGGCTTCTAGGATGCTGGATCGAAGGATGCGGGTCAGCGATGCCGCCACGCCTAACCCAAGCGTCAAGGCAGGCAGGATTACATGCGCAGAGGTGCGCGCACCCATTGCTGGCAGCCAGCCCAGTTGCACCGCAAACAACAAGATTAGCAAAAGACCAAGCCAAAACGCCGGGATCGCCACCCCAATCGAGGCCAGCGCCACAGCGCCGCGATCCAACCAGCTGCCGGGATTGCGCGTGGCGATCAACGCCAATGGCACCGCAACCGCAAGGCCAACGAACAGCGCCGCCAGTGCAAGCGGAACGGTGTAAGATATTGCTGTGACCATCTCGGGCCAGACGTCTCGGCCCGTCACCGAAGATTGGCCGAAATCGCCCCGCAACAGTGGCGAAACCCAAGCTTGGAAGGCCGGAAAGAAACCCGCGTCCAGACCGGCCTCTGCGCGCACTTGATCGATGACTTCGGCAGGGACAACGGCGTTGTAGCGGGCCATCGCCACAGCCAATGCAGGATCGCCCGGCGCGTACCAAAGCAACGTAAATGTCGCGAGCGCCGTACCGGTTAGAACCACGATGGCGCGCAAAATTAGGTTTAGGGTCAGTTGGATCACGCGACCCGTTCCAACGCGCCGAGGGAAAATGCGGCATCGCGCAGGGTGCGGCCATAGGCGGTTTGCGGGGCCTCAACAAAGGCGCGCGCGGCTGTGAGCTCTTGGATGCGCCCCGCGCGCAGGACTGCAATGTTGTCTGCAAAGGCCGCCGCATAACCAAGGTCGTGCGTCACAATTAGGGCTGCAAACCCTTCTTCGCGCTGCATCTGCGCGATCAGACGCGCGGTGTGTTTTTGTGTGACCGCATCCAATGCCGCCATTGGTTCATCGAACAGAACCAAAGGTGGCGCGGCGATCAACGCGCGCAAGATGCCAACACGCTGTGCTTGCCCGATTGAAACCTCGGTTGGTCGACGATCCAACAGATCAGGCGCGACCTCTAATCCGGAACATAGGCGCGCAAGTCGGTCGTTGGCGGGCGAACGCCCGCGCAAGGGTTCCATCACGGAACGACGCAGGGACATGCGCGGATTAAAGGCGCTGCGTGGTTCTTGCATAACCAGCGCAGGCCGACAGGTACGAACAGGTTTTGCGTTCCAAGTCACTTGGCCACTTGCATATGGCACAAGCCCAAGGATTGCATTGATCAACGTCGATTTCCCTGCGCCGCTTTCGCCGACTACGGCCAGCGTTTGGCTTGGGGCAAGCGTCAGGGACACGTCTTGCAATGACACAGTAGAACCGCGTCTGACAACGAGTTGATCAACCTTTAGCATGGCAGTTCCAACCAGTTGCGGTGGGCGCAAAGCGCTTGGGCAGCTTGTGTTGAGGGTGCCATAAGAAACTGCTCGATTGGGGCGTCTTCGACAATCTGACCCGCATCCATCACCATCAATCGTTCAACTCTGCGCGCAGCAAGGCCAAGATCGTGTGTGATAAGTAGCAACGCTGTCTGACGATCTGCAAGATATTCATCAAGCAAATCCATCGTGCCCGCCGCGACAACCGGATCAAGGGCAGAGGTCGGTTCGTCCATGACAAGCAAGTCGGGTGTGCCGATCAGGGCCATCGCAATAACAAAGCGTTGTTGCATCCCGCGGCTCCAGCCCCAGGGGCGTTTGCGCAGATCACCGCCGTCGATGTGCAAGGCACTAAACAGCGCTTGTTGGCGGGTTAGGTCAGGCTTAAGCGCCAAAGCGCGTTCTGCCTCGGCCCAGTGAAAGGCCATTGATCGCAACGGATCAAGCGCCTCATCGGGGCTTTGTGGCACATGAGACACTCTGATGCCGTGGGTGCGCAGTGTATCAATCAACACATGACCAAGCGTTGATTTTCCTGACCCCGAGGCACCAACAAGCCCGACGCGTTCGCCGGGCTTGATGTCCACATCCGTGGGGTGAAGAATGGTACGACCTGAGCGGATAGCGCTCAGGCCGGTTGCGATGATGGTCATTCGGTCAATTTTGTCTCGTGCGTGATCCAGTATGTCTCTGTCGGGTGAACTGCGTATCCGGTCAAGCCCGCACGTGCCACATTGGTCTGACTAACGTGAAATACGGGGATCATTGCGGCGTCTGCGGCAATAATCTGTTGTACTTGGTCATAGATTGCAGCGCGCGCCTTTTGTTCAAAGGTCGTGCGCCCATCTGCCAACAGTTGGTCTAGATCGGGGTTGTTGTAGCCGCCGGCGTTTGACCCACCGGTGGATTTCAACAACGTCTCAAGCACCGCGCCGGGGTCGCCTTGTGGTGTGGTCACCCAAGCTTGAAGAAACATATCTGCGTCGCCCGCTGCGATGGCATCATTGCTGGCCCCGTATTCGCCAACGCTGATTTTTGCTGTGACGCCGATGGCTTGCAGAAACGCTTGGGTCAGTTCGGCTGTGGGGGGCAATGCCGCACGCGAGGAATATGTCACGATGTCGATTTCCAGCGGTGCACCGTCAAGCATCCATGTGCCGTCTTCTTTGACAGCGCCTGCTTGGGCCAGCAGGTCTTCTGCCAAGGCTGGATCATAAACCGGATCAATGTCCGCGGCCCATCCCATACCTGCCGGATACACGGTGCCCGCAGGGACGCCGCCAACACCAGATAGGGCGGCTTGAACAATCCCTTCGCGATCAATCGCGGCCGATACGGCGCGTCGGATCAGCGGATTTGCCATTGGGCCGCTGGCTGCGTTCACAGTATAGAAATAAAGCCGCGCGGTTGGGGCCGCAAAGCCAAGCGCGCCGGTTTCCTGAATGCGGGCAAAATCCGTTTCGGGATAGTTGATCACCATGTCAACTTCGCCAGCTTCAAACGCCAGCGCGGATGCGCCGGGGTCGGGGATGCCGACAACGCGGACTTCCTCAAAACCGGGCGTACCAAGGCGGTAGTCACCATTTGCGGCGACACGGTAAAGCTGATCTGGGATCGCTTCTTGGAAAACGTATGGGCCGGTGCCGTTGATTGGATAATCTTGGGATGCAGCGCCAAGGATGGCAATGCCGGGTTCAGACAATGTCCAAGGGAAAGCTGCGTTGGGGCTGTTGGTTTCGAACACAACAACCGTGTCGCCATCTGTGGAAATCGATGCAAGATCCAGCAGGTTTGCGATGCGCGCGTTATAACCCGGGTGATCTTCGACAGAAATCGGTGTGATCGCATCCACAACGGACTGAGCCGTTACGGGGGTGCCATCGTGAAAGGCCAGCCCGTCACGCAATGTGATGCGCCAGGTTGTGGGTGCTGCTTGTTCGATGGTTTCAGCCAGTCGGGGGTACAGGTTCAATTCGTAATCGATCCCCATCAGGGTTTCGGTCACACCGGTTTGGTTCGACATCCAACCGTTGTAGCCCGCCCGCGGATCAGGCACCGGGTCGCTGGAAATGAAGCCGACAGAAATATTGAGGGTCCCTTCCTGTGCAATCACAGGCAATGCGGTTGAAAGAGAAAGGATTGCGGCAGCGGCAAGCCGTGTCATGAACGACATAGAAAGTTCCTTATTCTGTTGGATAGTTAGATTGATGGATCGCCCGTTTGTCGCGGGCGAGCGTTTGAGCTTCTGAACGGGACAGTAGGGCCAGCGCGTCATCCGCGCTTAAACCCTTGGCTTGTGCGCGTGTCCAGATCTTGCCGGCAGAAGCGGGTGACCAAGGTAGCGCCGCCTGAGAAAGCCATTGCCGCAGCGGTGTCGGCAAGGAATCGTAGGCATGCATTGGATCGACGGGTCGACGCCGTCTGCGCAAAGATGTTTGACCAAGATTGCGCTTCATTCTGCGGCCTGGGCATGCCGCCAAACGGGAAATGGATCGGTATAGTCTGGCAACGCATCGGTGCTGCGCGCGACCGACTCTGGCACAAGGCATGCATCAAGCTGGGCTTTGATCGCTGGCCAGTCGATGCCTGCGCCAATAAATACAATTTCCTGACGCCGATCGCCCCAAGGCTCTTGCCAATGGGCCTGCATGTAATTGCGCGCGCTGTCATGTTCGGGCCAACGGTCTCGTGGCACGGTGGCCCACCATGTGCCCAGCGGTTTGACGCTCGACAGCGATCCAGCGAGCGAAAATTCCGCGACCCATTCCGGGCGGGACGTGATCCAAAAATGGCCCTTTGCGCGGATGACACCCGGCAGATCGCCATTCAGAACGTTTAAGATTTTTTCGGGGATAAATGGTTGCCGCGCGCGGTATACGTAAGATGCCACGCCGTATTCTTCGGTTTCGGGCGTGTGATCGGCAAAACCATACAGTTCCTTGGCCCACATTGGATGCTCGTGGGCCTGCTCGAAATCAAAAAGGCCTGTGTCTAGGATCGCATCACCAGAGACATCTGAATGATCCGTTTCAATGATCCGCGCATCGGCGTTTAGGCTGCGAATTATTTTGCGTGCCGCATCCACACGGTCTGGCCCCGCATCAGTCACTTTGTTCAGGATCACAACATCCGCAAACTCGATCTGATCGGTTAACAGGTGGACCAATGTGCGCTCATCCTCTTCGCCCATTGTTTCACCACGGTCGTGTAGGAAATCGTGGCTGGAATAATCATTCAGCAAGTTCACAGCATCCACGACGGTAACCATCGTATCTAGGCGCGACACATCAGCGAGACTGTCACCAAATTCGTTGCGAAAGTCGAAGGTGGCCGCCACCGGAAGCGGTTCAGAGATGCCTGTCGATTCGATGAGCAGGTAGTCAAAGCGCCCTTCGGCCGCGAGCCGCCGCACCTCGTCCAACAGGTCATCCCTTAGGGTACAGCAGATACAACCATTTGACATCTCGACCAGCGTCTCATCTGTCCGACTCAGTTCAGTGTCCGCACGAACCAGATCGGCATCGATGTTCACCTCGGACATGTCATTAACGATGACTGCGACACGGCGACCTTCGCGATTGTTTAACACACGATTGAGAAGGGTGGTCTTCCCTGCGCCCAGAAAACCCGAAAGCACCGTGACCGGAAGGCGTGTATCTGACATGTTCATTTCCAATTGTTGCCTTGCAAGTCAGGTAACTTACGTAGTTACTAGATTAATGCAACAGAAAAAGTTACATTAAGCCCAATGTGGAGAAGACCCGCCTATGAAACGTAATTCGCGCCTGTCTCTTGCTTTGCATACCCTCGGCCACATGGCGAGTGAACCAGACCGCGTGCGGACGTCAGCGGATATCGCCGAGCATGCTGGAACAAACCCTGTCGTGGTGCGTCGTGTGTTGGGAAAATTGCGCGAGGCAGGAATTTTGACGTCTGAAAAGGGTCATGCCGGAGGCTGGCGTCTTGCCCGCGGACCTCACGAAATCACCTTGGCTGATGTTTACATTGGGCTGGACGAAAGCCTTGTTGCCACGAACGAAGAAGAGGCCGTTTCCACCTGTTCGGTGGAGAATATCCTACAGAGGAAAGTCGCGTCGGTCTTGGAGGACATTGAACGCAACCTTGTGGAGCGGCTGGCCGCAACCACAATCGCAGAAGTGCGAGAAACCGAAGAGATTAATTGCGATTGATCCGAAAAGGGGCGCAAAGCGAGTTTCACCCCCTTTGCAATATGTGACTGTCCGTAATCGTAGCCCGCTGTCCAAGCTTTGATTGTGTGTTTAACGTCTGCATCTGCTGTGCAAACAAGCATGCAGGACCACCATGTCCGCTAACATAGCATCGCCCCTGTCGAACATGCCGCCAAATACCACTTGCAATGAAAATCGACGTTGAGGGTGCTATCCATACTTGGGTGAAAGTTGCATTTTGACGGGGTTGAGCGGACGGTGAGACGCGCTTGAAGAACGCAACTTCTGCACGCTCTAACCCCATGCAAAGGGCGCATACATCCCCGCGATGCACTGCCCATGCCAAGCGCACTGGTTTTCTATGCAAAAATCCTGCGGTGCGCGGCTGGACGGTGTGCCGAATGCATGGCGCAGGTGGTGGAACTGGATCTGGTTCACAGCACCCGAACTATCGGCATGGGATGCGAGCAAAATCCTACAGGAACTTTTGCAATTTAGTAGGCACCTTGCGCGCGATACGCATTAGCCAAGAATGACCAGAAATTGACACCTTGCTTCACCTAGTTGTCATGTAGTCAAGTGTTTAACGACTGACATGGTGATTCATTGTTACAGAAATTTCCTTTGGATTTCAGATTCATGGTACCTTGGTGTGATCAACCCTTTGACTCTATTGATTCTTTAACTTGTGCTGCTAAGTTAGCCGTGCGTGACGCGGTGAAACTCCAGGCCGTACCTGTGCAAAAAAGCCAACTGCTTGGTGCATGTGGACTATGTCGAGAAATTGGAGACTCGACCGTACCAAAAAGGGGAGCAGCAGTGCTCCCCTTTCTATTTTTTCAAGCTTTTGCGAAGTAACCGATTGTATTCATTCTTTGACAATCTATGAAACCTACAAATCCACAGCTCTTTGCCTCCATCAGTCATTTTCAAGCCAAGCTTGTAATACCGACGCATGTCTTCGTCATACCGTAAGAAGGTCCACCTGCTGTTGTTTTCGGAGATTGGAGGGCCGTGCGAAACTGCCATCATACCAGCCATCATCGCTAGTTCTTTGGGGTCTAAGTTGTGTTTGTAGCGCAGCTTCTGAATATACGGCCGATTCATCTGCACTTTGCAAACAGCAGCACCAATATGCACCGCCAGCCAATACTCAATTTCGCCCACCTCTATTGGCCCATACACATCGCCATTGGCAATTCGGTGCCAATCTAAATCAGACAATGGCTTGAAAGGTTTAGAGGTCATTCTTTTTACTGCGCAAATGGCGCGCTGATTACAAGAAGGAACCTTGATTTGTTGGGAGCCCACGGAGCAACGAAAGGTGGACCAGAGGGTGGGCTGAGAAATTAAAATACAGCATATCTATCTGAAATATATTTCTTATTGCGGAAAATTTGGTGCCCAGAAGAGGACTCGAACCTCCACGACCTTGCGGTCACTGGCACCTGAAGCCAGCGCGTCTACCAATTCCGCCATCTGGGCACGGGTTGGTAAGGGCGGCGTTTAAGGACAGTGGCGGAAGGTGTCAATCTGATTCTGAGGGTGCCTGTGTTCAGCCGGTCAGGGCCATTCTAACAAACGCAACAAAGATGATTAGGCCATAGATCGCGCTAATTTGCCGTCTTGTCTGCGTAAGCAAGGGTGGGTAGACCAGTGCAAAGACGTAAACACGAGGAAACGGTCATGTCCAAACTTGTCACAATCTATGGTGGGTCGGGTTTTGTTGGGCGGTATATCGCCCGGCGCATGGCCAAGGCTGGATGGCGTGTTCGGGTTGCCGTGCGTCGCCCAAACGAAGCAATGTTCGTCAAGCCTTATGGCGTTGTCGGCCAAGTTGAGCCCATTCTTTGCAACATCCGAGACGATGCATCCGTCGCGCAGGCGATGGCTGGCGCTGACGCTGTCGTGAATTGCGTGGGCATTCTGGCCGCCCATGGCAAGAACACGTTCGACACTGTCCAAGCCGAGGGCGCAGAACGCGTGGCTCGGTTGGCGGCAGAACATGGTGTTGCCCAGATGGCTCATATTTCATCGATCGGAGCGGACGCCGACAGCGAAAGTGAATATGCACGCACCAAGGCCGCAGGCGAGGCCGGTGTATTGGCGCATATGCCAGATGCGGTAATCTTGCGCCCGTCGATTGTATTTGGTGCCGAAGACGGATTCTTTAATCGTTTCGCTGGCATGTCACGGCTTGGGCCGGTGCTGCCTGTTGTCGGGGCTGATACGCTTTTCCAACCGGTTTATGTGGACGACGTGGCCAAAGCCGCAGAGGTGGCTTTGACGACAAATGTGACAACGGGCGTTTACGAACTTGGCGGACCAGATGTGCAGTCTTTCCGCGATTTGATGGCGATGATGCTTGGGATTATCCGCCGCCGTCGCCTCGTGCTGAATATCCCGTTTTTCGCGGCCAACATCATGGCATTCGGGATGGAGGTTGGACAAATCCTGTCCCTTGGCCTTGTCCGAGCGCCCGTCACACGTGATCAAGTGCGCAGTCTACGCAGCGACAATGTCGTTGCGGATGGGGCCATGGGGCTTGCAGATCTCGGCATTGATCCAGTAGCCATGCCTTCGGTTTTGCCTGATTATTTGTGGCGCTTCCGCCCCTCTGGTCAGTACGACGCGATCAAGGAAAGCGCCAAGAACCTGCGCGCCTAACTATAGGTCCAGATTAACAGGCCGATCCCGAAAATGACGCGATAGATGACGTAAGGCGTAAAGCTGATGCTGCGCAACAAGCGCATCATCAACACAAGTGCGCCAAGGGCCGCGACAAAGGCGAAAGCGGCGGCGATGCCGGCGTCGCGGGCGAGGGCCCAGTTAGCTTGCTCGAGCACATCAAGGCTTAAAAGCGCGCCTGAGGCGGTGATGACTGGGATCGACATCAACATCGACAGCTTTGCAGCGCTTTCACGCCCATACCCCAATTGCCGTGCGGCGGTGATCGTGATGCCAGACCGTGATGTGCCCGGGATTAAAGCGAGGCATTGCGCGAGCCCCATGTATATGGCGTGTTTTAGCGTCCAGCTTTCGGCCACACGCTTGGTGTCGCCGGTTTTGTCAGCCCAAAATAGGACAAGGCCAAAGATAAGCATCGTCCAGCCGATAACAGCCACCGACCGCATGGCTTCGTCCAAACCAGTGACTTTGATCGCAAAGCCGACGACCACTGCGGGAATGGTCGCGACAATCAAACACAAAGCAAGAAACGCGCCAGGGGTGTCGACGCGCCCACGGACTAGCCGCCCAATGCCGCCGACCGCGATGCAGACATCGGCGCGGAAGTACAGGATGACGGCCAGCAAAGTTCCTACGTGGACAGCCACATCAATGGCCAGCCCTTGGTCCGGTCCGCCTGTCAGCGCGGGCAGCAGAATCAGATGCCCGGAGGACGAGACCGGTAAGAATTCTGTCACGCCTTGAATGACGGCGACGATGAGAAGTTGAAACAGTGTCATGCCAGTTGTGCCTTTATGTTGGGCTCTTCGTACAGGGCGGTGATTCTGAAGGCAAAGGGGCTTAAGGGCCCGGTTCGGACCTAAATTAAGGTCAAAAACCGCCGTATTGCAGAGCCAGTGTCAAATTTTCGACATATATGTCAGCATTATTGACTTTTAATTCCTGCGCAGATGTCATACTGCGCTCGAACGACTAGGGACTGGCAGGAGAAGACCATGGCCGAACAGCCGATGCTGAAATTCGTGAATATCGAACGTGACATGCCCCAAAAGCGTGAAGCGACGGTGCGCCGTGAGGATTTCAACGAGATCTATGCAGAATACGCTGACGCCAAAGCCAAGGAGCAATCCAGCCGCTGTTCGCAATGTGGCGTGCCGTACTGCCAGACCCATTGCCCCTTGCATAACAATATACCCGACTGGCTGCGCCTAACAGCAGAAGGGCGCTTGCAAGAAGCTTATGAGGTATCGCAAGCGACCAACACCTTCCCCGAAATCTGTGGTCGTATCTGTCCTCAGGATCGTCTGTGCGAAGGCAATTGTGTGATTGAGCAGTCGGGCCACGGGACCGTCACCATCGGGTCCGTTGAAAAGTACATCACGGACACGGCGTGGGAAAACGGTTGGGTTATGCCGATCAAACCGGCCGTAGAACGCGCGGAATCTGTTGGGATCATTGGCGCAGGCCCCGGTGGTCTGGCCGCCGCAGATGTGTTGCGCCGCGCAGGTGTGCAGGTCACTGTGTATGACCGCTATGACCGCGCTGGCGGTTTGCTGACCTACGGCATCCCCGGTTTCAAATTGGAAAAAGACATCGTTATGCGCCGCAACGATCAGCTGGCGCAGGGTGGTGTGACCTTTAAGCTGAACTGTGATGTGGGCGGGGACATCAGTTTTGCCGATATTCGTGCCGCCCATGATGCGGTAATTATTGCCACGGGTGTCTACAAAAGTCGTGATGTTTCAATGCCGAACGGCGAAGCCGCAGGTGTCGAGAAGGCGATTGATTTCCTGACTGCAAGCAACCGCAAAAGCTTTGGTGACGCAGTCGAAGAGTTCGATAGCGGACGTTACAATGCCGAAGGCAAGCGGGTGGTTGTCATCGGCGGTGGAGACACGGCGATGGACTGTGTGCGCACGTCGATCCGCCAAGGGGCGACATCTGTTAAATGCCTATACCGCCGTGACCGCGCGAACATGCCCGGCAGCCAACGCGAAGTGCAAAACGCCGAAGAAGAAGGCGTGGTCTTTGAATGGCTAAGCGCGCCCAAGGGCTTTGCCACCAATGGCGACATCGTTTCTGGTGTGATGGTGCAGAAAATGCGTTTGGGCGCACCTGACGCGACCGGTCGCCAAGCGCCCGAAGTTATCGAAGGCGCCGACTATGTTGAAAACGCCGACCTAGTGATCAAAGCGTTGGGTTTTGAACCCGAGGCCTTGCCCACATTGTGGGATCAACCTGAATTGGAAGTGACACGGTGGGGTACGATCAAGGCCGAATTTACTTCTGGCAAGACGCAAATGGATGGCGTGTACGCTGTGGGTGACATTGTGCGCGGCGCATCCTTGGTTGTTTGGGCCATTCGCGATGGGCGTGACTGTGCCGAAGCGATTTTGCAGCAATTCAGCACGACCGCGATAGCCGCCGAATAGGTCCAAAGGATCAATACGCCAAACACGAACAGGTTGTGTTCCTAAGGTGGTGTATCTGAAAGCCGACAAAAGCGAAGTTGGGTCAGCCAAGCTGACAGTAATGGAGACGAGACATGGAAAAGTCAGGAGCAAGCCTGTGTGGCGCTGTGCGCTTTGAATCGCACAATGTGCCTGATACGTCATCCAGTCGTCATCGTGAACACCGCCGCCGCGGTACCGGATTGAAATTGCCTATCGGGATTTTTGCGAGTCACATGCCGGACAGCTACGCCCATGTGGCTGGCGCGCTAACGCAATACGGGGGTGCGTCGTGATCCGGGCTTTCGTTCTCGCCTTGATAGGGGCAGGTGCTGCGCAGGCGCAGGAGGATGGGACTCGTTTCTATCCGCCAGAAGGGTGTACGGCTGAACTAACTGTGCAGTCTCGGGGTTGTCAGGTCGACAACATTTGGACCTGCGAGGCCAACCCCGGCCACAGTTGGCGCATGGAATTTTCCGCAGACGGTCCGCAGTTCGTCGCGCGCATTGATAGTGAAACCCAGTGGATCGAATCGTACCATCTGTTTCCAACGCGCCGACGCGAATTGGTGCAACCCTCGGACGACCCGGCCAGCCTGACTGAACTTTTAGAAACCGGCATCGACGCTTATGATTTCACAATGCGCACGCAAAGCGGTCCGGTCCGTGTTGTCGGATTTGATCGTCTGACAGGCGAGAGCGTTGTTATTGATGACGAACCGCTGTTGGTTACCGAATTCAATGCGCGCCATGAAACGACCAGTGGCACCACGCTAGAAATCACAGGCACGGAATACGTGTCGGTCAAACACCGCCGCTTTATTGCGGGCACGTACCAAGGCACGAGCGAAAATGGTCCCTTCGAGGATGACGTATCGCCGATCGACTTTATCTATCCGGGTGAGCCCGGGTTTTTCTCTAAGACACCGCTTTATGACTGCGACGCCTCCTTGGCGCGCTTTGTCCCGACCGCGAAAGGATATGACCAATGACCAAATATGACGCTGAATGGGTGGCCCGTGAAGAAGCCAAGCGCACGTTCATGGCCGAAAACGGTCTGTACTCCGAGGCCGAAGAACACAGCTCTTGTGGGGTTGGTTTGGTCGTTAATGTGGATGGGTCCAAAAGCCGGGCGGTGGTCGAAAACGGGATCAAAGCGCTTAAGGCGATTTGGCACCGCGGCGCGGTTGATGCGGATGGTATGACTGGCGATGGTGCTGGCATTCATATCCAGATCCCAGTTCCGTTTTTCTATGATCAGATTGAACGCACCGGCCACACGCCGGATCGCGATCGCATGATTGCTGTGGGTCAGGTGTTTTTGCCCCGCACCGATTTTGGTGCGCAAGAAACTTGCCGGACCATCGTCGAGACCGAAGTCCTGCGCATGGGCTACTATATCTATGGCTGGCGCCATGTGCCTGTGAACATTTCCTGCCTCGGCGACAAGGCGAACGCCACCCGACCTGAAATCGAACAGATTTTGATCTCGAACTCCAAAGGTGTCGACGAGGAAACCTTTGAACGTGAATTGTACGTGATCCGCCGGCGCATCGAGAAAGCGGCGCTGGCTGCACAAGTGCCAGCGTTGTACATCGCTTCGCTGTCGTGCCGGTCCATCATCTACAAAGGTATGATGCTGGCGGAACAGGTGGCGGAATTTTATCCCGACTTGATGGATGAACGGTTTGAAAGCGCGTTCGCGATCTATCACCAGCGGTATTCTACCAACACATTCCCGCAGTGGTGGTTGGCGCAACCTTTCCGCATGCTGGCCCACAACGGTGAAATCAACACCCTGAAGGGCAACCTGAACTGGATGAAATCGCACGAAATCCGCATGGCAAGCGGCACGTTTGGCGACATGGCCGAAGATATCAAACCCATCGTGGCAAGCGGGTCGAGCGACTCGGCCGCCCTTGATGCCGTGTTCGAGGTGCTGGTTCGCGCCGGACGCAACGCGCCGATGGCCAAAACAATGATGGTGCCTGAATCTTGGTCCAAGCAGGCGGTCGAATTGCCGCAAGCGTGGCGCGATATGTATTCATATTGCAACTCGGTGATGGAACCTTGGGATGGTCCGGCTGCTTTGGCGATGACCGATGGGCGCTGGGTTTGCGCGGGGCTTGATCGCAACGGTTTGCGCCCGATGCGTTATGTCGTGACTGCGGATGGTATGGTTATTGCGGGTTCGGAAACCGGGATGGTGCCACAGGACGAAGCCAACGTAATCGAAAAGGGCGCGCTTGGGCCCGGCCAATTGCTGTCGGTCGATATGGCCGAAGGAAAATTGTACCGCGATACCGAAATCAAGGACCAGCTGGCTGCCAGCCGGCCGTTTGGCGAATGGGTCGGCAAGATCAAAGAGCTGGAGCCTGCGATCGCAGGGGCTACTGAAAAGCCGTTGTTTGCAGGTGAAGAACTGCGCCGCCGCCAAATCGCGGCCGGATATTCTATCGAAGAACTAGAGCAAATCCTTGTGCCCATGGCCGAGGATGCAAAAGAGGCGTTGGCCTCGATGGGCGATGACACACCAAGCGCTGTTTTGAGTAAAAAATACCGCCCGCTGTCGCACTTCTTCCGGCAGAACTTTAGCCAAGTCACCAACCCGCCGATTGACAGTTTGCGCGAATTCCGGGTGATGAGCCTGAAGACCCGCTTTGGGAACTTGAAAAACGTGCTGGATGAAAGCAGTGCACAGACCGAAATCATCACCCTCGACAGCCCGTTCATTGGCAACGCGCAGTGGGACGAGTTGGTCAAACATTTCAACGTCGATTTGGTCGAGGTCGATTGTACCTTTGAATCCAGTGATGAGTCGGCCCTGAGTGCCGGCTTGCGACGCATCCGGAACGAAGTAGAAGATGCCGTGCGTTCGGGCGCTGGGCACATTGTCCTGACAGACCAACATTCAAACGCCGACAAAGTGGCGATGCCGATGATCCTTGCGACATCTGCTGTTCACAGTCACCTCACACGCAAAGGTCTGCGCACCTTCTGTTCGCTGAATGTGCGGTCTGCCGAATGCGTCGATCCGCATTACTTTGCGGTTTTGATCGGGTGTGGGGCCACTGTGGTCAACGCCTATTTGGCCGAAGATTCCTTGGCTGATCGTATTGATCGCAACCTGATGGATGGCACTTTGACCGAAGCTGTTGCGCGGTATCGCAACGCGATCGATCAGGGTTTGCTCAAGATCATGGCCAAGATGGGGATCAGCGTTGTGTCGTCCTATCGGGGTGGTCTGAACTTTGAAGCCGTCGGCTTAAGCCGCGCCATGTGTGCCGAGTATTTCCCCGGTATGACCAGCCGGATCAGCGGCATTGGTGTAACGGGCATCCAGTCCAAGGCCGAAGGCGTTCACAAGCAAGGCTGGGCAGGGACCAACGTGTTGCCGATGGGCGGGTTCTACAAGCTGCGCAAATCTGGCGAAACGCACGCTTGGGAAGCGACCAGCATGCACTTGTTGCAGACTGCTTGTAACAACGCCTCTTTTGCGATGTGGAAACAGTACTCTGCCAAAATGCGCTCTGCGCCACCAATCCACCTGCGCGATTTGATGGATATCAAACCGCTCGGCGCACCTGTGCCGATCGAAGAGGTGGAAAGCATCACGTCGATCCGTAAGCGTTTTGTCACTCCGGGTATGTCGTTGGGTGCGTTGTCACCTGAGGCGCACAAGACGCTGAACGTGGCGATGAACCGGATTGGGGCCAAATCAGACAGTGGCGAAGGCGGCGAAGATCCGGCGCACTTCCACCCCGAACCCAATGGCGACAACCCGTCCGCTAAGATTAAACAGGTTGCGTCAGGCCGCTTTGGCGTGACTGCGGAATACTTGAACCAGTGCGAAGAACTGGAAATCAAAGTCGCCCAAGGTGCCAAGCCCGGCGAAGGTGGGCAGCTGCCTGGGATGAAAGTCACGGACTTGATCGCGCGGTTGCGGCACTCGACTAAGGGGGTGACGTTGATTTCGCCGCCGCCGCACCATGACATCTATTCGATCGAGGACCTGGCGCAGCTAATCTATGACCTTAAGCAGATCAACCCGCGTTGTAAGGTGACTGTAAAGCTGGTGGCTTCCAGTGGTGTGGGTACGATTGCTGCCGGTGTGGCCAAGGCCAAAGCGGACGTGATCCTGATTTCGGGCCACAATGGGGGCACTGGGGCGTCACCTGCGACATCGATCAAATACGCAGGTCTACCATGGGAAATGGGCCTGACCGAAGCACACCAAGTGCTGTCCATGAACAACCTGCGCGAACGCGTAACCCTGCGGACCGACGGCGGTTTGCGCACAGGGCGTGACATTGTCATGGCTGCGATGCTGGGCGCCGAAGAATACGGCATCGGCACCGCTGCGCTGATCGCGATGGGCTGTATCATGGTGCGTCAGTGCCAATCGAACACCTGTCCCGTGGGCGTTTGTACGCAGGACGAAGCGCTGCGGGATAAGTTCACCGGCAACGCAGACAAGGTCGTGAACCTGATTACCTTCTATGCGCAAGAAGTGCGCGAGCTGCTGGCCGAGATTGGCGCGCGCAGCTTGGATGATGTGATTGGGCGTGCAGACCTGTTGGCGCAGGTCAGCCGTGGGTCGGCCCATCTGGATGACCTTGATCTGAACCCAATGCTGATAACCGTCGATGGTGCGGCCGACATCGTTTACAATCGTGACAAGGACCGCAATGCCGTGCCTGACACGCTGGATGCACAGATTGTGCGCGATGCTGCGCGGTTCCTTGAAGATGGTGAAAAGATGCAATTGTCCTATGCCGTGCAAAACACGCACCGCACTGTGGGCACGCGCACCTCAAGCCACATTGTGCGCAAATTCGGCATGCGCAACACACTGCAACCCGATCACCTGACAGTAAAACTGACCGGATCGGCTGGCCAATCGCTTGGGGCCTTTGCGGCGCCGGGCCTAAAGCTGGAAGTGTCCGGGGATGCCAACGATTATGTCGGCAAGGGCTTGTCTGGTGGCACCATTGTGGTGCGGCCGCCCATGGCTTCGCCCATCTTGGCTGCCGATAACACCATTATTGGAAACACTGTGCTTTATGGTGCGACCGATGGCTTCTTGTTCGCCGCTGGGCGTGCCGGTGAACGCTTTGCTGTGCGTAACTCGGGTGCATCTGTGGTCATCGAAGGCTGTGGCAGCAACGGTTGTGAATACATGACCGGGGGTGTGGCCGTTATCCTTGGGGAAATCGGGGCCAACTTTGGCGCCGGGATGACCGGCGGTATGGCATATTTGTACGACCCTGAAGGCAACGCTTTGGACCTGATGAACATGGAAACGCTGGTTGCATGCCCTGTCACCGTGTCGCACTGGATGACCCAGTTGGAAGAACTTCTGGAACGCCATCTGCGCGAAACGGGCAGCGCAAAGGCTGCTGATATCTTGCAAAATTGGGACAGCGAACAGCACCACTTCCTGCAAGTTTGCCCCAAAGAAATGCTTGTTCATCTTCCAGCACCGCTGAGCCTTGATAAAGGTGCGATCCCAGCTGAATAAGATCTAGTCCTTGCGCGAGGCGGCCATTTTGGTCGCCTTGTCGCGGCTGCCAACGTGCGTGGTTTCCGCTAAAACGTCGCTCACACGGCTGGGCATTGTGCTTAGTTTGTTCGCGATGACGTGGTCGGCGTCTCCGGCCCATTTCAAAAGCCAGATCAATGCCGCATCGGTCGCATTCAAAACGCGGAACTCAGGCGCGACGGCGCTTGGCGTTGTATGTGGTGTCGTTTCTTCGATCATCTCCAATCTCCTGATCAGTTAAAATTTCGTAGATCAAGGTTAGCAAAATCATCATGGCGGCATGAGCGATTAACGCCTTGTAATTAATTAGAGTTTTCTATGTTTTTGGTGAATGGCGCGTTGATGGAACGATGACCACCTTCAATAAATGCACCAGACAAAGGCACGTAACTGATGCAATCGGCGCAGTAGAAACGTGTTTCAGGGAACACTTTGGTTCACTTGGCGGCGACAGGGCCCTATAGCTGGGCCATGGCGAAACGCACGACAAAGAAGACCAAGAAAACCCCACGGCGTCGGTTTCGACCCGATCGTTGGATCATGCGCTGGACCCTGCGTTTGATCAGCGTTGCGTTTTTGCTTGCGGTGTTTTTGGTCGTTCTTTGGGGCGTGTTTAACCCACCTACGACATATTACATGATGCAGGAATCCCGCCGATTGGGCGGTGTAGAACAAAAATGGGCTGACATGGAGCAAATCGCACCTGTCATGCCCCGGGCTGCTGTGGCCGCAGAGGATGCCAATTTTTGCAATCATTGGGGATTGGATATTGTCGCGATCCGCAAGGCGCTTGAAGACGACAGTGGGCGCGGCGCGTCGACCATCAGCCAACAAGTCGTGAAAAACGTGTTCTTGTGGCACGGCAGGACTTGGACCCGCAAAGTGCTTGAGGCGGCACTGACGCCATTGATGGAAGCACTATGGTCCAAGCAACGCATTCTTGAGGTGTATTTGAACGTGGCAGAGTTCGATGAAGGTGTCTTTGGCATCGAGGCTGCCGCGCAACACTATTTCGGTGTCGATGCCGCTTCTCTCACGCCCACTCAGGCGGCCCGGTTGGCTGCGATTTTACCTAATCCCAAGGGGCGTTCAGCCAGCAACCCATCGAGTTTCGTACGAAAACGTGCCAGTCAGATCGTCGACGGAGCGGCCACCATCCGCGCGGATGGGCGGGCAGACTGTTTCCAGAGTTGAAAATACTCTGACGAAGGTGCATGGATACCTAACCACTAAAAAAGCCCGGATTTACCATGGCCCGTTTGTTTCACGTCCCTCTATCTCCCTTCTGCCGCAAGGTACGCTTGTCTTTGGCGGAAAAGAAGATCGAGGTGGAGTTGGTTGAAGAACGCTTTTGGGAATTGGATCCTGACTTTCTGCGACGTAACCCGGCCGCCAAAGTGCCGGTGCTGCGCCTTGATGGGGTGATGATGGCCGAAAGTGCGGCCATTTGTGAATACATCGAAGAGACTCGTCCAGAACCATCGCTGATGCCCAGCGATTCAGCGGGTAAGTTGGAAGTGCGCCGTTTGGTGGGGTGGTTTGACGATAAGTTTCATCACGAAGTCACATCCAAACTGCTGTATGAACGGGTCAACAAGAAGGTAATGAGCAAAGGGTTTCCCGACAGCCGCAATGTCAAAGATGGCGCAAAGGCCATCAAGTATCATTTGGACTACATGACATGGTTGCTGGATCATCGCCGCTGGCTTGCTGGTGATGCAATGACGCTGGCGGATTTTGCGGCGGCGTCGCATTTGTCTTGCCTTGATTATATCTCGGATGTGGATTGGAACCGCAGCGAGGTCGTCAAGGATTGGTATGCCAAGATCAAATCCCGCCCTGCGTTCCGGTCTATTTTGGCGGATCAGGTGCCGGGCTTTCCACCGCCGCGACACTACAATGACCTCGACTTCTGATTTTGGCGCTGTGCTGGGGCTCTGCCCCGTCGCTTTTGCGACTCCCCGGAGTTTATTTTGCAAGATGAAGATATGGATCTGAAGGACCGCGTTGTTGCGCGTGCTTTGGAGGAAGGGTTTGTAATGGCCCGAGTTTGTCGCCCAGATGCGGTACCCGAGATGGCAGCGCGGTTGGACGCATATGTGGCCGCTGGCTATCATGGGCAGATGGGGTGGATGGCCGAGCGGATGCATTGGCGTGCTGATCCATCAGTGCTTTGGCCTGAGGCGCGTTCGATCCTGATGCTGGCCGAGAGTTATGCACCCGAACATGATCCATTGGCCGTTTTAGAACGCCCGAATTTGGGTGCCGTTTCGGTTTATGCGCAGGGGCGTGACTACCACGACATCGTCAAGAAACGTCTAAAGCGTTTGGCGCGGTGGTTGATAGAAGAAGCGGGCGGCGAGTTGAAGGTGTTTGTCGATACCGCGCCCGTCCCAGAGAAAGCCTTGGGTCAAGCATCAGGTCTTGGCTGGCAGGGCAAGCATACGAACTTGGTCAGCCGTGAATGGGGCAATTGGGCCTTTTTAGGATCGATTTTCACAACATTGGATTTGGAACCCGATTTGCCTGAGGTCGATCACTGTGGATCGTGTACGTCCTGTCTTGATGCTTGTCCGACAAAGGCATTCATTGCCCCATATCAGTTGGATGCGCGCCGCTGCATTTCCTATCTCACGATTGAACATAAGGGACCAATTGCGCCTGATTTGCGCGCTGCGATGGGGAACCGCATTTATGGGTGTGATGATTGTTTAGCGGCTTGCCCGTGGAACAAATTCGCCGTAGCGGCCAGTGATATGCGGTATTTGGGGGCTGTGGGCGCGCCACCTTTGGCCGAGCTGGCTGTATTGGACGATGCGGAGTTTCGGACTCGGTTTTCGGGCTCTCCGGTTAAGCGGATCGGGCGAAATCGATTTGTGCGCAATGTCCTTTATGCCATTGGGAATTCGAATGATGTGTCATTGATGTCTATCGCGCAAGGATTGGCCGAAGACCCGGATCCGGCGGTCGCGGATGCAGCGTGCTGGGCCGTGGCGCGATTGAGTTAAGCGAGGGAACAGGCATGGCGATATCGCTGGGTGTCGATACGGGTGGCACCTATACCGACGCGGTTTTGATCCGCGATGATGAGGAAGTATTGGCCCGCGCCAAAGCGTTGACCACCCGGCATGATCTTGCAATCGGCGTCGGCACAGCAGTGCGCACTGTGCTTGAGACATCAGGTGTCGATGCGAGCGATGTTGCCATGGCGTCATTATCCACCACTTTGGCGACCAATGCGTTGGTCGAGGGGCAGGGCGGTCGCGTTGCTTTGATCTATGTCGGATTTCGGGCGCAGGATCTGGACACACAGGGCTTGGCCCAAGCGTTGGGAAATGATCCGGTTTGTGTGCTTTCTGGCGGGCACAATCATGATGGATTGCAAACCGCTGATCTGGACGAGGCGACCCTACGCAGATTTCTAGAGACACATAAAACAGATGTGAGCAGTTTTGCCGTCGCAGCGCAATTTGCGACGCGCAATCCTGAACACGAACAGCGCGTCGTTGAATTGGTGCGCAACATCACTGGTTGCCCTGTCTCTGCCAGCCATCAATTGTCGGCCAAGTTGGGTGGACCAAAGCGGGCGTTAACGGCGGTTCTGAACGCGCGTCTGATCGGTCTGATCGATGCCCTCATTGGCCGTGCCGAAGATGAACTGCGTCTTATTGGTATCGATGCGCCTATGCTGGTTGTGCGTGGGGACGGTGCCTTGATGTCGTCGGCGCAAGCGCGGCAACGTCCGATTGAGACGATCCTAAGCGGCCCAGCTGCATCCATTGTCGGGGCACGTTGGCTGACAGGGGCGGATCACGCTTTGGTCAGCGACATCGGCGGAACGACAACAGATGTTGCGATGTTGAAGGATGGGCGCCCAAAGATTGACCCTGATGGAGCACGTGTCGGTGCGTTTCGCACCATGGTCGAAGCGGTAGCAATGCGGACCACAGGCCTTGGTGGCGACAGCGAGGTCCACTTTGTGGGAGAAGGATTGCTTGGGGGCGTGACGTTGGGGCCTCGTCGGGTTGTTCCGGTGTCGCTGATGGCCGCAGAAGCGCCTGATGTGGTGTTGCCGGCGCTTGAGGCACAAATGCGCAACACGACCCCCGGCGAATTTGACGGGCGTTTTGTGCGCGCTGTGCCGGGTGTCCACGCGGGCGGTCTTGCCGCGCGGGATGCGGACCTTTTGGCGCGCATTGGTGACGATGTGCACCCGTTAGGGTCTGTTTTGCGCACTAGGATGGAATTGGGGGCGCTCAAGCGGCTGGTCGCGCGTGGGCTGTTGCAGATATCTGGGTTGACGCCATCTGATGCCAGTCACGTGCTGGGGCATCTAAATGCATGGGATGCAACGGCAGCACGGATTGCATGCCAACTTTTCGGACGGCGACGCACCGGCGCAGGCGAAGTGCTAACCAAGGATCCAAAACAGATGGCGCAAATAGTGGTTGATCAACTGACGCATCAAACCGGGCAGGCTCTTTTACAAACCGCATTGGCCGAAGATGGCTTCGACGAAAACCTTGCAGACCACATTCTGCTTCAAAAAGGTCTAAGTGGACACAAAAACGCCCTGCAAATCAACGCTGGCCTGGCTGTGCCGGTTGTGGGCCTTGGGGCGTCTGCAGCAACGTATTACCCGGCGGTCGGCGCTTTAACAGGCACAGAAATGATCCTGCCCACTGACGCCGGGGTCGCCAATGCGATCGGGGCAGTTGTGGGACATGTCACAATGCGTCGCAGCGGTACTGTGACCTCCCCAAGCGAAGGGCGGTTCCGTGTGCATTTGGACAGCGGGCCAGAAGATTTCACAGCGGCCGACCCAGCCCTTAAATGCCTGGAAACCGCTTTGCGCGACGCTGCCACAGCGGCAGCTACAGCCGCAGGCGCATTAGAAATCGACATCCGAGTGACCCGCGACATTCGCACAGCGCAGGTTGAAGCGCGCGAAGTGTTTATAGAAGCAACCTTGACAGTCGAGGCCGCAGGACGTCCGCGTGTGGCAGTGGATTGAACGTCACTCCCGCCTTCTTTGGGTCTAAAACACCCGGCCTTATGTATCAAACGCACCAAGATTTGTGAATCCCGACACGCTATAAAAGCGGCATGCAGGACAAATCGATAGACGGGGCGCTTCTTGCGCTACGCAAGCAAATCATAAGGGGAAGTCTGGACGGCTTGGGACACGTTGAGTCATTGCTGGCCCAGCGTAGCGTTCATATGCCAGCCGTACTGCCAGCTAAGACCGAGGATGCGGCGCGTAGGGGGCATATGTCAGCTTTGGTCCTAAATGCCCTTAGATGCGGTCCCGCGCCTTTGCGAGTGATTGCGGCACATGTTGCCACCAATCGGCCTGAGATAAGCGAAAGGGAGGCCTATGTGCGAACAACGCAAACGCTAGATAGGCTGAAGCATCGGGGGCATGTGGTGCAGGACTTCGGGCCAGATGGGTGCTTGTGGAGAATGTCGGACTCGACTCATGCAGGCCGCTCTGATCTACCCTTAGATACCTGAGACCGCGCGATGCGCGGGATGCCGCGTTTGGCGATGGGTAGGGCTTAGCGGCCCTGTGTCTGAGGTTAGCACCAAAATGGCTAAGGCTCTGCGAAATCCGCCACTACTTTCCACGAAGGCAGTGACGGATGGACGTTTGTCGAAGCGAACGCCCCAAGTGATCATAGGGACGCTCAACTGCTAGCAACGGCAGTTTAAAAAATGACAGCGGTTTTAAACCGTCTGACGCGTCAGACGATGCATGTAGGAGACCCCTATGCAGCATTATCTGACGGTTATCGCCCTTGTCGCAAATATTGTGACAATTGCGGTTGGATTGCTCGCACTGGCCGATTGGCTAATGTGACTTTCTTGGCGGAGGGTTACGGCCCTTCGCCTGCCATCTTTTTCTAAACAAATCTGGATATAAACACAAGAAGAACTGGACTCATCACGCAAAATTTCCTGCGAATTACGCCGCGCGCTGCCAGTAACCCTTCCAGTTGCGCGACACGGGCGCATCCATCGCGTTTGACACGACGATCCGCGCCAGCGTGCCGTTGTCGGTGCGGCGGTTGTCTTCCAACCATGCAGAGTGGTTCGCATATTGGTGCAGGTACTTAGGCGAAACGCCGTGGTGCTGGCCTTGGATCATGTTGCGCAGGCGGGAAAAGAAGCTCTCA